>DATCPD010000122.1:0-3903 GCA_036564325.1 Solirubrobacteraceae bacterium | reverse complement strand
GTGCTATCGGGGAAGTGGCAAGCGCGCGCCGACAAGGCTTGGGGGAAGGCGAGCCTCGCGCGAGTGACGCTTCACGAGGCGCGCCACACGTACGCCAGCTTCTTGATGGCGGCCGGCTACAACCTCAAGCAGATCCAGGAGTATCTGGGGCACGCGGACCTGGTGACGACCGGCCGCTACATCAAGAATCTGCCGGTTCCGCGCGGCACCACCGCGCGCGAGAAGCTGGAGGCCTACCTCGCCGCCGAGATCGGTGACATAGAGCCCTGAAATGTGGACAGGAATATGGACAGGACTGTCAGCGCCGCTGGTGTCTGTAGAGGATCGTTGGGCACCGATGCACGCAGCCTCTACGATCGCAAATCCGCCCGACTTCCACGGATTTGCCCGAACTAGCTGAATGCCGGAGGAGGGACTCGAACCCCCGACACGCGGATTATGATTCCGCTGCTCTAACCGACTGAGCTACTCCGGCGACGGCCGCGCAGTCTAGCGACGCGACCGCGGCCCATCCCGGAGGTTGGCCGCGGCTGCATATCATGGACGCGTGGGTGATCTTGGTCCAGCCGTCGACGCCGTGGTGCATCGTTGCCTGGGCGTCAAGAGCGGCGAAAGCGTGCTCGTGATCGTCGATCCGGCCACGCGAGGAATCGGTGAGGCGCTGCGTGATGTGGCGAGCGGGGCCGGGGCTGACGCGGTTCTCTCGATCATGGACGAGCGGGCGACCGACGGCACGGAGCCGCCGCCGCCGCTGGCCGCCGCGCTGGCCGCGAGCGACGTCTTCATCGCCCCGACTTCCCGATCGCTCAGCCACACCACTGCCCGCAAGCGCGCGAGTGACGCTGGCGCGCGCGGGGCGACGATGCCGGGGGTGACCGAGGACATGCTCGCGCGGGTGATGCGGGTGGACTTCGAGCTGATGGCCGCGCGCTCGCGCGCGGTGGCCGCGCTGCTTCAGGACGGGCGATCCGCGCGTGTCACGTGTCCCCGGGGGTCCGACCTGACGCTTGATCTCAGCGGGCGGGAGGGCATCGCCGACGACGGCGATCTGACCGCCCGCGGCGCGTTCGGGAACCTGCCATGCGGTGAGGGCTTCATCGCGCCGCTGGGCGGCAGCGGGGAGATCGTGGCCTCGAGCCTCGCGCCGCTCGGGCTGAGCGATGAACCGGCCACGCTGACCGTGCGCGAGGGCCGGATCGTCGACGGGCGGGGCGGGCTCGGTCCGGAGTACCTGAAGCTGCTCACTGCACACGGGGAACTCGGCACGAACCTGGCCGAGCTCGGGATCGGGACCAACGACTGCGCCACGCTCACCGGCAACGTCCTCGAGGACGAGAAGATCCTGGGGACGATCCACGTGGCATTCGGCGCGAGCGCCGGCATCGGCGGCACGGTTTCGGTGCCGATCCACCTTGACGTCGTCGTCACCGACGCCACGCTTCAGATCGACGGCGAGCGTGTCCTCGATGCTGGTCGTTGGGTGCTCGACACGCCGCGGCACGCACGCGCTTGACGCTCCTGCTGGCGATACCGAACGTCTCCGAGGGGCGTGACGACACCGCGATCGGCGCGATCGCAGGCGCGTTCGGCGACCTGCTGCTCGACGTGCACCGTGATCACGACCACCACCGCAGCGTGTTCACGCTGGCCGGGGCGCCCGGAAGCCTGGCCCCGGCGGTTCTCGCCGGAGCCCGGGAGGCGCTCGAGCGAGTCGATGTCGCCCTCCACGAGGGCATCCACCCGCGCGTCGGCGCGATCGACGTCGCGCCGATCGTCTACCTGGACGACGCCGACCGTGGCGCCGCCTGCGCCGAGGCACTCGTGCTCGCCGACCTGCTGGGAGACCAGCTGGAGCTGCCCGTCTTCCTTTACGGCGCGCTGGCCGCCGACCGCACCCGCGCGGAGCTCCGTCGCGGGGGTCCGGCGGCACTGGCCGCGCGCGTCGCCGCCGGCGAGCTGACCCCTGATTTCGGTCCTCGTCGCCTGCATCCCCGCGGCGGGGCGGTGTTGGTGGCGGCAAGGGCGCCGCTGGTGGCATTCAACGTCGAGCTCGCCGCTCCCGCCACGCTGCTCGACGCCCAGCGGATCGCGGCCCGCATCCGCGAGGGTGGGCCGGACGGCCTCCCTGGGGTCCGGGCGATCGGCCTGTGGCTCGATCAGCTCGCGCTGGCTCAGGTCTCGACCAACGTGGAGGATCATCGCGCGAGCACCTTGGCCGACGTGGTGGCCGCAGTTGCGCAACACGCGCCGGTCAGCGGAGCCGAGCTCGTCGGGCTCGCCCCGCGGACCGCTTTCCGCGGCTTCCCGGAGGACGTGCCGGTGCGCGGAAAGCGGATCCTCGAGGACGTGCTGGCAGATCTCCGACCCACGCGCACGCAGGCCGACTAAGCTCTCTCGGACGATGGCCCAGACCAAGCGCAAGCGGCGGACCAAGCATCGCGGCACCGCTGCGGGGACGATCCAGTCCAGGGGCCGCACCGGCCGGCCGCCCACCGCCGAGGAGCGTAAGAAGCAGTCGCGGATGACCGCGCGCGAGAGGCGTCTGAACACCCCGCCGACCTGGAAGTCGTCACTGACCCGGGCCTCCCTGGCAGCCGCGATCATGTTCATCTTCCTGCTGATCACAAACAAGGGTCGCGTCGCGCCCGCGCTGGTGTTCGCGGTGTTCGCGCTGATCCTGTACGTGCCCGCGGGCTATTACCTGGAGACGTTCCTCTACCGCCGCCGGCAGCGACAGCGGGACGCGCGATGATCGATGTTCGCATGTTCACCGTCGGCCCGGTGCAGGAGAACTGCTTCATCGTGCGCGAGCAGGGCTCGAAGCGGGGCGTGATCATCGATCCCGGCGACGAGGCCGACCGCCTGCTCGAGGCGCTCCGAGCGCTCGGGATCGACCAGCTCGAGGCGATCCTGCTCACCCACACGCACTTCGATCATGTCGGCGCGGTGGCGCCGGTGGCCAGGGCGACCGGCGCGCCGGTCGTGTGCCCCGAGCTCGAGCGCCATGTGCTGGCCAACATCATGGACTTCGTGCCCTGGGCCGGCTTCGGTCCGTTCGAGAGCTACGAGGCCGACCAGACCGTCAAGGGCGGCGAGACGCTGGAACTGGCGGGCCTGTCGTTCGAGGTGCTGTTCACGCCCGGCCACAGCCCGGGGCACGTGACCTACGCGCTCGCCGACGATGGGGCCCTGTTCTCCGGTGACGTTCTGTTCGAGGGGTCGGTCGGACGGGTCGATCTTCCCGGCGGCGACTGGCCGACGCTGCTTGCCTCGATCGATTCGCTGGTGTCAAGGTTCCCGGAGGAGACGACGGTCTATCCGGGCCACATGGGCATCACGACGATCGGCCGGGAGCACGCGACGAACCCGTTCCTGCGCGAGCTCGCGCAGCAGTGACCCGTCCCGCACGGACGAGAGCATGATTCAGGCGCCCCGAGGGACCTTCGACGTCCTGCCCGCAGACACGGCCCGCCGCGAGCAGCTGGAGTCCCACGTGCGGCGGATCCTGGGCGCGGCGGGCTTTCGCCGCATCGAGACGCCCGCGTTCGAGTCGACCGAGCTGTTCGCGCGTGGGGTGGGGGAGGCCACCGACATCGTCCAGAAGGAGATGTACAGCTTCGACGACGGGGGCGGCCGCTCGCTGACCCTGCGCCCCGAGGGCACCGCCCCGGTCTGCCGCGCCTACATCGAGCACGGGATGCACAAGCTTCCGCAGCCGGTCAAGCTCTGGTACCTGTCGAGCTTCTTTCGCAGCGAGGCGCCTCAGCGCGGTCGCTACCGGCAGTTCTGGCAGGTCGGCGCCGAGGTGATCGGTGCTCCGGGACCCGATACCGACGCGGAGCTGATCGTGGTTCTGTCGGAGCTGCTGGAGGCCGTCGGGGTCAAGGACACGCGGCTGCGGCT
>DATCPD010000015.1:0-11533 GCA_036564325.1 Solirubrobacteraceae bacterium | reverse complement strand
GGAGGCCTACCAGGAGCCCGGGCAGCGAACCCGCCACGAGTACCGCCTGACCGAGAAGGGAGCCGACCTGCTGCCGGCGATCGTCGCGCTCAAGCAGTGGGGCGATCGCTGGCTGGATGAGGACGGTGGACCCGTGCAGATGGTTCACCGCGGCTGCGGAGAGCAGGCCGGAGTGGAGCTACGCTGCGCCGCCGGCCACGAGGTCACCGCTGGCGAGCTCGACCTCGTACGAAGTCGCAGCCGCAGTCGCAGTCGCAGTCGCTGAGGACATTCATGCAGACTTTCTTTCGCGACGCGAAAGGAACTCCGCATCTCGGCGCGACCGGCCTAACCGAGTGGCTCACCGGGTAGCAGCACCCAGATGAATCTTGACCCTCTCACGCCGAGCGCCGGGCGATCTTCGTCGGGCTGTGGCCGCCCACGCTCTACCTGATCGGCGAGTCGCTCGAACGACGCGAGCGCCAGCGGGGTGGCCGGCGCCGGCGCTGGCGCTGAGCCGCTCCGGCGCCGCCGAGCCTCAGTCCACCGACTCGCCGTGGTTCCGCGTGGCGTAGAGCACCATCCGGGTGGTCAGGTCCACGGCCGATCGCAGCTCCTGCCCCCCCGGCGATGCCGGTTCCGCCAGCCGCTCACGCAGATCCTCGACGTACCGCGGCGCCGACCGCGCGGCCAGCTCGCAGCAGGCGCGCGCTGCGGTGCGAACGACCGAGGGCTCGACCGTCCAGATCGTCTCGAAGGCCCGCCGCTGCGCATCGGCGCGCGGTCGCTCCCACGCCACCAGGCAGGCCGCGAAGCCGGGGGCGTCGCACACCACGACCCATTCCCGCATCAGCGGATCGGTGTCCGAGATCGCGATCTCGGTCGGCGCACGCTTCGGACGTCGGGAGCGCGGAAAGTCGGCCAGCGCGACGGCTCGCTCCGCCGTGCGGGCCAGCTCTCGCCAGCAAGGCTCGGCCTGGCGGTAGAAGCGCTCGTGCTGAAAGCAGCCGAACAGGATCGGGCGTTCGGCCCGGGCGCAGCACTCGTCCTCGATCGCGTGACTGAGGGATACCAGCGCGCGGTGGGGAAGCAGATGCGGCTGAAGGTAGGGAAAGCCCTCGCGCAGCGCCGAGTACACGGACGGCCGCAGCTGATCGCCGACGCGGCGCGCATGATCGATCGCCGTGGGCAGCGACAGGCCCTGCCCGCGCGCCCGGATGACGGCCCGCACCTGCTCGAGCTCGCGCTCCGAGTAGCGCCGATGCCCGCTGGCGAGTCGGTGGGGGTTGGGAAAGCTGTAGCGCGTCTCCCACATGCGCAGGGTCCCCTCGCTGACTCCGCTGCGGGCGGAGATCTCCCGGATCGTGAGCGCTGCGGCGTTGTCTAGCTCGCTCACTTCTCCTCCAGACTGCGAGCTGGCATCTTCTGAGAACGTACTCGATCGAGCCGACCTTCTGACCGCACGTTAGCCGGGCCCTCAACTTGATGCGTACCGATTCCTCCACGCGCTGTTTGAAAACACCGGCTCGGGGGAGCACTGCCAGGATCCGATGGCCCGGAACGAGATCTTCATCTGCGCAGCGCCCGATGACGTGTTCGGGGTGCTCAGCGATCCGCACAGCTACGGCGACTGGGTGGTGGGCTCCGAAGGCTCTGGTACCTGGGTGACGATGGTCGAGGAGCCGTCGAATCGTCTGCTGTCGATAATGATCGGGCCGGTCGGGCACTGGCTGATGAAGCTGCGAAACGTCGAAGCTCTGCGCCGGCTCAAGCAGCTCGCCGAAGGACACGCGCCGCCGCCGGCGGGCGAACGGCCTGACCGCGCGCACGCCGACGATGGCTGACGCCGTCGTGATCGGCGCAGGGCCGAACGGCCTCGTCGCCGCCAACCTGCTGGCCGATCAGGGCTGGGAGGTGACCGTGCTGGAGGAGGCGTCAGAGCCGGGAGGCGCAGTTCGCTCCGGCGAGCTCGTCGAGCCAGGCTTCACGCACGACATGTTCAGCGCGTTCTATCCGTTCACGCTGGCCTCTCCGCACATCCAGAAACTGGAGCTGGAGCGCTGGGGGCTCAACTGGGCCTGGAGCCGGATCGCGGTGGCCCATCCCACACGCGACGGGACCTGCCCGGCGATCTCCAGCGACATCGAGGAGACGGTGGCCTCGCTCGACGAGTGCGCGGCCGGCGACGGGGACGCGTGGCGGGAGCTCTACCGGTTGTGGCGCCAGGTCCGGACCGGCGCACTCGGGGCCTTCTTCGCCCCGTTTCCCCCGGTCCGGCCGGTGCTCGGCCTGCTCGAGACCCTCGGGCCGCGGGAGCTCCTGCGGTTTGCCCGCTTCTCGGTGCTCCCGGTGCGCCAGATGGGCGAGGAGCACTTCCGCGCTGACGGCGGCACGCGGCTGCTGGCCGGCAACGCCCTGCACGCCGACATCAGTCCCGAGGCGGCGCTCGGGGGCGTGTTCGGCTGGGTGCTGTGCTCGCTGGCCCAGGATCATGGCTATCCGGCGGTACAGGGCGGCGCGGGCGGGATCACCGCCGCCCTGGTGCGGCGCCTCGAGGCCTCGGGCGGACAGGTGCTCTGCAACCAGCGAGCGAGCGCCATCGAATGCAGTGACGGCCGCGCCCGGGCGGTCCTGAGCGCCGACGCACGGCATCCGGCCCGCCGCGCCGTGATCGCCGACGTCGGGGCGCCGCAGCTCTATCGCGACCTGCTGGCTGACGCCCCGCTGCCCCCCACCCTGCTCCGGGACCTAGAGCGCTTCCACTACGACAACGGCACCGTGAAGGTCGACTGGACGCTGGACGGTCCGATCCCCTGGCAGGCCGAGCGGGCGCGCGCGGCCGGCACGGTTCACGTGGCCGAGGGCGTCGACGCGCTGACCCGGCAAGCCGCGCAGATGGCCTGCCGCATGATCCCGTCCGAGCCGTACCTGGTGCTCGGCCAGTACGGGGCCTTTGACAGCACTCGCGCGCCCGCGGGCAAGGAGACCGCGTGGGCCTACACGCACGTCCCGCAGCAGATCCGGGGCGACGCCGGCGGCGAGCTGACCGGCGCCTGGGACGAACGGGAGACCGAGGTCTTCGCCGACCGGATCGAGCAGCAGGTCGAGGCGCTGGCGCCGGGCTTCCGCGAGCTGATCCGGGGCCGCCACGTGTTCACCCCGAGGACGTTCGAGCAGGTCAACCGCAACCTGGTGGGAGGCGCGCTCAACGGGGGCACGGCACAGCTGCACCAGCAGCTCGTCTTTCGCCCAGTGCCCGGGCTGGCGCGGCCCGAGACCCCGATCGAGGGTCTCTACCTGGGCTCCGCGTCGATCCATCCCGGCGGCGGCGTGCACGGCGGACCGGGGGCCAACGCCGCCGCCGCCGCGCTCGCCTACTCGCGCTCGCGGTTGAAGATCCGGCCGCTGTCACGGCTGAGCCGCGCCTTCCAGGACTGAGGCGGCGCGGCCTGTGCACCGTCTGTTAGTTGGGGCACACTGATCGAACGCGTCTCCGTCGACGCGCCGCGTCTCGATCTCGATCCCGCGCTCCAGCGCCCCACCGGTCAGGTTCGCGACCTTCTCGACCACGGAGCTCCACATGTGCAGCTGCACCTCCTTGGCCATCCGCAGGCGGTCGTGCATCAGCGCCGAGAGCCTGTCGCCCGCTCGGGCCCACGACTCGATTTGAAAGCGCAGCAGCCCGTCCCGCTCCTGCGCGCGCCATTCGACCTGCCCGGCCTCCAGGTGGCCGGCCAGCGTGGCGAAACGGAAGTGCTGCGGCCCCAGCTCGATCGTCCGCACCGGGCCGTCCCATGGTCCCGGCATCCGCACCAGCCATTCGTCCCCGACCTCCATCCGACCCTGCTCGCCGCGCGTCTTCTGAAACCGCGCCAGCGAGAGCGGAGCGACCCGGTTTGGATCCGCCCGCACGCACTCGATCAGCTCCGCCGCATCCCAGTGCGTGCTGCGAATCGATCCGCTGTAGATGCGATGAAACAATGGCCCCGCTCCATCCCGTGGGCGCTGAACCTCTTCGTCGGAGACACCGGACGGGAGCTCGGGAGGAAGGTCGGCTTCGAGCGCTCGAGCTCGCTGCGGTAGATCGGCGTCGTGCGCCAGATGTACGTCCACGAGGTAAGGGCAAGTCCGACGGGCCACGTGGCGGCTGTCGCCAGTCGACGATGAACGGGAACGGTTGGCGGCACCCGTGTGCTGCTTCCCGGAGCGGGAGCGGTTCTAACTGGACCGGCGCCGGCGCGCGGGCGCCCGGCCCGGCGGCTGCTGCGGCGCCTCGCGCGCGGGCGCGGGTGGTATGTCACGCAGTTCTGGCGCCTTGCGGGACAGGCGGACGGGCTGGCCGTGGTGGACGATGTCCAGCCCGGCGCCCTCCAGCAGCGAGTACCGCGCCTGCGGCGGCGTGACCTCGACCATCAGCCGCCTGCCGCGGAAGGCCAGGCGGAAGGCGAGACGACTCAGGGCCTCGGGCAGCCGGGGAGCGAAGCTGAGCTCACCATCGTGGTCGCGCATCCCACCGAAGCCGGCCACGGCGGTGATCCAGGTTCCGGCGAGCGAGGCGATGTGAACCCCGTCGCGAGTGTTGTGCTCGAGGTCGTCGAGGTCCATCAGCGCCGCCTCGCCGAAGTAGTCAAAGGCCAGCTGGAGATGTCCGACTTCGGCAGCGATCACGGCCTGCGTACACGCCGACAGGGAGGAATCACGCACGGTCAGGCGTTCGTAGTACTCGAAGTTGCGCGCTTTCTCCTCTGCCGTGAACGCGTCCCCGCGGACGTGCATGGCGAGCACCAGATCCGCCTGCTTGACGACCTGCTTGCGGTAGAGATCGAAGTACGGGAAGTGGAGGAGCAGCGGATACTGCTCCGGCGAAGTTCCGGCGAAGTCCCATATCTGGTGCTGGGTGAACTCGTCGGCTTGGGCGTGGACCTCGAGCGCCGGGTCGTAGGGGATCATCATGTCTCTCGCGGCGTCGCGCCAACCCGCCGTCTCTTCCTCGTCAACGCCCAGGCGCCCGGCGGCCCGCGGATGGCGCTCCGCCGTGTCGGCCGCCGCGCTCATGTTCCGCTGCGCCATCAGATTCGTGTACACGTTGTTGTCCGCGATCGCGCTGTATTCATCCGGTCCGGTCACGCCGTCGATCCGAAACCGGCCGGTGGCGTCGTGATGTCCGAGCGAGCGCCACAGTCGCGCCGTCTCCACGAGCAGCTCCAGGCCCACCTCGCGCTCGAACACCTCGTCGTCGGTCGCCGCGCGGTAGCGAATCGTCGCGTCGGCGATGGCGGCGTTGATGTGAAACGCGCCGGTACCCGCCGGCCAGTAGCCCGAGCACTCCTGGCCGCGGATCGTCCGCCACGGGAAGGCCGCGCCCTTGAGACCCAGGACCTTCGCGCGCTCCCGGGCCAGGTCGAGCGTCCGGTGGCGCCATCGCAGGGCATCTCCCGCGGCGTTGGGCGCGGTGTACGTGAGCACGGGGAGCACGTAGGACTCGGTGTCCCAGAACGTGTGCCCGTCGTAGCCCGGTCCGGTCAGTCCCTTGGCCGCGATCGCCCGCTGCTCGCCTCGCGCTCCGGCTTGGAGGACGTGGAAGAGAGCGAACCGGATCGCCTGCTGGAGCTCCGGGTCCCCCTCGAGCTCGACGTCGGCGCCGTTCCAGAAGTCGTCGAGATAGGCCCGCTGCTCCGCCACCAGCCCGTCCCAGCCCCGGTGGGCCGCGCCCGCGCGGGCGGCGGCCACCTGGTCCCGCATGGCCGGCATCGACCGCTCGGCCGACCAGCCGTAGGCGAGGAACTTGACGATCCGCAGCGGACGTCCCGGCGCCAGCTCGGCCGTGACCGTGAGGCGAGCAAGGTCGTCGAAGACGTCCATCTCGTCACTCGTCCCCTCCGGCCCCTCGATGATGTGGTCCATCGCGGCGGCCATCCGCAGCCCGCTGTCCCGGGTGGTGTGCACGAGCGAAGCCCGCTGCCCGGCCCCGATGAAGAATTCAGAGCGCAGCGGCTGCTCGAGCGCCGCTGCCGCGCGCGGGTCCATGCCGCCCAGAGGGAGCGGCTCGTTGGCCACCAGCTCCGACTGGAGGACCACCGGTACCTCGTCCGTCAGCGGCTCGACCTCGTAGAGAACGGCGGCCACCGCACGCTGGGTGAACGACACCAGCCGGGTCGAGGAGATGCGCACCGCCCGCCCGGTTGGCGATTCCCACTCGAGGCTGCGCCGGAGCAGGCCGGCTCGCAGATCCAGCACCCGCTCGTGGCTGCGCAGCTGGCCGTAGCGCACGTCGAGCGACTCATCATCAACCAGCAGGCGGATGATCTTGCCGTTGGTGACGTTGACCACCGTCTGTCCGTCCTCGGGGTATCCGTACCCCGCCTCGGCGTACGGCAGTGGGCGAGTCTCGTAGAACCCGCCGAGGTAGGTCCCGGGGAGGCCGTAAGGCTCACCCTCGTCGAGATTGGCGCGCCACCCGATGTGTCCGTTGGCCAACGCGAACACCGATTCTGTCTGCGCCAGACGCACCAGGTCCAGAGCGGTCTCGCGCACAACCCATGGCTCGACGGGAAACGCCCGCTGCTTGATCACGAATCGCTCAGCAGCTCGGCGAGATCCTTCACCACGATGTCGGCGCCGTGGCTTCGGAGGGCGTCAGCCTGACCCAGGCGGTCAACCCCGATGACGATCCCGAACCCTCCGGCGTGACCCGCCTCTACTCCGGCCAGGGCGTCTTCGAACACCGCCGCCGCGGGCGGCTCCACGCCCACCGCCCGCGCGCCCGCCAGGAAGGTGTCCGGGGCCGGCTTTCCCTTCAGTCCCTCACGCTGGGTCACGTGGCCGTCGACGATCTCCTCGAACAGCTCGAGGATCCCCGCGGCGACGAGGACGTCACGGCAGTTCGTGCTCGAGGAGACGACGACGCGGCGCAGGCCGGCTTCCCGCGCCGCCTTGACGTAGCGCACCGACCCCTCGTAGGGCTGGACGCCGTCGTCGTGGATCAGCTTCAGCACGATCTCGTTCTTGCGGTTTCCGAGGCCGTCGATCGTTTCGGCGCCGGGTGGGTCGTCAGGGGTTCCCTGCGGCAGGCTGATTCCCCGGGACTGCAGGAACGAGGCGACTCCGTCGTAGCGGGGCTTTCCGTCGACGTACTCGTCGTAGTCGGCGACCGGATCGAAGGCGACGAATTCGGCGCCCTCCCGCGAGGCGCGCTCGCGCAGATACCCGTCGAACATCTCCTTCCAAGCCGCCGCATGAACCTTGGCCGTCTGAGTGAGCACGCCGTCGAGGTCGAACAGGCAGGCGGTCACTCCGTCAGGAAGCCCGAGCATCACCGCAGACCGTACCCGAGGACAGGGTGCCAACGCCGGCCAGAGGTGATCCGCGTCCTGCCGCCATCCGTATCTTCCACCAGATGACTTCCCGCGTGCGAGCAGGCACGGCCGCGGTACTCGGCCTCCGGATCGCCTACGGGGTCACCCTGATGATCTCCCCGGGACGGTTGACGCTGCGCTGGCTCGGGCCTGACTCCAGCCGGGCGCCGACGCAGGTTCCGCTGCGCGGGCTCGGCGCGCGGGAGATCGTGCTGCACACCGGCGCCCTCATTGCCGCTGTCCGCGACCGGCCCCTGCGACCGTGGCTGGCGGGAAGCATCGCCGGCGACTGCGTCGACATCGCCGCCACCGTCCTCGGACGCGCGGAGCTACCGGACGCAGCGCCACTCGCCACCGCGGTGGTGGCCGGCGCCTCGGCGCTGATCAGCGCGGCCCTGTTCACGGCGCTCGACGACTAGCGATGCTCGCTTTCGACCGGCTGGGGCACGGCCCCGCCCTGCTGCTGCTGCACCCGCTCGGTGCCGACCGCCGGGTCTGGGATCCGGTGATCGAGCGCCTGGCGGCCGAACGTGAGGTGATAGCGCTCGACCTTCCCGGGTTCGGCGAGTCCCCCCCACTCCTCCAGACGCCGACGCCGGCGTCGTTGGCGGAGGCGGTGGACGCCGAGCTGCGGGAGGTGGGTGTGCAGCGGCCACACGTCGCGGGCAATTCGCTCGGCGGATGGGTCGCGCTCGAGCTGGCCCTCGCGGGGCACGCGAGCTCGGTCACGGCGATCGCTCCGGCGGGCCAGTGGGCGGAGCCGCTGATGCCCAAGCGCGCCGTCGCCCGCACGCTGGCCCGCGCTGCGCTGCCGCTGGTCGACACCGTGCTCGTCGCCGCGGCGGGACGCCGGCTGCTGCTGGCCGGCAGCGTCGGCGTTCCGGAGCGCGTGCCGCCCCATGACGCCGCCCATCTCGTCCGAGCCTACGCGACCGCCCCCGGCTTCTCGGCGGCCAATGACGCGATGCGCGCGGGACGGTTCGGCGGCCTGGAGCGAATCCGCGTCCCCGTCACCCTGGTGTGGCCCGAGTACGACCGGCTCGTCGCCCGCCCGCAGCGGCTGCCCGAGAAGACACGCAGCGTCGTGCTGAAGGGGTGCGGCCACATTCCAATGTGGGATGACCCGGCGGCGGTGGCGCAGGTGCTGCTGGAGGGCAGCGGGGCGGCCTGAGCCGCGGCTCAGCCGGTCGCCGCGCCGCTGAACACCGGGGCGGAGGCTCTGGTCGCGGCGGGGACGATCCCGGCCCGTCGCAGCGGCTTGGCCAGCAGGATCTGGACCTCGGCGATGCGACGCTCGGCGAACCCGGCCTCGCAATAGCCGAGGTACTTCTCGCCGACCCGCACGGCGCTGGCCACCCCGTCCTCGTGAAAGCCCCAGCCCCAATAGGCGCCGCAGAAGTGCGTTCGGTTCTGCCCGCTGATCTCAGCCACCCGAGCCTGCGCGCTCACGCCGGCTGTGGTGAACACCGGGTGGGCGTAGGAGATCGTGCGGATCACCTTCTCGGGTGCGATCTCGGCAGTACGGTTGAGCGTGACGCAGAACTCACGCTCGGCCCGCAACGACTGCAGGCGGTTCATGTGATAGTGACGGTGGTCCGATCGGTCGGCTGTTCCAGCAGGTGGTAATTCCAGCTCGCCCAGGCGCGCCGGCGGCGCGGCAGCAGCTTGACGTCGGTGTGCAACACCGCCTCGTTGAGCTGGTATGGAATCGCGGCGAGCAGGTCTCGCTCAGCGCCGGTGGGGTCGGACAGGAGGCCTAGTGCCTGGTCTGAATGGGTGGCGATCACGACCTGGTCGAAACTCTCGGTCTCGCCCCCGCGCGCTTTCACCAAAACGTGGTCCGGGGTGCGCTCGATCGACTGCACCGGTGACTGCAGGCGCAGCCGTTCCTGCCACGGCGCGATCAGTGCGTCCACGTAACGAGCCGAGCCGCCTTTCACCGTGCGCCAGCGCGGGCGGTCGCGGAAGCCCAGCATCCCGTGGTTGTCGAAGAACTCGACCATGAAGCGGGCCGGGAAACTCCACAGCTGGTGAGGATCGGCGGACCACACCGCCGAGGCCTGGGGCACGATCAGCCGCTCGACGAAGGGCCGGGAGAATCTGTGCTCCTCGAGCCAGTGACCGAGCGAGGGCCCCTGTCCGCTGGGGAGGCGCAGCAGGTCCCGCGCGGCCCGGTTGAACCGCGCCAGGTCGGCCACCATCCGGTGAAACCAAGGCGTCACCAGGTGAGCCCGCTTGGCGAACAGGCCGTTGGCGGAACCGCCGCTGTACTCGAAGTCGCCGTGCCCGTCGCTGACCGAGAAGCTCATCTCAGAGGGCTGCCAGGCCACCCCGAGCCGGTCCAGCAGCCGCTCGAAGTTCGGGTAGTTACGGTCGTTGAACACGATGAAGCCGGTGTCGACGTGATGGGTCTCGTTCGGCGTGTCGACCCTGATCGTGTTGGTATGGCCGCCGGGGTAGGTACCGGCTTCGTAGACGGTGATCTCATGCTCGCGGTGGAACAGGTGCGCGGCCACGAGACCCGACACCCCGGCGCCGACGATCGCGACCTTCATCGCGCCCAGATCCTGGGAGGTTTTCTCATCGCCCGTATTTCGCAGCGGAGGATTCAGCGGATCACCGAACCCGACGCGGATTTATCGAGACAGAACCGTCATCGTCTACCGTTTCGGCCCAGACGGGCACGAAAATCGAACAGATGAGGAGCACCTGAGGATGCCCACCTACGACGAACTAACTCTCGGCGGCGCAGCGGTAACGCGCGACCGCACCCGTGAAGTGTTCGGCCAGGTGATGGGCCTGGTCGCCCTGACCGTCGGCTGCACCGCATTGGGTGCCTACATCGGACGAAACCTCACCGGTGGCACTGGCCTGCTGCTGTTCATCGGCGCCTTCGCCTGCATCTTCGGTCTCAACATCGCCACCTCGCGCGGACACGAGCAGCTGGCCATCAGCCTCCTGTTCGGGCTCGGGCTGATGCTCGGATTGGCGGTCGGGCCGGTGCTCGCCGTGTACGCCAAGGCCCAGCCCTCCGTCCTGTGGCAGGCGGCCGGCGCGACCGCTGCGTTCACCGGCGCCCTCGGTGCCTACGGCTACGCGACCCGCCGCGACCTGTCGTCCTGGGCACGCACCTTGATGTGGGCACTGCTCGGGCTGATCGTGTTCGGGATCGTGGGGATCTTCGTCGCGATTCCCGGCGGCCACATCATCTACTCGGTGGGCGGTCTGGCGATTTTTGGCGCCTTCACGATCTTCGACTTCAACCGTCTGCGCCGGGCCAGCATGGGCAGCGCGGTCCCGATCGCCGCCGGGATCTTCCTCGACATCTTCAACGTGTTCCTGTTCATGCTCTCGCTGCTCGGCGGCGGGCGCCGGTAGGCCCGCGCGGCACCCGCCGAGGACCCTCCAACTTCGGCGGGGACCCTGGCCCGGGCCAATGTGACAAATGTCGCACGGACGGGCCGGTCGGCGGCAATAGTCTGCGACCCGTGATGAAGAGTCATCACGGGCTGGGGGACCAACATTGGGGGCAAGGGCTCCGGGCGGGGGATCGCCGCCCGGAGCTCCCGACGTCCGTCGCGCCTTGCGTCGCCCGGCGTTCGCCTGGCCTGCGCCTAGCTTGCCCCGCCCCCTGAGCGCTCCCGCAGCGCCTCGACGTCGAGCACGGTGATCGATCGATGATCGGTGCTCACCCACTGCAGCTGGCGCATCAGCCGCAGCGCACGGGCCACCGTCTCACGGGTGGCGCCGATCCAGCTGGCGAGCTCGTCCTGGGAAAGTGAGAGCTCGATGCGAGTGCCCCCGGCGACCGGCGAGCCATGCTCCGCAGCCAGCTCAACCAGGCGCTTGGCGACCCGCCCGACGCTGTCACGCGTCGCGAGATCGACCACGTCGCGGGTGGCCTCGGTCAGACGGGACACAAGCATCCGGATCAGCACGAACGCGGCGTCTGGGTATTCACGCAGGAACGCGCTCAGCTCCTGCGCCGCCAGCAGACCGATCTCGACGTCGTCAACGGCGATCGCGTCGGCGGTGCGCCGCTGCGAGCTCAGCGCCGCCATCTCACCGATCAGCTCCCCGGGCCCGCGCAGCGCGAGCACGACCTCTCGGCGATCGGCACCGTAGGCCACGAGCTTCACCCGGCCGGCCAGCACCACCACCACTTCGTCTCCGGCCGATCCCGCCCGCAGGATCGGCTC
>DATCPD010000042.1:0-1848 GCA_036564325.1 Solirubrobacteraceae bacterium | reverse complement strand
ACGCCGGCATGGGCACCTATCTGACCTCCGGTTACACGGCGTCGAGCCTCTCGCTCGCCACCCCGAGCAACACCAAGGTGTTGCCGGCCAACGAGGTCTACCGGGTGAACCTGGTCTGGTCTCTTAACAGCGGACCCTGATCCGCCGATAGGAAGGGGAGAATCGGAGCTTTGCTTCGCCCCACTCTCATGCGACGTTTTTCGCAAATCGCGAGCATCGTGCCGGCCATCGTGGCCGGCACGCTCGCGTGCGCGCCCGGGGCGTTTGCAGCCGCGGCGCCGCCGATGACGGTCACCGTCTCGTCGGCCTCTGGAGACAGCGGCAACTATTTTCAGCTTCGAGCGCAGCCGGGACGGACCACGTCGGCCGGCTCGTTGAATCTGCAGAACCAGACCGGTAAGCAGATCCGGGTGCTGCTCGACCCGGTGCGGGGGCTGACCGCGAGCACGCTTGGCTCCGCCTACGGATTGCACGGCACAAAGGCAAGTGGCCCGGCGAGCTGGGTTGTCCTTGGGAAGCGCCGCGTCACGCTCGCCCCCCACGGCCAGATGCATGTGCCGGTCTCGGTCCGCGTGCCGTCCAGCGCCAGCCCCGGCGACTACCTGGCCGGGATCGGCGTGCAGGCTGCGGGAGCGGGTAGCAAGGTTCAGCTGAAGGGCAACGTGGCGATCTCCAGCATCCAGCGCTACGCGGTCGGGCTGGACACCACTCTGCCCGGTCCGCGGCACCCGTCGATCAAGCTGACCGGAATTGGGCTTGACCGCGAGCCCGCCGGGGTCACATTCTCGATCGACGCGCGCAACAGCGGCAACGTGATCCTCCAGAACGTCCACGGCGTCGCCACGGTCAGCGATGGCGACAACACGGTGGAGACGCGCAAATTGGGGCCGGGAACCTTTGTCACCGGGACCTCGATCGCCTATCCGCTCTTGGTTCCGAGCCTCCATCCCAGCCAGGGCACCTCGTATCGCGTGCAGGCCGTGATGCAGTATCCCGGCGGCGTCGCCCGGATCGACAAAGTCGTGCAGTTCGGTCAGACCGACGCCATGCGCCAGCAGGCCTACGGAGGACCGAAGGTGAACAGCGGTGGTGGCGGCGACCACCTGCTCCTCTTCCTGCTGATCGCCGCCGCGATCGCCGGCTGTCTAGCGGCCCTCGAGGTACGACGGCGGCGCTCAGGCGAAGGCGCGCTGCGGCGCAGGCTCCCGCGCGAGATCGCCCACGCACGGGAGACCGGCGCGCCGCTGAGCGTGATCCTGGTACCGGCGGACAATGGCCGCAGCACCCGCGAGCTTGCTTCCGCGGTGCGCGGGTCGCTGCGTTCGCGTGACCAGCTCTTCCGCCTCAAGCACTCGGGGCTGATGGTCGTTTCGCCCGACACGGGCCCCGAGGCCGGCGAGATGCTGGCGGCGGAAGTCCGGCGCCAGCTGGTAGGCGACGGAGGTGCTGCCGCCGCCGTGATCCCGATCACCAGTGCCGCCGAAAGCAGCGCTGAGGAGCTTCTGGAGGCCGCGGCGGCCAGCGCTGATACCGGTACGTCGGGCAATGGGGCAGGGAATGGCGTGAAGCGGGCAGGCAGCGCGGATCGCACAGCCCAAAGCGAGGTGAAAGTCAGTGGCACTGAAGCCCCTGCCGTCGGTAGCCCCGACGGGGCACATCGCGCCTGATCGCGGTCGCCGGCCTCGGCGGTTCCTCCTGGTCGGCTTCGCGGCGGCGCTGGCCCTGTCGCTGAGCGGCTGCGTGATCTTCAAGAGCGTCAGCCCGTCGCAGCTGAACACGGTCGGCGACGTCCAGATCACCACCACCGCCTGCGCCTCGGACACCTCCTCGAACCACACCGGCTACAAC
>DATCPD010000070.1:0-5053 GCA_036564325.1 Solirubrobacteraceae bacterium | reverse complement strand
GGACGGCGGTGGCCCGCGTGTGCGAGCGACCCGCGCGCGCACGCAACAACCAAAATGCTCCAAACGTCGCGCATCCGCCGGATCGCTGGAGCGCTTTGGTCGTCCTGCGACCGAACTGCGCATCGCGTCGGCGGGCTTCGGCATCGATGTCGCACTTTGTTCGTTCCATGCGCGGGCCGGACATGTACAACGCGACGATCCCGCGCCCCGCGCCCCCGGTCTGTCGAAGTGTTCATCAATGCGCTGAACAGCGCGTCAGACCCGGGAAATCTGTCGCGATTGTCGCCGTGTACAGGTGGCAAACCGCGGGCAAAATAGGAGCTTGCACACCACCAGAGAGGAGCGACATGGAAATCGGAATTGGACTGCCGAACGCGGTCCGCGGCGTGGGTCGCGACGGCATCGTCGACTGGGCCCGGCGGGCTGATCAGGCCGGCTTCTCCACGCTGGGGACGATCGACCGGATCGCCTATCCGAACTACGAGTCGCTGATCTCTCTCGCCGCCGCGGCCGCGGTCACGGAGCGCATCCGGCTGGCCACCGACATCCTGATCGCGCCGCTGCGCACGAACACCGCGCTGCTGGCCAAACAGGCGGCGACGATCGACTCGCTTTCGGGCGGGCGGCTCGTGCTCGGTCTGGCCGTCGGCGGCCGTGAGGATGACTTCACGGTTTCGAACGCGGGCTTCGGCACCCGCGGACGCACGTTCGAAGCCCAGCTCCGCGAGCTGAACGAGCTCTGGGCGGGGGACGTCGTGGGACCCGATCCGGCCAACGGCAAGCGCCCCACGCTCCTGATCGGGGGCAGCTCGGACGTCGCCTTCCGCCGCGCCGCCGAACACGCGGACGGCTGGACCATGGGCGGCGGCGCGCCGGACCAGTTCTCGCAGTCGCTACCCAAGCTCCGGGAGGCCTGGAGCGAAGCCGGCCGTGACGGTGAGCCGAAGACGATGGCCCTGTTCTATTTCGTCCTGGGGGACGGCGCGGAGGAGATCGCCAGCAGGAACCTCGGCGATTACTACGGCTTCCTTGGTGAGTACGCCCCGCGCGTCGCGCAGTCGGCGGCCAAGGATGCCGACACGCTGAAGGGCTACCTCTCGGCCTTCGAGCAGGCCGGCGCCGACGAGGTGATCTGCTTCCCGGCCTCAGCGGATCCGGCTCAGGTGGAGCTGCTGGCGGAGGCGGCCGGCCTGTAGGTCAGCCGGTGTTGCGCAGTCCGCTGGCGATGCCGTTGATGGTCAGCAGACTCACGCGGCCGAGCTCCTCGCCGTCATCACCGTCCGCCCGCCGGCGCCGGGACAGCAGCTCGATCTGGATGAATGACAGCGGGTCGACGAACGGATTGCGGCGGTCGATCGAGGCCTGCAGCACGGGCTCGCCGTCGAGCAGCCGCTCGTTGCCGCGCACCTGCAGCAGCTCGCGCTCGGCCAGCTTGAGCTCCGCCTCGAGCACGCCCCAGATCCGTTCCCGCGCCGAGGTGTTGTCCCATAGGGCGACGTAACGCCGGGCGATCTGCAGATCGGCCTTCGCCAACGCCATCTCGGCGTTGGCCAGCAGGGTGGCGAAGAACGGCCAGTCAGCCGTCATCTCACGCAGCAGCTCGACGCCGTGGCGCTCGCGGGCGTTGGCCAGCGCCGATCCGAGTCCCAGCCACGCGGGAAGGACGATCCGCGACTGCGTCCACGAGAACACCCACGGGATCGCCCGCAGTGCGTCGATCCCGCCCTCCGCCTGGCGTTTCGCCGGACGCGATCCCAGGCGCAGGCGGGAGATCTCCTCGAGCGGCGTGACCGCGGAGAAGAACTCGGGGAAATCCGGATCGTCGTGGACCACCGAGCGGTACACCTCGGCCGAGCGTTCCGCCATCTCCTGCACGACCTCGTCGAACAACTCAGCGCGCTCGTCGTCCGCCTCCCCGCCGTCGGCCCGTGGCGCGCTGGCCGCCAGCATCGCACTCGTGGCGAGCTCGAGTTCCCGGTGGGCGATCTCCTGGACGGAGAACTTGGCCGCCAGCACCTCCCCCTGCTCGGTCATCTTCAGGCGCCCGTCGACGGTTCCCGGGGGAAGCGCGAGGATCGCGTCGTTGGTCGGGCCACCGCCGCGGCCGATCGCGCCGCCCCGGCCGTGAAAGAACACCCACCGGGCGCCGTGCCCCGCGATCACCTCCGCCAGCTCCGTCTGGGCCCGGTAGGCGGCCCATCCCGACGCCACGTAGCCCACGTCCTTGTTCGAATCCGAGTAGCCGATCATCACCTCCTGCTCGTCGCCGACCGCCCGCAGGGCCTCGCGGTACACCGGCTCTCGCAGCAGCCGATCCATCGTCTCCGGGGCCCTGGCCAGCGTCTCGCCGGCTTCGAACAGCGGCACGACCCGTAACCATGCCCGCTCGCCGCCGGCCCCGGCGAGGCTCGCCTCCTTCATCAGCAGCAGCACCTCGAGCAGATCGGCGGGTCCCTCGGTGCCGGAGACGACGTAGGTCTGAATCGCCCCGCCGTGGATGCCGGACAGCGCGGATCGGAGCATCCGGAAGGTGTCGATCGTCTCTCGCGTGCCCTCGGAGAAGCCGGCGATGTCGGCCGGCACCAGCGGCCGGCGGTCGGCGATCCCCCGGCAGAGCAGCTCGATCCGCGCGTCCTCGCCGAGGGCTTCGTAGTCGCCGCAGATCTCGAGGGTCGCGTAGATCTCGGCCAGCGATCGGCGGTTAATCTTGGCGTGCTCGCGGATGTCGAGCCGCGCGAAATGGAACCCGAACACCTCCACCTCGCGGATCACGTCGTGGAGGTCACCGGCGGCCGTGAAGGCACCGGCCCCGTCACGCAGGGACTGCTCGACCACGCGGAGGTCCTCCAGCAGCTCTGCGGGGGCGCGGTAGGCGCCCGTCTCCCGCCGGCGCGTGGCCCGCACGCGCTCGCGGACGAACGTCAGCGCGCGCCGGTAGGGCTCCTCGGGGTTGAGCTCCGCCAGCTGCGCGGCCCAGCCCGGGAAGAACTCGGCGCCGGTCGACAGGATCGGCTCGAGCTTCGGCGCCGGGCCGCTGACCCGCTGCGAGATCGAGAGCCGGCCGGCCAGCAGGCCGACGCGACCCTCCAGCAGGCGCAGGCACTGCTCGCGCATCAATTCGAGGGCCTGCTCGGTCGTCTCCGGAGTCACATACGGATTCCCGTCGCGGTCGCCGCCGATCCAGGAGCCGAAGGTCAGCAGCGGCGGCACCTCGATCTCCGCCTCCGGGTAGAACTCGGCCAGCGCCTCCTCGAGGTCCCGGTAGACCTGCGGCACGGTCTCACCAAGGGTGGTGGTGAAGTGCGTGAGCCCGCCGCGGACCTCGTCGAGCACCGTCAGCGAGGCCGCGCGGAGCTCGTCGGAACCCCACAGCTCCTGCACCGTGGCCAGCAGACGCCGGCGCGCCCGCGCCGGGTCGGCATCGGACACCTCATCGAGCTCGCGCAGCACCCCGAATACCCGCGCCAGTTTGTTGATCGTCGTGCGCCGGCGCGATTCGGTCGGGTGCGCGGTCATCACCAGCCTCAGCTCGGCTCCGCGCAGCAGCTCTTCGACCTCGCCCGCCGTCGTCCCCCGGTGCGCGAGTTCTGAGATCACCTGACGCACCGAACCGGGGCGTGGGGCCGGCGCATTCCTGACGTCACGCCTCCGGATGCGCCGCACGCGCTCGTTGTCCTCGGCCAGGTTGACGAGCTGAAACCACCGGGTCAGCGAACGAACGAGCACCTCGGTCCGGTGAAGGTCAAGGCCGGCCACCAGCTCCGCCAGGCGTTCGGCGGCGGCCTCGTCACCGCCGCGGGCCGCACGCCCGAGGGCCACGGCGTCGTCGAGCAGCTCGACGGCGGAGTCACCGTCGCTGGCCCGGATCACATCGTGGAGCGCCTCCGTCAGGAGCTTCTCGTCGCGGGCATGGTCGCGCCCCGGCCGGATCGTCTGGTCCTCGCCCAGCGAGCTGCTCACCGCGACATCTCCTGCGCCAGGGCGATCGCTCCGAGCACACCGGCGCGATCGCCGAGCGCCGGTGCGACGAGGTATGAATCGATGGCATCACCGAGCGCGGGCGTCTCGAGATACCCCGCCAACAGCTCGCGCAGCCGGCGGCGAACCATCCCGGGCAGCGCAGGTTGCGCCATCACCCCGCCGCCGACGATCATCCTTTCGGGCGAGGCGACGAGCACGATGCTGAGGATGCCGAGCGCCAGGTAGCCGGCCTCGAGCCCCCACGCCGGATGATCATCGGGTAGCTCTTCAGGTGAGGTGTCCCACCGCTTCGCCATCGCCGGACCACAGGCGAGCCCCTCCCAGCAGTCGCCGTGCACTGGACACGTCCCTTCGAAGGCGTCACCGGGATCACGCGGAATGCGGATGTGCCCGACCTCCGGGTGCACGAGCCCGTGCCGCGGACGCCCGTCGAGCAGCAGCCCAGCGCCGATGCCCGTGCCGACGGTCAGGTAGCAGACCGATGCGGCGCCCTCCCCCGCACCCCACCGGTATTCGCCGAGCGCCGCAGCGTTCACGTCGTTGTCGAAGGCCACCGGGACGCCGAGTTCGTCACGGATGACCGGCGCCACCGAGACGTGCTGCCAGCCCGGCTTCGGCGTCGTCGTCACGTGGCCCCAGGTGGGGGATTCCGGGTCGAGATCGACGGGACCGAACGAGCCGACCCCGATCGCCGTGAGCGCAGGGCCGGCGCGGAAGAACTCGACGATCCGCGCGAGCGTCTCCCGTGGATGGGTGGTGGGGAACTGCTCTTCGCGGACGATCTCGTCGGGGCCGCGGCCCACCGCGCAGACGCACCAGGTGCCGCCGGTCTCGACCCCGCCGTAGAGCTCGCTCATGGCCGGGATGCTACGAACGTTTATCCGCACACGCGCCCGGAAAGAGTGCGCCTCAGAGTTGATCCTCACCGTCACGCTCAATTTCGCGCTCGACGTCACCTATACCGTCGGGCGTTTCGAGCGGGGGGAGACGGCGCGGATCGAGACGGTCCGACGGCGGGCCGGCGGAAAGGGCGTGAACGTGGCCCGTGTCCTGCACGCGCTCGGGCGGGATG
>DATCPD010000055.1:0-10725 GCA_036564325.1 Solirubrobacteraceae bacterium | reverse complement strand
GCTGTCCGGCTCCGACCGGCCCGCGCGCGCGGCTGATGCGAGCATCAGGACATCCCGAAGCGCCCTGACGGCGGTTAGACGGCTGAGCTAGGGCTGCCCTGCCCGAAGACGCGACGGGCGGACCGATGGATTCCCACATCAGGGGCCCACATCCAAGCGGGCGTTCTAGCAGCTAGCAGGCCGTCCGCGAGGCCCAGCATCGGCCCAATCCACATGGCCAAAGGTGGTAACATCTCATGGCCGGACCACCGGCCCGTGAGACCTTTGACGAGGAGAGGTCAGCATCCGAGTCCTTGCCGCCACGCAGGGGACTCTGCGGCGCGTCTTAACCACCAGCACGCGCGGGGCGGGTCTCGTCTTCGCCGTGCTGGCAGGGACGCCCGGCGACACCCAGACCGTCGGCGCCGGCTCGTCGCTGTCGATCCCGACGCGGCGGCCCGACCTCACGCCGACGACGAACGTCGCGCGCTGCAAGCCGGCAACCGCGAGCTCCGAAGAATCCGGGATGTACGCCGGGGCTGCCGTCGACGGCAGCAGGGCCACCATCTGGGTCTGGCTCCGAGCGCGGGCGAGGGAAGCCTCACGGTTGACCTCGGCGCACGGACGAAGATCTCCGGCATCGCGGTCCAATGGACCGACGTGGTGCCGGCCTCAGACAGCATCCAGACGTCGCTGGACGGCAGCACGTGGACGAACGCGCCGCCCGCCGACTCGACCGGACAATTCCGCAACCCGGTGCAGGCCCGTTACGTTGGTGTCAACATGACCGTTGCGAGCGGTGCTGGCCGGACCGGCATCCGCGAGGTGGTGGTGACCGCCTCCAGATAGTCGCGGGTTGACAGGCCGCCCGGCGCCGCCGTCGAGCACCTCAAGACCCAGAACCAGTCGCTGGTACACAAGCTGAAGGTCAACGAGTGGGAAGGAGAGGACATGGAGGCAGCCGACAAGAAGCGAGTCCTTGTGGTCGCCAACAAGACGGCGGCGACGCAGGCCGTCATCGACAAGGTGGCCAGGCGCGCCGAGGAGGGACCCTGTGAATTCGCCCTGTTGATCCCGGATGTGCCCGAGCGCGGGGATGCCGATTGGACGCTCGAACTCGCTCTGCCGTTGCTCGAGCGCGCCGCCGGCGGACCCGTGACGTCCCATGTCGGGGGCCCGGACCCGCTGCGGGCGGTTGAGCAGGCCGTACGCGAGGGGAACTACAACGAGATCATCATCTCGACGATGCCCAAGTCGACATCGCACTGGCTGCAACGCGACCTGCCGAGCAAGGTGAGGAAGCTGGGGCTTCCGGTCACCGTCGTCATGGCGAGGGAGCGTCAGCGGACGGTGCCAAACCTTGCGAGCCGAACTCCACAGTGAACCAGGCGTGCTGAACGGTCGGACCGGTCTCGATTGCGCCCGCGTCACGCCTGCGCGGGACGGTCGCTGCGATCAACCCAAAGAGTTAGGAGAACGCATTGCCTGAACGCCCTATCCTCATCGCATACGACGGGTCCGAGGACGCGAAGTTCGCCATCACGAGCGCTGGCGAGCTGCTCACTCCAGGCCCAGCGCTCATCGTCACATTTTGGCACGCGGCCGAGCGCCTGGTCAGCACGTCCGCGGGAGCCGCCACCTACGCGCCCATCTTCGGCGAGATCGACGAACTCGAGCGCACCACCGCTCGATCGTCCGCCGAAGAGGGTGCCGCTCTCGCACGCGAGGTGGGCTTCGACGCCAGCCCGCTCGCGGCGCGCTCCGATCGTAATGTCTGGCGCGCCATCCTCGACCTCGCCGCCCAACATGACGCTCGCGCCATCGTCGTCGGCTCACGCGGAAAAGGCGGGCTGGCGGACGTATTGCTAGGCAGCGTCCCGGGCAGAGTCGTCCACCACGCCGATCGGCCCGTGCTGGTGGTTCGCGCGAACCCCCTGAGCCGAGCGGCGGCACTTGGCGGCGCTGGTGTCGGCGCCGAGTGAAAGCTGACCCTCTCCGCCGCTTGAAGCGTGACCCCGGGTGCCGGCGCAGACGTCCGGAAAGACGTCGACCTCTCGCCTGGTCGTGGCGATCGAGCGAGCGAGGAACGGGTTGCTGGACATGGAGCTGTCCGCCGATCCGTCATAGGTGAACAAGACGGTCGTTATGGCCATTCGTCTGCTCCTGCCCGACTTTGCAGATCCTTCTTCCGAATGGCGAGACCCGGACTCGAACCGGGGACACCACGATTTTCAGTCGTGTGCTCTACCAGCTGAGCTATCTCGCCGTGCTCGCGCGATGCTAGCGACTCAACCCGGTTAGGCTTGGCGCCATGCGCATGCGCCCGCTGCTCCTGATGCCGCTCGTCGCGCTCGCGCTCGCCGGGTGCGGCAGCTCATCGTCCGGCTCCAATGCCAATGACGCTCGGAGGACCGAGTACTCGTACTTCCCCGCGGGCACGCCGTTCGTGATGAGTCTTGCGACAGATCCCATTGCCGCGTCGATCAAGAAGGCGCAGGCGCTGGAGGGACGCTTTCCGCTGGCCGCGTTCGGGCAATCGGCCCTCATGTCGAAGCTCTCGCAGCTCGGCATCAACTACCAAAGCGACATCCGGCCCCTGTTCGGCAATCCGATCACCATCGGCGCCACCACGCCGACCCTGTCCGGTTCGGCCAGCAAGCAGTTCCTCGTTACCTGGGTAACTAAGGACGCGAGCAAGCTGACCGCGCTGGTGAAGAAGATTCCGGGCGTCCGCGCGTCCGGTTCGCACGACGGCGCCACCTTGTACGCGATTGGAGCCTCGGCAACGGCAGCGGTGAGTGGAGCGACGCTGGTCTTCGCGCCCGAGGCGGCGATCGTCAACGCCGCGCTCGACCGGCACGCTCAGGGGAGCGGGGTCAGCTCGGCCGAGGTGGCGCGTGAGACCTCCGGTCTGCCGCAGGACACACTGCTCGAGACGTTCGGCAACCTTTCGACCGTTCTCTCAATGCCAACCGCTGCCAAGGCTCGGCGGATTCCCTGGGTCGCCGCCTTCCGGGGTTACGGCGCCGCCATCAGCGCCACGACGTCAGGCGTGACGTTCCGCTACCACCTGGACACCTCGGGCGGTTCGCTGACCCCCTCGCAGCTCCCGTTTGCCCCCGGCTCGGCCGCTCCGAGCCTGATCAGCACCGCACCGATCAGCGTCGGAATCCACGACCCGGCGCAGATCTTCGCGTTCGTCGAAGGAGCCGAGCAGGCCTCCAACCCGGCGAAATATGCAGCGTTCCTCAGGCGCCAGGCGGCCGTCAAGTCCAAGAGCGGCGTGGACCTCAACGGATTCCTGAAGCTCCTGACCGGGGACCTGGTGCTCGCCAGCGACACGCATACGACGATCGGGCGGGTAGCGGTCAGCAACCCCGCCGCCGCGGCCGATGTGCTGTCGAAGCTCGTGGCCAATCCAAGCGGGCTGTTCGCGAAGGCCACGGCGGTGAAAAAGCTGGCGGGCGGCGTGTACGCCTTCAAGGAGACCAAGCGGACGATCGACGTCGGGGTCATCGGCAACCAGTTCGTGGCCGGAAACACCGGGCCCGCGCAGCTGCGTGCGTTCGCCGTCGCCCCGGCCACGCCGGCCGCGGGCGCTCAGGGAGCCGTGGCCTTCCGGGTCGGACTGTCCCAGGTGCTGCACCTCGCGCTCAAGCACGCGCCCCCCAAGATCGTCCAGACGATCCTCGCCTCGCTGGGCGATATCACCGGTTGGAGCTCGGCCAGCGCAAACGGGATCGACGGCAGCGCCACGCTCGCGATCAGGTAGCCGCGTGGGAGTCCATGCGGGCCAGCAGCTCCAGCGCTCCGCGCTTGGAGAGCGGCTCGTTCAGGTTCCCGCACTTGGGCGATTGAACACACGAGGGGCATCCGGCCTTGCACGGGCACTCGCCAATCAGGCGCTGAGCATCAGCCACCAACCGCTCGAACTCGCTGTATCCGCGCCGGGTGATCCCGACCCCCCCGGGATGGCCGTCGTAGATGAAGATCGTCGGGCCGCCGGTCTGCGGGTGCGCATTGGTGGAGAGCCCGCCGATATCCCAGCGGTCGCACATCGCGATCAGCGGCAGCACCGCGATCTGCCCGTGCTCGAGCGCATGCAATGAGCCGAGCAGCAGCTCCGCCGGGAACGCCTCGCCGGCGATCAGCTCATCGAGTTCGTACCAGAGCGCACGGGTGCCAAATTCCACCGTCGGCAGATCAAGGCCCTGGAAGTCGATCACCTGGTGGTCCTGCAGGCCCTTGCGCTGGTATCCGAGAACCGTCTCGGAGTACACGACCGATCCGAACGACAGCGTCACGCCCTGCGTCTCCCGTCGCTCGTGCAGCCGCTCGATGTAGGTCATGCTCTCGCGCTTGGCCTGGGTGAAGTAGTCACCTCGGAACGGCTCGAGCAGCGCCCGCCGCGCGGCGAGATCAAGCTCGAGCACGAGGTAGGAGCGTCCCAGGTGGAGGTAGATGGCGCCCTCGTGAATCGTCGCGTAGGCGCGAGCGGCCTCGACCGTCCCGAGCACTTCCGCGGAGCCGGTGTCGATCAGGATGAAGCTGTCAGCCGAGGCCGAGCGCAGCGCGACTCGCGCGGCCGGGTAGTCGTCGGCGCGGCTGGGCACGAACCCGCCGGCGCGCTCTCGCAGCAGGCCTGCCTCGGTCAGCTGCTCGGCATGGGTACGCCAGTCGCTGCCCAAGATCTCCGCGTCGGCATCGCCGAGCGGCGCTTCGTGCGCGGCGCAGAGCAGGTGCTCGGCGTAGATCTCAGAGCTGCCCGGGTCAAGGATCGCGGCCTCGACGGGGCGCTGGAGAAACTCATCCGGATGGCGGCAGAAGAACTGGTCGAGTGCGTCCTCCCCGGCGATGTATACGGCCAGGCCGCGCCCGCGCCGACCGGCCCGGCCCCACATCTGCTTCAGGCTCGCGACCGTGCCCGGAAAGGTGACGCAGATCGCCGCGTCGAGTTCGCCGATGTCGATCCCGAGCTCGAGTGCATCCGTGGCCACCACGCCGAGCAGCTCGCCCTCGGTCAGGCGGCGCTCGATCTCGTGACGTTGCGCCGGCGTGTAACCGGCGCGGTACGGGGCGATCCGCTCTCCCAGCTCCGGGTCGAGCCGGTCCATGGCGTGGCGCAGGATCAGCTCCACGCCCTTGCGCGACTTCATGAAGCAGATCGTTCTCGCGCCCGCGCTGACGAGCTCCGAGAACACCTCGGCCGCCTCGTACAGGGCCGAGCCCCGGGTTCCGAGCTCGTCGTCGAGCAGTGGCGGATTCCACATCGCCACGCGCCGGCTGGCCTTCGGGGCGGAGTCCTCGGTGATCAGGTTGAAGTCCGGCAGCCCAGTGAGGCCCTCCGCGAGCTCGCCCGGATTGGCGATCGTTGCGCTGGTGAGCAGGAAGTGGGGCTGACTCCCGTGGATCTCCGCGATCCGTCGCAGCCGCCGGAGGACGTTGGCGACGTGGGAGCCGAACACGCCGCGGTAGACGTGAGCCTCATCGAGGACGACGAAGGCGAGGTTGGCGAACAGGTCCGCCCACGCCGTGTGGTGGGGCAGGATCCCCACGTGGAGCATGTCAGGGTTGGTGAGAATCAGATTGCTCTTCTTGCGAATCGCGGCTCGCTCCGCGCGGGGTGTGTCGCCGTCGTAGATCGCCGGTCTGACCAGACGCGGCATCGCGAACCGATGTATTGACCGAGCCTGATCCTGAGCGAGCGCCTTGGTCGGATACAGGTACAGGGCGCGCGCGGCCCGGTCTGAGCTCAGCACCTCCAGCGTCGGGAGCTGAAAGCACAGCGACTTGCCCGAGGCCGTGCCCGTGGTGACCATCGTCGGGCCGTTGAAGGCGGCGAACAGAGCCTGCGCCTGATGGGCGTACAGCTCCGTGATTCCGGCCGCATCGAGGGCGGCCCGGACCGTCGGACTGAGCTCCTCCGGAACCGAAACCGGGCGCGCGGAGCGCGCCTCATAAATATCTTCGTGAACCAGCCGCTCATCGCCCCGGCCCGTCTCGAGGAGGGCCGCCCAGGGCTCGGTTTCACGCGTGGTCGACACACAGGCCAGTATGGCGGCAGCTGCTACGGTCGCGCCCGCGATGCGCTGCCTCTACGTCGACCTCGACGGGACCCTGCTCGGCCCGAACGCCTCGCTGCTGCGGGCTGGCGACGGCCGCTTCTCGGCGATGGCGGTCCGGGCGCTCGAGGCGTGCTGGCGAGCCGACGTCGAGGTCGTGCTGTATTCGGGACGGAAGCAGCCGAGCGTGTTCGAGACCTCACGACTGATCGGCGCGGACTCCTACATCTTCGAGCTCGGCTGCGGACTGGTGGTGGACGGCGAGCTCGAGTGGCTCACCGACGGAGTCGTGCCATCTGACGCTGATGGTTCGATCTTTGAACAGATCTCCGCCACCGGCGCGCCCCAGGCGCTGCTCTTGCACTTCGACGGGCGACTGGAGTACCACACGCCATGGTCGATCGGGCGCGAGGTATCGCACCTGTTCCGAGGATCAGTCGACCTCGACGAGGCACACCGCGTGCTGGCCGAGGCGGGAAACGAGTCGCTGCGGCTGGTCGACAACGGCGTCGTGCGAGCGCATGCTGAGCAGATGCCGGGCCTGCCCACGATCCACGCCTACCACCTGATTCCCGCGGGGGCCTCGAAGGCGCGCGCCGTCGCTCGGCACATGCAGGCGCGCGGCTACGCAGGGTCGGACTGCATCGCCGCGGGCGACTCCCGCGAGGACATGGACGCGGCCAGCGTGGTGGACACGTTCTGGCTCGTCGCGAACGCGCTCGAGCGCGATCCGACGCTGGAGCAGGAGCTGCTCGGCCGACCCGGCGTCCGCATCGCACGAGAGGGATACGGCGCCGGGGTCTACGAGGCCGTGGTCACGACTTTGGCCGGGGGCTAGCCGAAGCCTCGCCCCCGGTCCGGCGCGTCTAGCGCTTCTCCTGCTCGCGCTTGTTCTGCTCGACTTCGTCCGCGTCGCTGACCGCCCAGCCCAACCGCTCGACCAGCTGAGCGGCGAAGTGATCGCTTTCGAAGTCGCTCAAGTTCACCCGCTCTCGCAGCATCACAGATGAATCGGCCCGGTCAGTTGCCTTGTCCGCCGTCACGATGATCTGAGGCATCTTCTCTCTCCTTCGGGTCGCGTTCGACAACTACGTTCGCACCCTCTTCTTCAGCCCGAGTAAACATCTCGTGACGGTTTCCTGGTTTGCGGGAGAACCAGTTCCGGATCCGTTCCCGCACGCGTCGCCAGAACCCCGCCGAAACCGCCGGGCGCCACCGCGCGGGCGGCGGGACCGTGGTTCGCACCACGCCGACCCAGCTATCCAGCGGTAGCTCGCCGGAGATCAGCTCGGCCAGCGCGCTGGTCACGGGCGCGTCGATCCCCGCTTCCCGTAACGCGGCCGACAGCAGCGGCACGGTCTCCAGCGCTTCCACCGCCTGGCCCACCAGCGAGGAAATCTCGGCGGCCGCGACGCCCTGGGCCAAGAGCTCACCCGCTCGCCGGTTGCGACTCTCCGGCGCCAGCGCCGTGGCCACCAGATCTCCGGTCCCGGCCAGGCCGATCATCGACTCCGGCCTGGCTCCCTGCGCCTCGGCCCAGCGCCACACCTCGGCGAAGATATGTCCGGCCGCCGCACCGGCCGCGTTCAGCCCCTGCGCCTCCGTCGCCCCGGAGGCCAGCGCCGCGGCATTCTTCGCCACCCCGGCGAGCTCGACACCGGTTGGATCGTTGGACTCCTCGCATACGACTCCGGCCCGGATGAATACGCCGGCCATCGCGGTGGCGAGCGCCTCCTCCGTCGACGCCGACACCAGCCCGGCTCCAGCGCTGACCATCTCCCGCGCATGAGCGGGACCGCCGATGCACCCGGTTCGGCTCGCGCCGAATCTGCGCTGCAGCAGCAGCGTCGGCGGGGCGCCGTTCGGCGGCACGAGGCCCTTGGCCAGCGACACGACCGCGGCCTTCGGCGGCAGACCATGATCTTCGAGACCCGCGATCACCTCGTACAGCCCACTCGAGGGGACGCCCAGGAACACATAGTCGGCCCGCGCGAGCCCGCTGCTGGTGTGCTCGACGCGCAGTTCACGCGGGAACTCAACTCCGGGTAGATAGACCCGGTTCTCACGCTCCTCGGAGAGCAGTTCGCACTGTTCCTGGGTCCGGGTCTGCAGCGTGGTGCGCAGACCGCCGCGCGCCAGCAGGACAGCCACCGCCGTCCCGAACGAGCCGGCACCGATCACCACCGCCCGTTTGGTGCCGGGAGCGGGCAGGTGAATCGAGCGGCGGGGGACGGGCGGCATCGGAAGGCTGGGGGACTACGCGGCGCCGCGGGCGGGGGCGCGCGACTGGGACTCGCGGGCCGCGTCCTCGTGGGCGACCGAGTCGGCCAACTCGCCGGCAGCCTGCGCGATCTCGCCGAACGCGTCAGCCACGGCGGCGGCGTCCGAGCCGGTGATCGCCCGGTTCAGCCCGGCGACGGCAGCGTCAAATCGCTGCCAGCGATCGGCCGGGCCGCGCCGGCCGGTACCGGGTCGCAACTCGTACGGCGGCTCAGCGTTCTCCGCTCCGGGCACGGGACGCCACAGCAGGCCGGCGGCATGGGCGTGCTCCCATGCGACCTGCTCGCCACCCGCGGCGTCGGCGAGAGCCTGCAACCGCGTGGCGAAGCCGGCGTCCGGCGGGGCCAGCTTGTGAGCCCGCATCGCCTCCGCCCAGCTGCTTCCGGCCTGCCGCACCGCTCGCATCACGTGCGCGCGCTGGCGGTCCAGGTCGTCGCTGAAGCTCATCCGGAACGCTCGCTGCCGTTGCCATCCGGGCGACGCGCGATCTGAACCGGACCACCTCCGTCCGCGGGAGCGCGTCCGTCCGCGGCCGGGGCCGGCTCCGCGATCCCAACCGGCTCACCGCCCCAGAAGTCCTCGGCACTCGGGCTGGACTGGCGTGCTTCCGAAGCCGCTCCGGCGGAGTAGCCATCGGCCAGAACCCGCTCGAGGTCGGAGCGCTTGATCCGCACCCTGCGACCCACGCGCAACGCGGGCAGCGAGCCCTGATCGATCCAGTTGCGAACCGTCTGCTGATTGAGCTTCAGCAGCTGCGCGACCTCGGCAACCGTCAGATAGGACTCTTCGAGTTCGCTGTGCTCCATCGCCTCAGACTCTCCAATTGAGACAAATTGGACCCAATTCAGTGGTTATACTAGCGCGCTAGGAGGACGTCATCCCCGGTGGTCGACGAGGGAAGGTCTGCGAAGCGTTGAAGACGGAAGGACCGCAAACCGAAGCCGGACGCAGGGAAAAGACGCCCGAGACCAACGTCGTGCGCCTTCCGCGGGACTGGCTCGGGCCTCGGGACGAACTGGTCCCGTTCGGACCCCGTGCGGTCTCGCCGCCGGCTGGTCTGGCGGGCACCTCCGAGACCGAGGCGTCGGATTCGGCCGGACCCTCCGGGCCGCCTCCATCTGCACAGGACTTCTGGAGCGAGCAGTCGGCTTCCCTCCAGCATGCGCTTCAGGGTCCAGAGCCCGGCGGCACTCACGGTGACGGGACGGCTGACGTTCTCGGGGCGGCGCCTGATCTTTCCGCCTTCCCGGAAGAGCCACGACGCGAAACGTCCCTATATGTCCCGTTTCGCGTCGTCGCTCGGGTTGCCCGTCGGCGGCTGGCTCTTTCGGCGCGACTGACTTCTTCGGGACTCGGACGCAAGGCCGCAGCGCTGTTGGCCGTGCCGACTCTCGGGGCGGCCGTGGTGCTGCTCGTCGCCTCTTCCGCCCAAACTCCGCGGATCGTCGCCGCTTCGGCGCCTGCAGGCTCGCATTCCGTGGCGGCGATGCTGGCCATGGCCGCGGCCCGTGTGCGAGTGCCCACCGTTGGCCAGTTGCCGGCCCGTCGACGGATCGTCCGCCCGTCGGCGCGCGCACACCGTCCGCGACCCGTTCACCACGCGAGCACCGCACCCGCAGTGCAGGTCGCTGCGGTCTCCCACCGCAGCACCAGCGCGTCCACGGCTCCGTCGTCCGCCGCCAGCTACGGAGGGCAGGGCAGCGGCGGCTCTTCCTATGTTTCACCCCCTGCTACGAGCAACGCGCAGGCCGCCACCTCTACTCCACCCCCGTCGGCCGCCAGCCAGAGCCAGCCCGCAGGTCCCACCGGACCCGGGGCAATCCTCGGACCAGGCCACTGCAGCTGTTGACCCCAAGAAAGGACCAGATGCTGACCCGTCCACTGCATCACCTGCGAGACAACCTCGTCGCCTACCTGGCCCTGTTCGTCGCGTTGGGTGGCACCAGCTACGCCGCGCTCACGATTTCCGGCAGCCAGATCCGCAACCACTCGATCGAGGCGGTGAAGCTGAATCCGCGGTCGATCGCCGCGTCGATCAAGGCGTGGGCGAACGTCCAGTGGACCGTGAAGGGGCTAGTGGCTCAGGGCTCGAACGGCCCTGTCCGGGTCCTCTCCAACGATCAAGGAGAGCAGGTCATCTGGACGCGCCAGCGGTTCCCAGGGAAATGCATCGCTTCCGCCACCCCGCAATTCAATGCGAACGGCGAGGGTTTCAATGGCTACGTGAATACCCAGCTCCTATCCGGAGGCAGGAGTGTCTTCCTGCGCGGGTTTGGCCCAGATGGGTCGCACCGCCCGCAAGCGGCCTTCGTGATGATCATCTGCCCGTAGTACTCGAGCGTGCCGTTCAGATGAGAGTTTTACGCGCGATCAGACGACTGGCGATCTCGGCTGCCGTGGCGGG
>DATCPD010000038.1:0-27959 GCA_036564325.1 Solirubrobacteraceae bacterium | reverse complement strand
GCCGAAGAAGCTCGCTGAGAACCCCGACGATACGGCCGAGCTCGCTTACCTGCGGCAACGGGACGTGACCCTGCAGCGGATCCTGGACGGCGGTTGGTGGCAGCTCCGAAACCGGCTGCAACCGCTCCTTCGCCTCGCCCGTAAGCGCTGAGCCAACACGCGTCCGGACACTCGATGCGGGCGGAGGGACTCGAACCCCCACGAGCGTAAGCCCACCGGCACCTAAAGCCGGCGCGTCTACCAATTCCGCCACGCCCGCCACGAAACTGCTACACGCGGCCGTGTCAGATTGTATGGTCCGCTACGTGCCCCCCGTACGGAACATGCGGCCCGGCCACGTGGTCATCTATCCGAACCGTGGCAAGGCCGCGAGCAAGGCGACCAAGTCGATCGTGATTTTGCTGCTCCTGGTCTCGGTCGTGCTGATGCTGATCGTCACCCTGGCCGGGTGGAGCAAGCTCCAGGGACTGAAGCCGGTCAACATCGCGTGGGCATTGCTCTACCTCGTGGCCGCCTTCTACATCGCGAGGTGGAACCGCGGGCTGCTGCCACTGGCGGCGGCGCTCGCCATCCTGCTCCTGATCCTCTCGCTGATCGCCGGGACCGGCGCGGCCGGAACCAGTTGGTTCGATCGCAACCATCCGGGTTACGCCGCCGCCCACACGATCTTCGGCGGCAAGGGGCTGGGGCCGGATGCGCTCGGTCTCGTGACCCTGCTCATGGCCCCGATCCAGGTTCTGCTGATCTTCTTCTCGATGCAGGGGTTCGCGCAGGGCTGGAACGTCGAAGTCGAGGTCTCCGAGGAGGAGGCCCGCAAGCGCGGCCACCGGCCCTCCTCGCCCTCCTCGCCTGAGCCGGCTACCGCCTAAAGCCGGCTACCGCCTAAGCCGGCGCCACCTGGTCCTGCCGGTCCAGCTCGGCGGCGAGCTCCTCGACGCGCCGCTGAATCTCGTCGCGCGTGGCCCGGACCTCGTCCAGCGGCCGTCCCTTCGGGTCCGGCAGCTCCCAATCGAGGTAGCGCTTGCCCGGGATGTAGGGGCATGAGTCGCCGCACCCCATCGTCACCACGACGTCCGCCTGCTCGGCGAGCTCACGGGTGAGCAGTTGCGGTTGGCGGTCGGCCAGGTCGATGTCGAACCCTGGCTCGCCCATCACCGCTATGACCTCCGGATGGACGTGCTCAGCCGGGGTCGTTCCCGCCGACAGCGCGCGGTGGCGCCCGGCGGCGGCGCGCTCGAACAGCGCCGCGCTCATCTGTGAGCGGCCGGCGTTATGCAGACAGACGAACAGCGCGGTGGCCATGACATGCGGCGAGTGGGATTCGAACCCACACGTCCCGAAGGACAATGCCTTTTGAGGGCACCGTGTCTACCGTTCCACCACCGCCGCGCGCCGGCCAAGTCTAGTTCGGGCCCCCCACGGAACGCTACTCGTCGGCGTCGCTGACCAGGTCGTACAGCTCGTCGATCAGCGCTTCCGGCGCCACCACCACCCCCCAGGGATCGGCGTCGCTCTGCGGGAGCCGGCGAACGACCAGCCCGGCCCGCTGGGCGATCAACGCCCCCGCCGCCAGATCCCAGTCGTGTAGTCCCCGCTCGTAGTACGCGTCGTAGCGCCCGCACGCGCTCCAGCACAGGTCAAGCGCGGCGGCGCCGGCCCGGCGGATGTCCCGCACGCGGGGCAGCAGCCGGGAAACGATCCTGGCCTGACGCTCACGCAGCGACGACTCGTATGCGAAACCGGTGGCCACCATCGCCGTCGCCAGCTCCTTTCGCCCAGACGCGGCGATCGGTCGGCCGTTCATCTCCACCGGGCCGCCCTGCGTTGCGGTGAAGCACTCGTCGCGAAGCGGGTCGAGCACTACACCGGCCAGCGTTCCCGAGGAGTTCTCGCAGGCAATGCTCACCGCGAACACCGGAATTCCGAACAGGTAGTTGACCGTGCCGTCGAGCGGGTCGACGATCCACCGCACGTCTCCCGCGCCGGTCTCGCCCCCCTCCTCGCCGATGATCGCGTCATCCGGTCGGTGGCGGCCGATCACCTCGCGGATCGCCGATTCGGCCGCCAGATCTGCGTCCGAGACCAGATCGGTCGGGGTGCTCTTCGAGCGCACCCCCGCTGCGTGCTCGCCGAACCGGGCGCGGAGTTCCGCCGCGGCGGTCCGGGCCGCCTCCTCGGCGATGTTCAGCAGCTCATGCGGGTCGGGAATCGTCACCGCCATGGTTGTACCGGGTGCTGCCCACCGGTGCTCTTGCGATCATGCCCGCGGCATGGCCGCCCTCGACACCCTTTCCGGGCTCACCGCGTTCTCCGGGCGCGGAGCCGGCACCGACTCCGAGCGGCGCGCGGCGAAGTGGCTGGCCGGCGAGCTGGCGCTCGGGCGCGGGCGAACCCGCATCGAGACGTTCTGGTGTCGCCCCAACTGGGCGCTCGCGCACTCCTGGCACGTGCTGCTCGGACTTGCGGGCAGCCTGGTCTCGGTCGGCTCTCCCCGGGTCGGCGGCGCCATGATCCTCGTCGCGCTGCTGTCGCTGATTGGCGACGCCACGACCGGGTGGTCGCTTGGTCGCCGGCTGACGCCGGAGCGGGCGAGCCAGAACGTCATCTTCACGCCCGGGGCCGCTCAGGAAGGCTCACCGGTTCGTCTGATCCTCACCGCCCATATCGACGCCGGCCGGGTCGGGCTGATGTTCCGGCGTCCGTTGCGGGACGCCGCCGCACGGCTGCGCGAGCTGACTCGCGGCCTGCTTCCGGGCTGGCTCGGCTGGTTGGCCATAGCTCTGATCTGCCTCGAGGGGATCGCGGTGGCTCGCCTGGAAGGAAGCAAGGGGACGGGAATCGGGCTGGCCCAGCTGATTCCCACCGTCGTGCTGGTGCTGGCCCTGGCCCTGCTGCTCGACCACGGCACGGCCGACTTCGGCCCTGCGGCCGGCGACAACGGCAGCGGCGTCGCCGCCGCGGTGGGGATAACCCGGGCCCTGGCCGCCGGACTCCCGCGTCACGCCGCGGTCGAGCTGGTGCTCCAGGGTGCGGGCGATGGATCGGCGATCGGGCTGCGGCGGTATCTGCGGGCGCGCAAGGGCGAGCTGAAACCCTCGAGCGCAGTGGTCCTGGGCATCTCACCGTGCGCGTCGGGGTCGCCCCGATGGTGGATCAGCGAGGGACAGCTCGTGCCTCGGCGCTACTTCGGCGCGCTGCGCGTCCTCGCCGCCAGCGTCGCCGCCGAGGCTCCCCACCTGGACGCACGTCCGGTCCGATCGCGCGGCGGCTCGCCCGCCCTCCCCGCCGCCGGGCGGCTTCCCGCTCTCGCCGTCGGCATGCTCGACCAGCACGGCGTGGTTCCGGGCTCCCATACCCGCGCGGACACGGTCGATCACGTCGAGCGGGCGAGCATCGACCGGGCGGTCGAGTTCGGTCTGTTGCTGGTCGACGCGGTCGACGCCCACCTCGGACGCCGGTCGGGTACCTAGGCCGGCGTGATCGCGTTGCGCTTGGCCGGCCAGGACCGCTGCTTGCCGACCGCCAGCGCATAGCGACGGACCAGCTCGGTCCGCAGGTCCTCGGGCTGAATCACCGCGTCGACGACGAGCTCCGAGGCGAGGTGCAGGATGTCGATGTCCTCGGCGTACTCGCGGCGCAGCTTCTCGGTCTCCTCGGTTCGCTCCTGGGGATCGTCGATCGCCTGAAGCTGGTTGTAGTAGACCGCGTTCACGGCGGCCTGCGGCCCCATCACCGCGATCGAGGCGCCGGGCAGGGCAAGGCAGCAGTCGGGATCAAAAGCCGGCCCCGCCATCGCGTACAGCCCCGCGCCGTAGGCCTTCCGCACGATCACCGAGAGCTTCGGCACCGTGGCCTCGGCGACGGCGCTGATCATCTTCGCCCCATGGCGGATGATGCCCTCGCGCTCCACCTGCGTGCCGATCATGAACCCGGGCACGTCGGCCAGGAACAGCAGCGGAATGTTGAACGCGTTGCAGGTCAGGATGAACCGAGCACACTTGTCCGCAGAGTCCACGAACAGGACGCCGCCCTTGTACTTGGGCTGGCTGGCCACGATCCCGATCGCGCGGCCCTCCAGTCGCGCGTAGGCGACTATCACCTCCTTCGCCCACCGCTGATGGATCTCGAGCAGCGAGTCCTCGTCCACCAGCAGCTTGATCAGCTCGACCATGTCGAACGGCTTGTTCTCGTCCTCGGGAATCAGTTCACGCAGCGAACGGCCCTCCGGGGCCGGGACGGGTGGCCCGGGAGGCGGATCCTGGTCGAAGTGCCCTGGGAAGTAGCTCAGGTAGCGCTTGGCGAAGTCGATGCCGTCCTCGTCGCTGCGCACGAGCGCGTGACCGCAGCCGCTCTTGGCAGTGTGCATCCGAGCTCCGCCCATCTCCTCTAGTGAGACCTTCTCGCCGATCACCATCTCCGCCATCCGGGGCGACCCGAGATACATCGACGCGTTCCCCTCCCGCATGATCACGATGTCGCAGAAGGCCGGGATATAGGCGCCGCCCGCAGCGCTGGGTCCAAACAGCACGCAGACCTGCGGGACGACTCCGGACATCTGAACCTGGTTGAAGAAGATCCGCCCCGCGTGCCGACGCCCCGGGAACATCTGCACCTGCTGGTTGATGCGGGCACCGGCCGAATCGATCAGGTAGACGATCGGCACGCGCAGCGCCAGCGCCCGCTCCTGGACGCGCAGGATCTTCTCGACCGTCTTCGGCGCCCACGAGCCGGCCTTGACGGTCGGGTCGTTGGCCATTACCGCCACCGGCCGCCCCGCGACCGTGCCCAGGCCCGTGATCACGCCTTCGGCCCCCAGGCCCTCCTGCTCCCAGCCGGCCAGCATCCCATCCTCGGAGAAAGAATCGGGGTCGAGCAGCCGCGCGACTCGTTCCCGCACCGGCAGCTTGCCCTGTTCCGCCGCGCGTTCCCGGTGGTGATCCGGCCCGCCGGCGATCGCCCGGGACACCGCTTCTTCGAGCGCTTCGGTGTGGTCGATGTCGGTCACTGTGGCTTCGGCTGGTGAAGCGGCACTGTTGGTGCCGCACCAGAGATGTTCGCATCCGGCGACGGTGGCAGCGGTCGGCGCGGCCGCAGACCAACGGCGATCCCGGCGCCGCCGATGATCAGCAGGAACAGCGGCCAGCCGACCAGCGACCCCCGAGCGGCCACCGGCGTCCCGGCTAGCACCACGAACGTGCCGAGGACTGCCAGGCCGAGATACGCTGGCCCAGCCTCGCGGTCGATGGCCGCGTAGGCGACGAGTCCTGACCCGATCAGGACCAGGAAGGCCTTCCAGCCGAACGGTGCCACCCCGGGCGCCGCTGCGATTGCCCCAAACAGGTACGTGGCCGCCACAGCCAGCGTCGCCAGTCCAGCGGCGTTGACGAACGCCACGGCGTGACGGCGCCGGCGGTCGCGAAGCCGAACCGCCGACCCCGCGTAGGCGATCGTCAGCGCAAGCAGGATCGCCCGGGCCGTGCCGAGACCGTGAGGGCTGAAGATCCAGATCACCAACGCCTCCGCCGCGACACCCGCCGCCAGCGCTGCGATCAACGTGCAGGCGGCGGAGTTCGCGTGGCGGGCCGCGGCGGTCGCCGCGACCGCCTCTAGCGCGAAGATCCAGCCGACGCCACCGGCGCCGGGCGGGCGCGCGGCCCCCAGCACCTCGGCCAGCAGGACCAGCGCGAGCGCCAGGGCAAGCAGCCCGGTGATCAGTAGCACCGAGTGGTAGGCCCGCGGCGCCTCGTGCTCCAGCTCGGCCAGCCACGCGATCAGCACCAGCAGCCCCGCGATCAGCGCGACGACGGCGAACCTCACACCGATCGGCCACTGGATCATGCGGAGATCGATCAGAGCCGCGGCCAACGCCACAGGAACTGCACCGGCCGCGATCACGGCCCCGCGATGGGGGTGGGGTCGCAACCGCTCGATCACCATTGCACCGGGCCGGCGGACAGCAGGTGGCTGCCGAGCGGACGACCCAGCACCTCCTGCGCCGCTCGTGCGGCGACCAGGAGCTGCTCGAGGTCGATGCCGGTCTCGATTCCCATCTCGTGCAGCATCGAGACCAGATCCTCCGTGGCGATGTTCCCGGTGGCGCCCGCGGGAACCGGACATCCCCCGAGCTCACCGAAGCTCGACTCGAAGCTGTCGACGCCGGTTTCGAGCGCCGCCAGCACGTTGGCCAACCCCTGCCCGCGAGTGTTGTGGAAGTGCGCCGTCAACTCCACCTCGCCGCCGAGCGCATCACGCGCGGCGGCGAAGAACTCACGCACCTGGACCGGATTGGCCATACCGGTGGTGTCACCGAAGCCCACCTCCGCGGCCCCAGCCTCGACCAGCCGGCGGGCGATCGACAGAACCCGCTCCAGCGGGACGTGACCCTCATACGGGCATCCGAACGACGTCGAGATCACTCCCTCGCAGCGAAGCTGTTCGGCCCGGGCACGCTCAAAGGTCCGCTCGAGACCGGCCAGCGAGTCCTCGATCGAGCGCCCCACGTTCTTGCGGTTGTGGGTCTCGGAAGCTGACAGGAATCCATTGACCTCGTGGAAGCGGGACCGATGCTCGAGCGCCCGCTGCAGCCCGCGCTCGTTGGGGATCAGCACGCTGACCGAAACGTCCTCCGGGAGCGTGACGGCCTCGAGCACCTGCTCGGCGTCGGCCAGCTGCGGGATCACATCGGCGCGCACGAAGCTCGTCAGCTCGATTCGCCTCACGCCGGTGCGTCCCAGAAGCTCGATCAGCCGCACCTTCTCGGCAGTCGCAATCACCTCGGGCTCGTTCTGAAACCCGTCGCGGGGTCCGACCTCCCGGATCAGCACGCGGGTCGGAGCTTTGCTCATGCCCTACTTATAGATGACGCGCAGTCCCAGCAGCTCGGGAATCGTCACAAACTGGTAGCCCCGGCTGCGCAGAGTGTGAATTTCGCCCGGCAGCGCGGCCAGGGTCTGCGACCGGTCGCCGCCGCCGTCGTGCTGCAACACGATCGAGCCGTTGTGCGCATTCCCCACGACGTTGGCGTAAATCGCGCCGGTGCCCGGCCGAGCCCAGTCGCGCGGGTCGACGTCCCATCCGATCGTGATGAAACCCATCGAACGGGCCAGCGAGATCAGAGCCGGGCTGACGGCGCCGCCGGGCGCGCGGAACAGGCACGGCGTGAATCCGCTCACCCGGACGATCGCGTCACGAGCGGAGACGATTTCCCGTTCAGCGAAGGCGCCGCCTCCCGCCAGGTCGGCGTGGTTCCAGGTGTGGTCGCCGATGAAGTCCCCGTCGGCGAGCATCCGGTGGTCGACGGCCCCGCCGTACGTCGCCTCCTGCTCACCGATGTGAAAGAAGGTGGCGTGAACATGCTCGCGCTCGAGCACGTCGAGAAACTGCGGGGTGTCCGGCCAGGGCCCGTCGTCGAAGGTCAGTGCCACCACGTGCCGGCTGCGCGATCCGTTGGTGACGTAGGAAGGGCCGCTCGGCACACAGCCGACGGGCTGGGGTGTGTGGAGCGAGACCAACCTCGGCTGGGCGGGGAACAGGCGTGTGCAGCCGAGCTGGCCGGCGGGTGCGGGCACACACCCAGCCGCGCGCAGGGTGCTGAGCACCTGATAGCGCAACGGCCCGTAGGACGCACCGAGCTCAGTCGGAAGAAACCGGGCCGTGAAGCCGTTGCCGCCCGTGCGCGATATCGAGGCGGCGATGAGGCGGCCGGGTCCGCGACCTCGTGCACTCACCGGCACATACACCAGCCGCGGGGTTGATCCGCTTCGCGGCGCGGCCAGACACAGCGCCCCGGCGACGCTGCCGTTGCGTGCGCGCTCGCGCAGCAGGCACAGGCTGCGGCGGTGTTGTCTGAGCGCCACCGTGCTCAGGGGCGCATCCAACCGGACGTTCCACACGAGCTGCTGGCCCTCCTGGGTGAGCGAGGTTGCCCGGACGAGCAGTGGCGAGGGGGCCGCGACCCCGGCGGAGGCGGGCGCCGCGGCCAGCGCCACGAGCACGAGCGCCGCCGGAGCAAAACGCCGGCTCGCCCTCAAGTCCGGTTCACCCTGATCACGCGCCGTTCGTGGGTTCCCACCCCGATCGTCCGTCCGTCCTGCGCGATCACCTCCACCGAGAAGCGGAGCTTGCGGTCCTCGACGATCTCCTCGAGCCGCGCGTGGGCGGTGCAGCGCGTCCCCTCGGAGGCGGCGCCGACGTGCTTGACGCAGACCTCGAATCCCACCGTCGCGCGGCCCTCTCCAAGCAGCGGAAACACCAGCATCGCGGCCGTGCGCTCCATCATCCCGATCATCCCCGGAGTCGATAAAACCGTGGCCGACAGCGTGCCCCCGACGTCGGTCAGCAGTCCTCCTTCCACCTGGAACTCGTACGACGCCTCCAGCCCTTCCTCCAGCCCTGACCCCATTGCGCCGTCAGCGTACCTGACCCCTCGGCCCATACACTCCCCCGCCGTGGCGAACCCAGTCTGCATCGTCGGTGGAACCGGCGCCCTCGGCTTCGGCCTGTCGCTGCGCCTGGGTCGCGAGGGGGTGCCGATCGTGATCGGGTCCCGTGACGGCGAGCGTGCGCGGGAGTCCGCGCGGCGCGCCGGCGAGCTGATATCCGACGGCTCGTTTTCCGGCGCCGAGAACGCCGAGGCGGTGACAGAAGCCGAGATCGTGATCCTCAGCGTCCCATTTCGCAGCCAGTCAGAGACCCTCACGAATCTGAAGGGCGCGCTGCGCGAAGGCCAATTGGTCGTCGACGCGACCGTCCCGCTGGCCGCCGCCGTGAGCGGAAAGGCCACGCGGACCCTCGGCGTGTGGCAGGGGTCGGCTGCTCAGCAGGCCCAGGAGATGGTTCCGGACGGCGTGCGCGTGGTCTCCGCGTTTCACACCGTCAGCGCCGCGCTGCTGACCGATCTCGGCCACGAGCTCGACGAAGACGTGCTGCTGTGCGGCGATCGGCGCGAGGACAAAGCCCGTGTGAAGGAGCTCGTCAACGCGATCCGCGGGTTGCGCCCGGTCGACTGCGGCCCGCTTGAGATGGCCAGGCTCGTCGAGGGCCTGACACCACTGATCATCTCGATCAACGTCCGGCACAAGGCACGCGCCGGGATCAGGATCACGGGCCTGGACGTCGGTTGAGCGGCCCCGTCGTCGTACTGGCAGGCGGCACGGGCGGGGCCAAGCTCGCCCGCGGCATGCTCGACGTCGTCGGTCCGGAACGGCTCACGGTCGTGGCCAACACCGGCGATGACATCGAGATCTACGGCGCCTACGTCTCGCCGGACCCGGATCTGGTCACGTTCTGGCTGGCCGACCGGATCGACGAGCGCGGCTGGGGCCTGGAGGGGGACACGTTCGCCGTCATGGACGGGCTGCGTGAGCTCGGGGTCGATGTGTGGTTCAACCTGGGCGACCGTGATCTGGCCATCGGCCTCGAGCGGGCCCGGGCGCTCCGCCAGGGCTCCACCCCGACCGCCGCCCACGCCGCGATCACGGCCGCGCTCGGCGTCCCCGGCACGGTCTTGCCGGCCGCTGACCAGCCGATCCGGACGCGCGTGATGGCCCACGACCGGTGGTGGGGGTTCCAGGAGTTCATGATCCGGGGGCAGGCCCGGGGCCCGATCCAGGACGTCGACTTCCACGGCGCGCGAGCCGCGCCCGCCACCCCCCAGGTGCTTCAGGCGCTCGCGCAGGCGGAGGCGATCGTGATCGGCCCCTCGAACCCCGTCGTCTCGATCGGCCCGATCCTCGCCGCCGATGGCCTGCGGCGCGCGATGCAGGATGCCCCGGCGGCGGTGGTGGCGGTCAGCCCGCTCGTCGGCGGTGAGGTGGTGAAGGGTCCGACGGCCGCGTTCATGGAATGGGCGGGCCAGCCGCTCTCGAGCGACGGGATCGCGAACTCGTACGCTGGCCTGATCAGCGGAATCGTGGCCGACGAGCGCACCGACCTGCTACCCGTCCTCGAGACTGAGATGCTCTTGGACACGCCGCAGCGCCGGCGCGAGCTGGCCGAGCAGACGCTGGACTTCGCGCTCGCGCTGTCCGATTGAGGGCGTAACACCGATGAGCACCGTCGCGATCCTTCCGATCAAGAGCTTTGGCGAGGCAAAGCAGCGCCTGGCTAACGAGCTGAGGCCCGGCCCGAGGCGCGCCCTGGCCGTGGCGATGTTCTCGGACGTGCTGGTCGCCCTCCGGCGCACCGCCTCAATCGACGAGGTTCTCGTGGTCAGCGGCGACAACGGCGCCCAGGAGATCGCCGGTGGGTATGGGGCCGGCGTGCTCGATGACCAGCACCGCGGGCACAGCGCCGCCACGCTCCTAGGAATCGCTCAGGCGATGCAGGCCGGAACAGGGCGCGCCCTGCTCGTGCCCGGAGACTGCCCCCTGCTCGACCCCGAGGAGGTCGACGCTCTGCTGGCCCGCCCCGCCGGAGCCCGCTCGGCGCTGATCGTCCCGGACCGGCATGGCACCGGAACGAACGCGCTGCTGCTCACGCCCCCAGACTCGCTGGAGCCCGCCTTCGGACCCGGGAGCTGCCAGCGTCATGCCGCGGGCTCCCGAGCGGAGGGGACCGCCTACGAAGTGGTCCACGTCCCCTCCCTGGCGCTCGACATCGACACGCCGGAGGATCTCGAGGCGCTGCAGGAGCGGCTTCAGACCGTGCACGGCGGCGCGGCCCACACGCGCGGGATGCTCAACCAGCTGAACCGAAGCGGGTTCGGATGACGCTCACGGTAGAGCCCCTCGAGCGGGTGCCGGAGATCAGGGCCGGAGACGACCTGGCGGAGATCATCGTCGCGGCGCTGGGCGCGGGCGAGGCGCTGACGGAGGGCGACGTGCTGGTGATCGCCCACAAGATCGTCTCGAAGGCCGAGGGCCGCATTCGGGCGCTGTCGGAGGTCCAGCCGCAAGCGCGGGCACTGGAGCTGGCGGCCGAGCTGGAGAAGGACCCTCGGCACGTCCAGGTGGTGCTTGACGAGACGCTAGAACTGCTGCGCTCAGAACGCGGCGTGATGATCTGCGTCACCCGACACGGCTTCGTCTGCGCCAACGCCGGGGTCGACGCCTCGAACGTCCCCGGCGAGGACAGCGTGCTGATGCTCCCGATCGATCCCGATCGCTCCGCGCGGGCTCTGCGAGATCGGCTGCGCGGGCTGACGGGGGTCGCTCCGGCGGTCGTGATCACCGATTCCTTCGGCCGTGCCTGGCGGCTCGGGCAGTGCGACGTGACGATCGGGTGCGCGGGGCTGGCGCCGCTCGAGGACTGGCGCGGTCGCAGGGACGCGCAGGGACGGGAGCTGCGCGCGACCTGGATCGCGGTCGCCGACGAGCTCGCCGCAGCGGCCGACCTGGCGCGCAAGAAGGACGGTCAGCAGCCGGTGGTCCTCGTGCGGGGCGCCGGCCGTCACGTCAGCGCGGAGCACGGTCCCGGGGCGGCAGCGCTGCTCCGCCCGGAAAGCGAGGATCTTTTCCGGTAGCCGGCCCGCGCGCCGGCGTCTACCCCAGCTGGAGCACGGACAGCGTGTTGCCGGCCGGGTCCTTGAACCAGGCGATCAGCGGGCCGCCGCTGCGCATGATGCCCCGCTCGTCGAACTCCATCCCGTCGTATCGCTCGAAGCGGACCCCTCGGCCGACCAGTTCGTCCACCGCCTGCTCGATGTCGTCGACCGGGAAGTTGAGGATCGTGTAGTCCGCCGGGGTGTGGTTCGGCTTGGGGTAGGCAATCGTGTCCCGGTCCCCGGCGATGTGCAAGGTCAGGATCCCGTTCTGCTCCGATGTCTTCAGTCCGAGCGTTTCTCCGTAGAACTTCTGCGCTGCCGGCACGTCGTCCACGGCAAAACCACTGAACGCCTTGGTGCTCTGGAACATCTGTGACTCCCTTGCCTTGGATTCGAGGTCCTCAGTGTCTAAAGACCCGGCGGGCGGCCGGAACTCATCGCTGGTTCAGGTAGGGTCAGCGCGATACCGCGGGCCAGCCCAGGAGACAGCATGAGCCAGGAGACCGTCAAGTACCTGTTGCGCGAGCAGGACATCCCGACGCACTGGATCAACCTGCTCCCGGACCTGCCCGGCGATCCGCTCCCCCCGCTTCACCCCGGCACCCTGCAACCGGCCGGCCCCGACGACCTCTCGCCGATCTTTCCGATGGCGCTGATCATGCAGGAGGTCTCGCCCGAGCCCCAGGTCGAGATTCCCGAGGCTGTCCGCGAGGCATACAAGCTGTGGCGACCGACGCCGCTGATGCGCGCGCGCCGGCTGGAGCGCGAGCTCGACACACCGGCGCACATCTACTACAAGTACGAAGGCGGCTCGCCCGCGGGCTCGCACAAGCCGAATACCGCCGTCGCCCAGGCCTACGAGAACGCTGAGGCCGGCATCCGCCGCCTGGCCACGGAGACCGGCGCGGGTCAGTGGGGGTCGGCGCTGAGCTTCGCCTGCTCGCTGTTCGGGCTGGAGTGCGAGGTGTACATGGTCGGCTCGAGCTATGACCAGAAGCCCTATCGCCGCTCGATGATCGAAACCTGGGGCGCGACGGTTCACCGGTCTCCGAGTCCGCTGACCACCGCCGGCCGCGACCACTCCCGATTCACGACCGGCTCGTTGGGGATCGCGATCTCCGAAGCGGTCGAGATCGCCGCCGGGCGCGAGGACACCAACTACGCCCTCGGCTCGGTGCTCAACCACGTGTGCCTGCACCAGACGGTGATCGGTCAGGAGGCGATGGCGCAGATGGCGATGGCCGAAGAGGCGCCGGACGTGGTGATCGGCTGCGTCGGCGGTGGCTCCAACTTCGCGGGGCTCGCGTTTCCCTTCATCCGGGAGGTGCTGCACGGCCGCTCGAAGATGCGGTTCCTGGCCGCCGAGCCCGCCGCCTGCCCCACGCTGACCCGCGGGGCGTACCGCTACGACTTCGGTGACACGGCCGGCCTCACGCCGCTGATGGCGATGTACACGCTCGGCCACGACTTCGTGCCCCCGCCCGTTCACGCCGGCGGCCTGCGCTATCACGGGGACGCGCCGATGCTGTGCGGCCTCGTCCGCGCCGGACTGGTCGAGGCTCAGGCGTACGGCCAGAACGACGCCTTCGCTGCGGCCGTGCAGTTCGCCCGCTGCGAGGGCATCATCCCTGGCCCGGAGCCGGCCCACGCGATCCGGGCCGCGATCGAGGAGGCACAGGCCGCGCGCGAAGCAGGCGAGCCGCGCGTGATCCTGTTCGGCCTGTCAGGGCACGGGCACTTCGACCTGGCGGCTTACGACGCCTTCCTGGCCGGCGAGCTCGAGGACCCGGAGTTCTCCGAGGAGGACATGCGCGCCGCGCTCGAGCGGCTGCCCGACGCGCCGGCGATCGCCTGACCGGGGGGCCCGGCGTTGACCGGGGCGGCGGTCTCGGCCTCAGCCTCAGTCGCGGCCCGCGGGCGCGTGGCGCCGAGCAGCGCCGCGAGGACGACCGCCACGCCAGTCAGCTGGAGGCCGCTCGGCGACTCGCCGAAGATCAGCGCCCCGAGCGCCACCGAGCCCACCGGCTGAACGGTCAGCAGCAGCGACGTCAACGCCGCCGGTAGCCGCGGCAGCGACGACGTGATGAGCAGCCACCCGAGGACCTGCGAGGTCAGCGCCAGCGTGATCAGCCAGCCGGCGCTCGGCCAGCTCGGGACCAGTTTCGCGTCGCCGATCACCAGCCCGGCCACGACGCACAGCACCGTCGCCGTCGCCGTCGCGTCGAACAACGGTCCGGCCGGCCGGCGCAGGTCGGCCCCGCCCCGGCGGAGCAGCAGCAGGAAGCCGACGTAGGCGATCCCGGCACCGAGCCCGAACACCGTGCCCCGGGTCGGGTTGCGGCCATAGGCGCTGTGCTCGAGCGCGCCCGAGATCAGCAGCACCCCGAGCAGCGAGACCGGGAGCGCCGCCAGCACCTGGCGGCCCGGCCGCTCCGACAGGATCGCCCACGCGACCAGCGGGACCAGCACCACCTGGACGTTGGCCAGCACCGTGGCCAAGCCCGCGCCGACGTCGCCGATCGACCGGTGCCACAGCAGCAGGTCGGCGGCGAAGAACACGCCCGAGGCGATCGCCGGACCGCGCTGGCGCCACGGTCTCCGGCCGAGCTTTCGGTCCTCACGGTTGGCGATCAGCCACAGCAACGGCAGCGCGTAGGCGCAGCGAAAGATCGCCGCTGTCGACGGCGAGGCGTGGCTGAGGCGCACGAGGATGCTCGAGAACGCGATCGCCACCGCGCCCAGAACCGCGCAGATACGCACGTTGCGCTCAGTGGCGAGCCAGCGCTCCATGCGCTGCAGCGTACGCGGGGTGGGTTGGTGGGGCTCTCCGCCGCAGTCGAGGGTCATGGCAACTGCGGCATTGAGAGAGATCCGGGTCGGGAATCGGCTCTCCGGCGGCCGGCTACGACCATTTCGCGCCAACCGTTGTGGGTGCCGCCGGCCGATGGAGCGCTTTGGTCGTCATACGACCAAACCGCGCACCGCGTCGTCCGGCACGGTCGTCGTTGTCGCACTTTGATTGTTCAGAGGGCGTCGCGGACATGAACAACACGACAATCCCGGCCCTCCCCAGCCCGGTCTGCCGCGTTCTTCATCCATACGCTGAACACCACGTCAGACCGACGGAAGTCCGTCGCGATTGTCGTGCTGCGCAGGTCCCGAGCCGACCACCCGGCCCACAACTCTCAATGCGCAGTTCCGCTGATCCCTAGATCGCGGACCTCGGACCGCCCCCTCCGACCGAGCGACTTAGTCCGAAGCCGAACCCGGCGCCCCAATCGCGTGGAACCCTCCGTCCACGTGCAGGATCTCGCCGCTGATCCCCCGGGAGAGCTCGGAGAACAGGAAGCAGATCGCGCCGGCAACGGGACCGGGGTCGCTCACGTCCCAGCCCAGCGGGGCCTGGGCGCGCCATAGCTCGGCGAGGCCCTCGAAGCCCGGGATCCCGCGCGCGGCAACGGTCCCGAGCGGTCCGGCGGAGACGAGGTTGACCCGGATCCCGCTCGGCCCCAGGTCCCTGGCCAGGTAGCGGGACACCGACTCGAGCGCCGCCTTGGCCACCCCCATCCAGTCGTAGATCGGCCACGCGACCGCAGCGTCGAAGTCGAGCCCGACGATGCTCCCGCCGGGACCCATCAGTGGCTGCACGGCGGCCGCCAGCGCCTTGAGCGAGAACGCGCTGGTCTGAAACGCCTGGCCCGCGCTCTCCGCCGGCGTGGTCATGAAGCGGCCCCCGAGCGCGTCCTCGGGCGCGTAGGCGATCGCGTGCAGCACCCCGTCGACGCCGCCCCAGCGCCCGCGCAGCTCCTCGGTCAGCGCCGACAGGTCGTCCTCCTGGTTGATGTCCAGCTCCAGCACGTCGACCGGCTCGGGCAGCCGCCGGGCCGATCGCTCGGTCAACCGCCGCACCCGGCCGAAGCTCGTCAGCAGCACGGTTGCGCCCTCCCGCTGCGCCTGCTCGGCGGCGTGGAAGGCGATCGAGTCCTTGGTGATGACGCCGGTGATCAGCAGCCGCTTGCCGGCCAGGATCACGACCGGTGTCCCGACAGCGTCAGCAGCGCCCAGGACAGACGCTCCCGCGTCTCGGCCGGGGAGACGATCTCGTCCACGAACCCCGCGGCGGCGGCCGCCTCGGCCCGGAGATGCTCGTCGGCGTAGGCGTCGGCCAGGCGCGTCCGTTCGGCCTCCGGATCGTCGGCCAGGCGAAGTTCACGGCGGTTGACGATCCCGACGGCGGCGCGCGCGCTCATGATCCCGAGCTCGGCGTCGGGCCAGGCCAGTACGAGGTCGGCGCCGAGGTCGCGTGAGTTCATCGTGATGTAGGCGCCGCCGTAGGACTTACGCAGCACGACGGTGAACTTCGGCACCGTCGCCGCCGCGAACGCGCGGACCAACTGGGCACCCCGCCGGATCACTCCCGCCTGCTCCTGGCGGCTGCCGGGCATGAACCCAGGGGTGTCGACGAACGCGATCAGCGGCAGCCCGAAGGAATCGCAGAAGGTGACGAACCGCGCCGCCTTCTCCGACGCCTCCGCGTCGAGCACACCTCCGAGGTGCCGGGGCTGGTTGGCCACCACCCCGACCGGTCGCCCGTCCAGCCGGGCAAAGGAGGTGACGACGTTGCGCGCCCACCGCGGGAAGACCTCGACCAGCGAGCCGGCGTCCACGACCCCGCGCAGTGCATCCCGGACGTCATACGCGCGGCGCGGCGAGTCCGGCACCACCACCCCCGGATCGGGGATTTCGGGTCCGATCGGTTCGGCGCGTGGCACGACATGACCGGCGGCGCTGGGCAGATACCCGAGCAGCTCACGAACGCGAATGGCGGCGGCGGCGACACTGGGCTCGACCAGATGGCAGACGCCGTTTCGGTCGTGCACCCGCGGACCGCCCAGACCGGCGGCGTCGATCTCCTCGCCCAGGGCCTCCTGGACCACGCCCGGGCCGGTGAGGAACATCGCTGCGTCCTCGGTCATCACGATCAGATCGGTCAGCGCGGGCGAGTACGCGCCCCCGCCGGCGGAGGCGCCGGTGACGATCGAGAGCTGCGGCACGACGCCGCTGAGGCCGACGGTGTGCCGGAAGATCCGGCCGTACCCCCCGAGCGCGGCGGTTCCCTCCTGCATCCGCGCCCCGCCCGACTCGACGAACGCGACGACGGGAATCCGTCCCCGCTCGGCCGTCTCCAGCACGCGGACGATCGTGTCGGCGTGACGCTCGCCGAGCGATCCCCCGAGGTACGAGCCGTCCTGGGCGTAGCAGGCGATCGGCCGACCCTCCACGGTGCCCGTGGCCCCCACCACCCCGTCACCGGCTATGGCCCGCGGACCGAGGCGCGGCGAGCTCACCCGCGAGCGCAGAACCTGAATGCTCCCGGGATCGCACAGGGCCTCGAGCCGCTCCAGCGGCCCAAGGCGCGCAGCGTCGTGGATCGGGACCGCGAGGCTCATGCCTGCGCGCCTCGTAGGACCAGGGCGACGTTGTGGCCGCCGAACGCGAACGAGTTGGAGATCGCGGCCGGGGCCCGTCCGTTGGCCGGCCGCAGGGCCCGCGCCTCACCGGGGACGTAATCCAGATCCAACTCGGGATCCGGTACCTCGTAGCCGAGCGTCGGCGCGATGATCCCGCTCGAGAGCGTCTGCGCGGTGGCCACGGCCTCGACGGCGCCGGCGGCACCGAGCAGATGGCCGATCGCCGACTTGGTCGAGGAAATCGGGATCTGCTTCGCGCGGTCCTCCCCCAGCGCGCGTTTCAGCGCGGTTGTCTCCGCGGCGTCGTTCAGCGGGGTCGAGGTGCCGTGGGCGTTGATGTAGTCGATCTCCGAGCCGGTCAGGTCCGCATCCGCGAGCGCCAACTCGATCGCCATCGAGGCGGCCGCGCCATCCGGGTCGGGCGCGGTCAGGTGGTAGGCATCCGAGGTCGAGCCGAACCCGATGATCTCGCCGAGGATGGTCGCCCCGCGGGCCCGCGCGGCGGACTCCTCCTCCAGCACCAGCATCCCTGCCCCCTCGCCCATCACGAAACCATCGCGCCGGGCGTCGAACGGCCGTGAGAACCCGGAGTCCGAGAGCGCCTGCATCGAGTTGAAGCAGGCAAAGCCGAACTCGGTCAGCGTGGCCTCGGCGCCTCCGGTGACGACAGCGTCGGCGTCGCCGTACTGGATCATCCGCAGCGCCATGCCGATCGCGTGTGCACCGCTGGAGCACGCGGACACGACGCCGAACATCTGGCCGCGCAGCCCGTACTTCATCGACACGGCGGCCGCCCCGGCGTTGGGCATGTATTGCGGGATGCCGAGGGGCGAGACCATCTTCGCGCCCTTCTGGCGCATCACGTCGTGCTGGGTCTCGACCGTGTCGATCCCCCCGATGCCGGTCGCCACGACGCAGCCGACCCGCATCGAGTCATACGGCAGCTCCTCGCCCCAGCCCGCCTGCTCGACCGCCTCGCCGGCCGCCACGACGGCGAACTGCGAGAAGCGGTCCAGCCGTCGGGCCTCCTTGACCGACAGGAAGTCCTTGGGATCGAAATCGGCTGCGGCCGCCGTCCCGTCGACGATCCCGCACTCTCCCGCCGCCCACCGGGGGTGCAGCGAGCCCGCGCCGACACCGAGCGGCGTGACCGCTCCGAGTCCGGTGATGACGACCTTTCGTCTCACGCCGATGCGCGCTGGGTGATCAGATCAACCGCGTCGCCCACCGTGACCAGCTCCTTCATGTCCTCGCCCTTGAGGATCACGCCGTACTCGTCCTCGACGATCTGAGCCAGCTCGACCAGGTCGAGCGAGTCGATGTCCAGCGCCTCGAAGGTCGCGTCCCGGGTGATCTGGCTCTCGTCCGGGCCGAAGCTCGCGAGCGCCTCGACGACGCGTGCCTGCACCTGCTCGGTTGTGACCGTGGCCATATTCAGCTCCTGTCCGTTGTTCTGTTCATGCGTTCTGTCATGCCGCCAGCCCACCGTCGACGCTGAGCACAGCGCCGGTCACGTAGCCGGCCGCCTCCGACACGAGGAAGCGTACGCAGGCGGCGACCTCATCCGGGGTGCCCGCGCGCCGGGCCGGCACCGCGTCCAGCAGGTCGGTGTTCACGCCGACCGTCATGTCGGTCTCGATCCAGCCCGGGGCAACCGCGTTGATCGTGATCCCGCGGCGGGCCACCTCGACCGCCGCGGTCTTGGTGAACGCGATCAGCCCGGCCTTCGCCGCCGCGTAGTTCGACTGGCCGGGGTTGGCACGCAGGCCCACCACGGAGGAGATGTTGACGATCCGCCCGGACCGTGCCCTGAGCATCGGCTTCAGCGCCCGTCTGGTCATCCGGAATGCGCCGGTCAAATCGGTGGCCAGGACGGCATCCCATTCCGCGTCGCCGAGCGATGGCGCCAGGTCGTCACGGCTGATCCCGGCGTTGTTGACCAGCGCGAGCACGGGCACGCCGTACTGGGACTCGAGCGCCTCGAACAGCTCGCCCGGAGCAGCCGGATCCGCCACGTCCCCGGCCAGGGCCACGGCCTGGCCGCCGTCTTGCTCGATCGAGGCCACGACCGCCGCGGCGGCCTCCCCGTCGGCGCGGTAGTTGACGCCGACGCGCCAGCCGTCCTGCGCCAGCCCGCGTGCGATCGCCGCGCCGATCCCGCGTGAGGCGCCGGTCACCAGCGCCGAGCCGTTCGCGGCCAGGCTGGACCCATCAGCCACCGGCCACCCCTCCCCATTCGAGGACGCCGCCGCCCCAGGTGAATCCGGCCCCGAACGCGCTGATCAGCACCCGCGTGCCCGGGCGCAGGCGGCCGTCGTGCTCGGCCTGGGCCAGTGCGACGGGAAGCGTCGCCGCCGACGCGTTCCCCAGCGACTCGATGCAGTCGACGACCCGTGCGCCGGGCAGCTCCAGCCGCTCGCCGAGCGCCCGGGTGATCCGTGCGTTGGCCTGGTGGTAGACGAACAGATCGATGTCGTCCAGCGACAGACCGGCGCGGGCCACCACGGTGAGCGTCACCTCACTCATCCGGTTGACCGCGTGGCGGAACACCTCCGGGCCGTCCATCCGGACCTTGCGGTCGGAGTGGCTGGCGGTGATCGTCGCGGCCTGCGAGCCGTCGGCGCCGAGCACGATCGGGCCGATCACCCCGCCGCCGTGCTGAGCCGTGCCGAGCACGACCGCGCCGGCGGCGTCGGCGAACAGCGGCGCCGTGCGCCGGTCGCTGTAGTCGGTGATCCGGGTGATGAAGTCCGCGCCGATCAGCAGCACCCGCTCCGCGCGACCACTCTCGATCTGCGCGGCCCCGATCGCCATGCCGGAGAGGAAGGACGTGCACGCGGCGCCCACGTCGAACGTCCCCGCCCGCTCAGCACCGAGGGCATGGGCCACCAGGGGAGCGGTGTTGGGCGTCAGCTCGTCCTGGGTCAGCGTGGCCACCATCACCAGATCGAGATCCGCCGCCGCCACGCCGGCGCGCTCCAGCGCGTTCGCGCCCGCGCGGGCGGCGTAGTCGGACAGGCGCTCGTCGGGCCGCGCCTGGCGCCGTTCGCGAATGCCGGTCCGAGAGACGATCCATTCCTCGGTGACGCCCAGCCGTGTCGCCAGCTCGGCGCTCGTGAGGCGGCCCTCGGGAAGCTCGGTGCCGACCGACAGGACCGAGGCGGAGCGCCGAGTCGCGGAGAGGGGAACGGATGGTGCGAGCGCGCGCTCAAGCATGGACGAGCTCCACGTCCCGGAGGGTCCGCTTGGCCAGGCCGGTCAGCACCCGTCCGGGTCCGACCTCGACGAACCGGTCGGCGCCCAGCCCGTGCATGGCCAGCATCGTCTCCCGCCAGCGAACCGGCCTCGTCAGGGCCTCGGCCAGGCGCCGGCGCACGTCGTCGAACGGGGCCGCCGTGACCGCGCTCAGCACCGTCACCCGCGCCGGCTCGATTTCGACTCCCGCCAGCGCGGCCTCGAACTCCGGCACGGCCGAGGCCATCATCGGCGAGTGAAACGCTCCGGTGACCGGCAGCTCCATCGCCCGCAGCCCGTGCTCGCGCGCCGCGTCAGCGACCTGTGCAAGCGCGCTGCGAGCGCCGGAGAGCACCACCTGCTGCGGCGAGTTGTCGTTGGCCACCGACAGACCATGAGCTGCGGCAAGCGCCGGGGCCTGATCAGCCGCCCCGCTGCCGAGCAGCGCCACCATGCCGCCGTCGCCCGCTCGCTCGCCCGACTCCTGCATCAGCCTTCCGCGCAGGGCCACGAGCGACAGCCCGTCGCGCTCGCTCAGCGCGCCGGCAGCCACCAGCGCCGCCAGCTCGCCCAAGGAATGACCGGCCATGAACTCCGCCTCGGGGCGCCCGAGCGCGGCCCATCCGGCGAGGCTGGCGCAGAAGATCGCCGGCTGCGCGTACCTCGTTCCCGCTTCCACGCGCTCGAACGGATCCTCGCCGAGGACCGCGACGACCTGCTCGAGCAGGTCCGGACGCTCGCGCTCGACGGTGTCGCGCATGTCCGGGGTCTGGCTTCCCTGGCCGGGAAAGAGCATCGCGGTATGTGGCATTCGCTAAGCCTTACTCGCGCACGGGAGACTGGATACAGCCCGCGGCCGGAGTTCCCCCCGTTCGGGGGGAGGCGTCCCACGGTTCCCGGCCGCGCCGGACGGCTAGGATCTTGCCCGCTTGCCCCTCCCGACTCCCGCACCCGACTCCGCCGCACTGGTGACCGGCGCCTCGGCCGGCATCGGCCGCGCGATCGCGCACGAGCTGGCGGCCCGGGGGCACAACGTGATCCTTGTGGCGCGGCGCAAACCGCAACTTCAGGCCCTCGCGGAGGAGCTGTCCGAGCAGCACCGCATCCGGGCGGAGCCGATTGCCTGCGACCTCGCCAAGCCGACCCCCCGCGAGCGACTGCCGGGTCAGATCGAGAAGCTCGGCCTCGACGTCGACCTGCTGATCAACAACGCCGGCTTCGCGACCGGCGGGCCGTTCCACGAATCGGACACCGAGCGCGAGCTCCAGCAGGTGCGGCTGCTGGTCGAGAACGTCGTGGCGCTGACCTCGATGTTCTCCCCCGCGATGGTTGACCGCGGGCGCGGAGCGATCCTCAACGTGGCCTCCACCGCGGGCATGCAGCCGATGCCGTACTCGGCGGGATACGCCGCCGCCAAGGCCTACATCCTCTCGTTCTCCGAGGCCCTGCACTACGAGCTTCGCCCGCACGGCGTCGTCGTCACCGCGCTCGCCCCGGGTCCGGTCAAGACCGAGTTCTGGGAGATCGCGCAGTGGGAGGTGGCCAGTGGCGACTCGTTCGAAGACGCGATCCCGAGCCAGGCGATGATCACGCCCGAGCAGGCCGCAAAGGCGGGGATCGACGGACTGGCGGCCGGCCGGCGCGTCGTGGTACCGGGGCTGCCGATGCGCACCGCGATGCAGGCCGCCCGGTACCTCCCCCACGCGCTGAAGCTGCCGACGATCGAATGGATCATGCGGCGCCGGTGAGCAGTGTGCGCGCGGCCGGCCCGCAATAGATGGCCGACGACGCCGCCCGGCGGATCGACGCCCTGATCCAGATCGCGCTGCGGCTCGCGCGGTCGGCGCCGACCGGACGGATCGCCCTGGCCCAGCTGGCCCGCTCGCTTGACCCGGCCTGGATTCCGCTGCCGTGGGGCGAGACGATCATCTCCGAGCTGGAGGCGGCGCGCGTCGCGGCCAGCGTGCCGCTCGAGCCCAAGCAGGTGCAGCGAGCCCTGCTGGACGCGTGGGGGGCCGCCCCGAGCCACGAGCTCGACGAATTCGATCCCACCCCGCTGGCGATCACGCCGTCGGCGCAGGTCCACCGCGCGGTTCACGCCGGACGCGACGTGGCAGTCAAGCTGCTGCGGCCCGGCCTGGCGGCCTCGGTGCGCCAGGATCTCGCGCTGCTCGAGAATCTGATCGCGCCGCTGGCCGCCGCCTTTCCCGCCCTCGATCCGCAAGCCCTGATGGCCGAAGTGCGCGAGCGGGTGCTCGACGAGCTCGACCTCGAGCACGAGGCCGCCGCGCAGCGCCGGTTTCATCGCGCTCTGCGCAACCACCCGCTGTTCATGGTGCCCGCCCCGGTCATGCAACTGGCGCACGACGGAGTGCTGGTCAGCGAATGGGTCGAGGGGGTGCCGCTGCGCGACGCCGGCGACCGCGACGATGCGGCAGCGCGTCTGGTCCTGTTCGTGCTCGGCGGTCTGCGGGCGGGCATGGTTCACGCGGATGCCGACCCCGACGACGTCATCGTCCTTGAGGACGGCCGGCTGGCGATCCTCGACCTCGGGGCGACTCGGAACGTCGACGCAGTCCGCGCCGAGCAGACCGCCGCCGCGCTTGAGGCATTCGTAGCGCAGGACGCAGAGGCACTCGGGCGAACGCTCGAGCAACTCGGGTGGCTGGCCGCCGGACACGCCGGATCGGCGATGGACCTGGGCGAGCACGTGCTGGGCGATCTGGCGGGCGCCGATCCGGTGCGTCTCGACACCAGCGCGCTGCTCGCCGCACGCGATCGCGCGGGCGAGCGCCCACGGCAGCTGCTCGAGGTGCTGCTCGCCGGAGCGCTGATGCCGGAGGACCTGTGGCCCGCGCGCGCGGTGGCGCAGCTGTTCGGGACGATCGCCCGGGTCGGCGCCACCGGCCCGTGGCGCGAGCTCGCGCGGGCAGCGCTGCGCGACGGGTGGGACGCTCGCCTGCCCGCTTAGCGCTCAGGCCGCAGCCTGCTCTGGCTTCTCGACCACGGACTCGACCGGCGGCTGCTCCCATGCCCGGCCGAGGCGACGGCTCAGCCACTGCAGTCCGACCGGAGTGCCGGCCATCGCGCCGCTGATGTGGTCGACGCCGCCGCGGGTGACGTAGAGCCGAACGTCGGCCCCGAGTCGCTTCCAGTCCTCCTCGAGATTCACGCTCTGCACGAACGACACGATCTGGTCTCGCCGCGCGTGGTGCAGCAGCACCGGCGCCTCCGGGAGGATCGTGCCGAGCCGGTTCTCACGCAGGCGCTTGCGCCAGTCCGGCATCTCGAGCACGTTCGGCTGGGTCAGGTCGGCGGCGTGGATGAAACGTGGCCCGTGGAGCACCGCATGAAGGACGGTCGACTGGCGCAGGGCCTCGATCCGGGCCGCGGCCATCGGCGTCAGGTAGCGATCGAGTTCGAGCTCGGGGTAGGCCGCGGCGTATCCGATGCCTCCGTAGGCCATGAAGAACGAGAAGAAGGTGCCGTCGAGGCTCGGTCCCGCCGTCTCGACATCAGCCGCCGCCGCGCCGGCCACCACACCCGCGAGCGGCAGGTCCGGCGCGTAGGTCGGTTGCAGCTGCGCCGCCCAGGCCGCCGCGGCCCCGCCCTCCGAGTAGCCGATGATGGCCGCGGGCCCGTCGGCCGGGAGCTCCTCGGGGCTCAGCGAGCGCGCCGCGCGCATCGAGTCGAGCACGTTGGGGCCGAGCGCCCGGCCCACCATGTAGGTGTGGTCGCCCGGGGTCCCGAGGCCTTGGTAATCGGTGATCGCCACCGCCCAGCCCCGGGCGAGCACCATCGCCATCAGACCGGCCTCCCAGTCGAGCCCGCGCGTCAGCAGCCGTGAGGGCGCGGCCGCGTCGCCGATCCCGTGGGTGCCGATCGCATAGCCGATCAGCGGGCGCGGCGCCCGGCTGCGCCCGCGCGGCAGCATCACAATCCCCGAGACGGCGGTCGGCTCGCCGGTGGCCGAGGTCGACTGGTAGAGAATCCGCCAGGCGCGTGCCCGCAGCCGCAGGCCCGGAACCAGGTAGGCGTCGACGGGCTCGGCGCGGATCACGTCGCCCGGCGCTCCGTCGGGCAGCGGCGAAGGCGGCTCGTAGAACCCGGCCTCCGGCGCCCCATGGCGCCGCGGCGGCGACACGAGCATCAGCTGTGCCAGCGTCTGGCGCGCAACACCTCTGATCGTCACCCAGAGACTCCTTTCAGCCGGCTTCGATGCTCAGCGCGGTTGCCGAGCGCCGTTTTACAGCTTATCGGCGCGCCGGATGACCTTCCCGATCACCCAGGGCGGCAAACCCGGCGTATCCCGCTTGCGCTCGAGCGGATGGTGGCGATCTCCTGACGCGTTAGGCGCGACGCGTCGGACCGGGACGCGTCAGGCAGACGCGGCGGGCGCGCTCGGGTGAGACCGTGGCGGGGTGTCGCGACCGAACGTCCCATATTGGGAAGAACCGTCGCAATCGCTGGAGCGGCGGATCGCGTGTCAAGCGGCGACTGCGTCAGGCGGGCGTGTCGGCGAGCAGGTCGAGTCCCTGCGTGGCCGCCTCCCTTACCACCGCGGCGCTAAGTGGTTGCGTTCGTAAGTACGGCGGCACTCGAGAGTGGTCACCGGTGGATGCCTGGCGAGGACGCAGGATGCGATTTGCACCTCTGGTGCATGAGCATCCGAGGACAAAGCCAGGCGCCGCCGGGGGCCGCTCGAATGGCGTCGCATTTACGAACGGAGCCACTAAGGCTTACGGCGGCGCCGGCTGGACTGCGTGCCGCGGTTCCAGTCCTTCATCTCCCACGGCGAGTCCAGCGGCGATTCGCCGCTCAGGCGCCCGGCGCCCGGCGCGTCACCCCGTTCATACGGACGGCGGGAGATGCCGCTCCCCGCGACCGTGTACCAGCCGATCACCACGCCCACGAGCACGACCAGACATCCGATCATCATCAGCATCGCGGAACAGGCTATCCGAGCAGTCCGATGCGCTGCGCCCGCTGCACTGCCTCGGCCCGGTTGCGCGCGCGGAGCTTGCGATACAGGGTGCTCGTGTGCTCTTTGACCGTGTGCGGGGATAAATAGAGCCGCTCGGCGATTTCGCGGTTGGTCGAGCCGGCCGCAATCAGGTGGAGCACCTCCCGCTCGCGCTCTGAGAGCAGCGGCGCCGGCTGGTCGGCCTTGGGCGGGAACATCGTCATCCCGAGGCCGACCATCTGCACCGCCCGGGCGACGTCCCGCGCCTCCCAATCCTTGGAAACGAACCCCGACGCTCCCGCGGCGCGAGCGGCCGCGGGTGACATCCGCCCCGCGCCCGAGATCAGCAGCACCCGGGTCGAGGGGGACGCCTGTCGGATCGACTCACAGACGTCGGCTCCGGACTCGCCGGCCAGAAACAGGTCGACCACGGCGACATGGGGGCTGAAGGTCCGCGTCAGCGACAGCGCCTCAGCCCCGTTGCGAGCCGCCAGGCAGCGCTCGACCCATGGCTGCTCGCCCAGCAGCACCCTGAACCCCCAGTGCACGACGTCGTGGTCATCGACCACCAGCACGCGGAGCCGGCGCTCGTCGGGCCGACCCCCCGAGGCACGCGGTCTTGACCCCGCGGTCCCGTTCACCGGAGCGCCTCCTGCTCGAGCGGGACGACCAACCGGACTCGCCACCCGTCCCCGTCGTGGGGCCCGAACTCCACCACTCCGCCCTGCTGGAGCGCCTCGAACGCCGCCAGTCGCAGCCCCATCCCCCCTCCCCGGGCCCCGGGCCGCACACCGTCGTTTCGCACCTCGAGCGTGAACGTGTCGGCGTCGCGGCTGACGACGACCTCCACGCACGAGGCGCTCGCGTGCTTGGAGATGTTGCGCAGCGCCTCTCCGAGCACCGACTGGGTCAGGGGCTCGAGATCGACCGGCACGGTCACTCCCTCGGGCCACTGCACCTCGACGGGCGCGCCGAGCGAACTCTGCAGGCGCTCCACTTCCTCGGCCAGGGTCACGCCGGTTTCCGGAGGCAGCGGCGCCAGCGGGCGCTCCAGCGCGCGGCGCAGGTCGCTGATCGCCTCCTGCAGCTCCACCCGGCAGCGCTCGCGCTCGCCGGGCTCGAGCGGCGCTTCCGCACTCAGCGCGAGCGACACGCCGAACAGTCGCTGGAGCACGCGCTCGTGGATCTCACGCGCCAGGTCGAGCCGTTCGCTCAACCGGCGGCTGCGCTCCTGCTGGCGCGTCGCGTTGCGCGCGGTGGCGACCAGCGCGGCGGTCTTGCCGAGCGTCCACAGCAGGTGGCGCTCGCCGTCGGAGAGCTCGAACCGGCCCCCGCCGCGGTCCGCGCAGATCACGCCGTAGGCGCGGCCGGCGGCGCTCAGGGGCGTGCACACCAGCGTGGTGATGCCGAGCACCTTGGCGTACTCCGCCGGCACCGCCTCCTCGATCCGTTCGGACACGACCACCACCTCGTCCTCGAGCAGCGCTCGCTGGGCGATCGGCGTATTGACCAGCGTCGGGCGCAGCTCGGAGAGCTGCTCGAACGAGGTGCCGTGGGCGCCGACCGCCCGCACCCGGCGCCGGCTCGCGTCGGCCATGAAGATCGCCGCTCGGCGCATCGTCGTCAGGCGGCAGATCGCCTCACAGATGCGGTCGTAGAACTCGGTCGATGAGGTGTCGGTGTCGATGTCCGCGAGCAGCTCCACGAACACCTCCAGCGGCTCGACGCCGGCGAACAGCGTCGGCGTGTGCTCACTCGCCGCGCCCGCGCGCCCGGATCCACCCCGAGTTCCGGAGACGTTCACGCAGCTACCGGTAGCTCATACCGGCGGCGGATCTCGTAAAGCGTGGTTCGCTCGGCGGCCGGGCGCCCGGCTCGGTGCGCGGCCGCGACCAGATCCTCGGGCTCGAGCCGGACGCCGTGATAGCTCCCGGCCATGCGCGAGATCGACTCCTCCATCAGCGTGCCGCCGAGGTCGTTGACTCCCCAGCGCAGAGCCTCGGTGGCGGCATCGAGCCCCATCTTCACCCAGCTGGCCTGAACGCTGGGCACGGTCTTCCCGAGCGCCAGCCGGAACGCTGCGGTGTGCTTCAGGTTCTCCTCCCGGGAGATCTCCTCGACGCCGTGGGTGCGGCCGAGCAGGGTGTGGAAGGGGATGAACGACAGCGGCACGAACTCGGTCAGGCCGCCGGTGCGCTCCTGCAGCTCACGCACGACCCGCATGTGCTCGGCCAGCTCCCAGGGCTCCTCGATGTGCCCGAACATGACCGTGGCGGTGGAGCGCAGGCCGACGGCGTGCGAGGCCTCGATGATCTCCACCCACCGCGCCACCGGCAGCTTGTTGGGCGAGATCCGCTCCCGGACGCCGTCGTGGAGGACCTCGGCCGCGGTCCCCGGTGTGGAGCCGAGCCCGGCGTCGCGCAGCCGCTCGAGCACTGCCCGCGGGGACAGTCCGCTGACGTCGCACATGTGGGCGATCTCCATCGGGGAGTACGCGTGCAGGTGTAGCTGAGGGGCGAGCCGTTTGGCGAACCGCAGCCAGTGCTCGTAGTCCTCGAGGCCCCACTCGGGGTGGATGCCCGACTGCATGCAGATCTCGGTGGCGCCGGCCTCGACGGCCTCCTGCACCCGCTGGGCGAACTCAGCCTCGGAATGCTCGTAGGCGTCAGGCGAACGCCGAGCCTGGCCAAAGCCGCAGAACGCGCAACCGACGATGCAGATGTTGGAGACGTTGATGTTGCGGTTGATCACGAACGTGACCGTGTCGCCCGCAAGCTCCGCGCGCAGCTCGTCGGCGGCGAGTCGCATC
>DATCPD010000008.1:0-4963 GCA_036564325.1 Solirubrobacteraceae bacterium | reverse complement strand
GGAGCCGCGGGTCGGCTCGGTGGCTCCGAAGCTCTTGCGCGTCAGCGCCCCCGGTTCGGGCGCCGAACTCGATCAGATCGACGCTGCCGGGATGTTCCTCGACCGGCGGCGCAAGAACGGGCTGGTCGGACACGGAGCGCCGGCGGCGGCGTTCGGCAGCCCCGGCGAGGCGTTCGGAGCCGATGGCGCCGCGGCGCTGTACCGCCGGCAGACCCTCGAGGGCTGCGCGCTGCACGGCCGCGAGCTGCTCGACGAGGACATGGAGCTGTGGGCCTCCGATGCCGATCTCGCCTGGCGGGCCCAGCTGCTCGGCTGGCGCTGCGCGTACGAGCCGAAGGCGGTCGCCCGCCACATTCGCACCTACAGCCCCTCGACTCGGAACCAGATGAGCGAGCAGGCGAGACGGCTGCAGTTCCGCAACCGCCTGCTGATGATCGCCAAAAACGAGACCGGGCAGGGGCTGGCGCGTCACGGTCCGATGATCCTCGGCTACGAAGCGCTGGCGCTCGGGCATACGCTGCTGCGCGAGCGCCACCTGCTCCGGGGCTACCGCGACGCCTGGCGGCTGCTGCCGCGGCGCGCCGGCGACGGCGGCTGATCCAGGGGCGGCGCCGGACCGGGCTGCCGCCGTTCGGGATCATGCCGCCGCCCTAGTGTCACGACACTAGTCGCGCTGGGAATGCTTGGTGCGCTCGGGCAGCGAGGGCCGGCGGCCGCCGCGCCAGCGCACGGGAGCGACCGACGCCTCCTCGTAGACGTCCCAGGTCGCACGCGCCGCCTCGGTCCAGCTCCAATCGGGCGGCGCCGGAGCCGGGCGCGTGGCCGCTTCGGCGGCAGCGACGAGGCCGTCGAGGTCGTCGACCGCGGTGAGCGTGCCCCGGCCGTCGAGAACCTCCCGCACCGCCGGGATGTCGCAGGCGACCACAGGCGTCCCGCAGGCGAGTGCCTCCAGTGGCGGCAACCCGAACCCCTCGTCGTCGCTCGGAAATAGGAGCGCATGGGCGCCGGTGTAAATCGCGGCGAGGTCATCGTCGTCGACCTCGCCCGTGAGCGTCACGTCGGGCAACTCGGTCGCCCACTGACCGGTCTCGCCGACGAGCACCAGAGGCATCGTCCTCGTCGCGCGGGCGAGCGCGGCCACCCGCTTGCGCGGGTCCGGCGTGCGCAGCCCGCCGACCCAGACGAGGTAGCGCTGCGGCAGGTCGTACCGCGACCTGACCGCCTCGACCTCCTCCGGGGAGCGCGGGGACAGCGAGGCCGCGGCCGCCTCGGGGATTACGGCGATCCGATCAGACGGCAGTCCCAGCATCGCCATCGCGTCGTCGGCCACGACACGGGTCGGGACTATCACCCGGACGGCGCGCTGGACCGCCAGATACCGGAGCTTGAACCGCATCCCGGAGCGCAGGTACTCCCCGCGGCGCTTGAGCGGGATCAGGTCGTGGAGCGTTACCACCATGGGAACCGGTGAGCGCAACATGGCTCCGTCGATCCACGGCGAGTGGAACACGTCGCAGCGCCGCGGATGGTGCGATTCCACTATTTCCCCCCGGTCGGCTTCACGCAGACCCTCCAGCAGGCAGCGCGCGTAGCGGCCGATCCCGCGGCTGTCCTTAGCCGGCCGGCTGTCGAAGGCAATCTTCACGGCGTGATCAGACGTTCCACGCGGTCAGCGTAGGCCTCGGCGAAGAAGCGCCGAGCGTGCTCGCGCGCCGCGGCCCCCATCTCCTCGCGACGGGAGAGCACCTCGAGCACTGCCGACGCAAGGGCGTCGGGAGCTCCCGGGGGAACGAGCCGGCCCGTTACGCCGTCTCGCACGACCTCCGGAAGCCCGTCCACGGCGCTCGCCACCACCGGGGTGCCGACGGCCATCGCCTCGGAGAGAACGGTCCCGAATGGCTCCTCGTAGGAGGGCAGCACCAGCACGTCTAGGTGGCGCATCAGGCCGGGAGCGTTGTCGGTCCACGGGTAGTGCTCGACCTCGGGCGAGGAAGTGATCGCCCGTGTGTAGGCCGGATCGGTGCCGTACGGGTCCTCGCCGACGACCACGACGCGGGCGCCGGGGGCTCCCGCCCGGATCGCGGGCGCCGCGCGCACGAGATCGAGCGGACCCTTGCGCGGCTCGATCCGCCCCACGAACCCGATCACGGGGCCGTTCCCCGTCGGCCAGGGCGCGCGGATCTCCGGGGGATCAGGGTCGACCGGGCCGTAGACGACCTGCGGCTCGAGACCCTCGAGTCGCCTGGCCGCTGCCTCCGACACCGTCAGCACGACATCGGCTCGGCGCCAGAACCCGGGGATCCGCTTGACCATGTCGTGAACGTGCAGCACGCGCCGCGCGGTCGCGGGCAGCGCGGGGAGCAGCCGGCCGCAGATGCCTCCGTTCAAGTAGACGACGTCGGTGTTGCGCGCGAGCTTGCGCGCCAGCGGCCACGAGGCCACGGCCCGCGCGCCGGCCCCGCGTGGCAGGCCGCCGAGCGCCAGCGAGCGCCATCCGAATCCCGCGCCGAGCGCCTGGTCTCGCAACGCCCCCGGCCCCGGGGTGGTGAGGGTCACATCCCAACCGCGGCTCCGCAGGCTTCCCAGCAGTCGCAGCAGCGTCGTCTCGGCGCCCCCGGGATGATCGACCGGCGCGATTGCAAGCAGCCGACGGCTCAGCATCCTCGGGCCACTCTAAACGCGCGGGCCCATGAATGTCGCGTGGGTCTGGGCGCGCGATACCGTCGCCGTGTGAAGGCTTACTACGAGGAGCTGTGGGAGCGGTTGCCGGCCGAGCTCGAGCCGCCCGACTTCGTAACGCGGCGTGATCATCTGCTGGCGGAGGTCCGGCCTGACGATCGGGCGCTCGACCTCGGCTCCGGTGCCGGAGAGTTCACCGCGGCACTGAGCCGGGCCGCAGGCACGGCGGTCGGGGTGGAGGTCGCTGAGGCGGCGCTCAGGCGAGCCCGCGCGAAGTATCCCGAGCTTGACTTCCGGCTGGCCCCGATCGACGGGCCGCTACCGCTCGAGGACGGTTCGTTCGACCTGGTGTGGGCGAGCGAGGTGATCGAACACGTCGCGGACACGGCGCTCTGGCTCTCGGAGGTGCGACGCGTGCTCGCTCCTGGCGGGCGGCTGCTGCTGAGCACGCCCTCGCATGGGCGGCTGCGGGTCGCGGTGGGCGGGATCGAGCGCTTCTCGGAGCCGCTGGGCGACCATCTGCATCTCTATACCCGGCGGTCGTTGCGAACGTTGCTTGACGAGTTCGGATTCGCAGAGGTCGAGGTCCGCGCGGCGGGTGGTGCCGCAATCAATCCCCGTACGAGCGGCCGTTGCCTCCACTGCCGATTCAGTCATGCGCCAACTCCACCAGGCCGAACCGGGTCGCCCAAGGCGCGGCCACCCGGATCGGCCCCAGCTTGCCGGTGACCGGGGCCCGGGCGATGATATGCCCCAGCAGCGCCGCGTCTCGGTACCCGAGACGGATTGCTTCCGAGGAGTTGGTGCTGAGGAGCTGATCCCCTGTCACGGGGTGAATGGCGGCGTGGAGCGGGACAGTCCGGCGGGTGGGCGATCGCAGCACGTAGCCGGCGGGCTTCGACGGTTGCCCGTTCTTTGGCGGCGGAGAGGCGAGAATTTTTGCCGATTCGAGCGCTCGGCGTGCGCTAGCTCGCACCTTCGCGCTCGTCCGACCGAACCTTCTCCACGTGAGCGGCTCACCCGCCCAGCGCAGCGCCGTAGGCAGCGACGGGCGATCGCCTATCAATGCATGAGCAGCAACGAATACCCGTCCGTCTTCATCGATCCACAGAGCATCGCACTCGCCTGTGGGTTCCGCGAAGAGCGCGCCAAGCTCGCCAGCTGCAAGCCCCGGCGGAACGAGCCCAGCGCCGTAGCGATGACGCCTGGCCGTCAGATCGACTGTACGGATCAGTCCAATCAGACCGTAGGTGACTTCACTGTGCGCGGGCAGCCGCGGACGTATCGGGTAAGGCTCGATGTAGCCGACGAGTGTCGCGCCCTCGAGGCTGGCCGCCAGCGGATCCTCCTCACCGGCAACCAGCACTCGTTGGCCCGTCCGCGGATCGCGGCCGCTCAGGAGTGGGTCGAACAGCGGAAGCGGCTGCTGCTCGACGAACCCGAGAAGAGCGGGGTCGCTGAGATCGGCAGGTTCACCGAACGCAAAATCCTGCTCATCTTCCCGCAGCAGCAGTGAAGTCGTTCCGGCGAGTGGGAACTCGCGTACGCAGCCGAGCACATGATCGACTTCCCATCCGTCCGACTGCGCCGTCTGATTTGTGTGCACGTAGCGACCCCCGTCACGGTGCCGGTAGCGGCTGAGCAACCGTGTCTGAGGTGGTCTCCAGAAGGACATCGACGCCAGCCGGTACGGAATGCCCGGCGGGCATTCCGGCAGTGCCGCCGGCGAATCTAGAAGGAATGCATCTCTCGCGCGAAGCTGAGGCGGCGCCCCGAGCGCCTCTTGCGCACCGTCCGCTGGAGTGGGGAGCAGCTCACGTTCGGTTCTAGCCAAGTGCCGCCATTGGATGGTCGTGTGTCCGTTGAGCCAGCCCGCGAGCGTCTCCAGCGGACGGTGTGCAGCAAGCAAGAGCGAGGCTGGTGGTGCCGAGGTTCCCCTGGTCGTCCAGCAGAGCCCAGCGAGCGCTGCTCGGCATGCACTGGCGCTGTCAAGCAGGCGCATGGACGGCTTCCCCGTCCCAGCATCCGCAAGTCCAATGGCGTCGACGCCGGGGTTGGCGCGCAGGATCTGGAGCGTTTTCTCGATCAGGGCCGGGTCTGACAGCATCCCCACGGGGGAGCCGTACGTCGCGAGCGCGTAGCGTCCGCGTGACATCTCGAGGCCCTGAGCGAGGGCCTGCGCACGGGACGCCGCCAGATCGCTCGGGACACGCCGTGCCCGCGGCCCCAAGTCAGTGGTCCAGCCCTCTTGGATTGTGCGGATGATCAGCTCGAAATCCGGGCA
>DATCPD010000035.1:0-7470 GCA_036564325.1 Solirubrobacteraceae bacterium | reverse complement strand
AGCGACTCCACCGCCAGCTCGTCGCCGCGCTTGCCCCAGAGCTTGACCTCGATGTAGTCGCCGCGGTAGTTGTCCGGCGCGATCAGCGTGAACCGCTCATCGACGAGGTGGCACTGGTCGACCGCCAGGTTCGCCAGCTCGGCCGTGACCGTTGTGCCGCCGGCTATCAGGGGGACGCCCCAGACCAGCGTTATATCGGCGGTCTTGCCCTCCTCGCCACGCCAGGCGGCGATCACGTCATCGTTGAGGTCGAGCTTCCAGTCCGGGTTCTGCTCGGCCAGCTCGGAGGTGTAATCCGCCCGGGCCTCGAAGTTGCCGGGACCGCCCGAGCCCTCGGTGAACGAGACGAACCCGAACAGCTCGAAGTTCTCGGTGGTGCGGGCCACTGCGGGGATGTACGTGCGCCCGGCGTACGAGCGATCCGGAAACCAGGCCACGTCGCCCGGCTCGCCGATCTCCTCGCCGGCGGTCTCGATCTCACGGCAGGCGCTGAGGAAATACTCGCGCAGCGTGTCGGCCCAGCGCCCGTAGGGAATGCCCTCCTGTGGCGGCTCGGCCGCGAAGCTGATGACGAAGCGATCGGTCGGCGGCATCGGCGTGGGAGCCTAGCGGCGCGCGGGCCCGGCTGCCCCCTAGAACGCCCCGCGCCGGCTGAACACCGCCGGAATCGTCTTCAGCAGGATCGACAGGTCCAGGAACATCGACCAGCGCTCCAGGTACAGGAAGTCGAGCCGGACGAGGTCGTCGAAGTCGAGCTCCGAGCGTCCGGACACCTGCCACAGGCCGGTGATGCCGGGCAACACCAGGTAGCGCTTCTTGTGCCATTCCTCGAGCCGCTCGAAGTCACGCATCGGCAGCGGTCGTGGCCCGACGAGTGACATCTCGCCGCGGACCACGTTGACGAGCTGCGGCAGCTCGTCGAGCGAAAAGCGACGCAGGACCCGGCCGATCTTGGTCAGCCGCGGATCCTGGCGGATCTTGAACAGTGCTCCCGACTTCTCGTTCAGCGGCTCGAGGTCGGCCTGGATCTGGTCCGCGTGCTCGCGCATGGTGCGGAACTTGAAACAGGAGAACGGCCTGCCGGCCATGCCCGGCCGAACGGAGCGATAGATCACCGGTCCCCGAGAGCTCAGCTTCACCGACAGGGCGATCGCCAGCAGGATCGGCGAGAACACGATCAGACCCATCGTCGAGAGGACCAGATCGAAGGTCCGCTTGAGGGCGTAGTCGATTCCCTCGAACACCGGTGGGCGCAGCGTGAACAGCGGCACGCTCTGGCCGGGTACGAACTCAACGCGATCGAACAGGATCTCCATCGTGGATGGCGCGACGTGAACGGTGACGCCCCGGCGGTGACAGAGATCGACCAGCTCCACGGCCGATTCCTGAGGGAAGTCCGGATCGGCGATGATCACCTCCTGAACCCGCTCGATGGCGAGGATCTCGGACAGGTCCTCGAGCCGGCCCAGGGAGCGCAGGCCGTTCTGGGGGCGCGGCGTCAGCGACACATAGCCGACCAGGACGACGCTCGTTCGGGCTCGGTCGGCCAGGGCGTGGGCGACGGCCTCGATGTGCTTGCCGGAGCCCACGAGCAGCGCCCGGCGCTGGTAGCCGGCCTGCTCCAGCAGCCAGCCGGTGATCCGCAGGTGCAGCTCCCGCAGAGCACCGATGTAGATCGTGCCGAACACCAGCGAGCCGTAGAAGATGAAGTAGCTGGAGAAATGGCTGCCGTCGGCCAGCGCGAACACGAGCGCGATGATCATGGTCTGAAACAGCGCACCGAAGATCCGTCCGAGACCGGGGCGGCGGGGACGGTCCGCATACAGGTCCGCGCGGGCGAACATCAACACCGTGACCAGATAGGCGAACGCCATCCAGGGCTTGGCCTCGTGCCAGGCCGTGCCGAGGCCGAACTGGCCCCGGAAGACCAGCTTCAGGCCCAGCGAGGTCAGCAGCGCGCCGGCGACCCCGACGTAGTCGAGCGCCAGCAGCGAGAGAACTCGCGCGACGCGGCGGAGCGTCTCCAGGCGAAGCAGGAACGACAGCGCCGGCGGCCGTTTGCGGCGGACGTCACGTTGCCGAAGTGCAGACGGCATGGGACCTCCAGGGGTCCCGTTGGAATGCGTCTGCGTCGCCTCTCTCTGCTCCGTTGTCACGTTGTCATGGGGCGCGTCGGTTTCCCCAACCTAAGTAACGGTATCTTGACATCGAAGTTACGACCTAGCCTCCGGGGATCCGATCAGGACGACCCCCGGAGCGCCAAGGGCTACTAGCGGGCAGCCCCGACCAGCGCCTCGACGCCGGACTGCTCGATCGTCCGGCGAAGGCCCTCGCGGAGATCCACCTCGGGACCCCAGCCCAGGATCTCCTGCGCCAGCGTGATGTCGGGCTGGCGGACCTGCGGGTCATCGGTCGGGAGCGCCTCGAAGATGATTTCCGAGCGCGAACCGGTGATCTCGGTCACTGCCTTGGCGAGCTCGAGCAGCGTGAACTCGTTTGGATTACCGATGTTCACGGGATCGTGGTACCCGGACTCTGAGAGCCCGATGATCCCGCGGATGAGATCGTCGACGTAGCAGAAGGACCGGGTCTGGGAGCCGTCGCCGAACACGGTGATCGGCCGGTCCTGCAGCGCCTGGCGCAGGAACGTCGGGATCGCGCGTCCGTCGTGTGGACGCATCCGCGGTCCGTAGGTGTTGAAGATCCGGACGATCGCGGTGTCCACGCCCTGTTGACGGTGATAGGCCATCGTCAGTGCTTCGGCGTAGCGCTTTGCCTCGTCGTAGACCCCGCGCGGGCCGATCGGATTCACGTGGCCCCAGTAGCTCTCGGGCTGGGGATGGATCTTCGGGTCGCCGTACACCTCGCTCGTCGAAGCGGTCAGGAACCGGGCGCGGTGCTTCTTGGCCAGCCCAAGTGTGTGGTGGGTGCCGTACGAGCCGACCTTGAGCGTGTGCAGCGGCAGTCGCAGGTAGTCGATTGGGGATGCCGGCGAGGCGAGGTGATAGACGAAGTCGACCGTCTCCTCGACGTAGTACGGCTTGATGATGTCGAGGTTCAGGTGAACGAAATCATCACCGCGGATGTGCTCGATGTTGGCCAGGGAACCGGTCTCGAGGTTGTCGACGCAGATCACGCGATGGCCGCGGCGCAGCAGTTCGTCGCACAGATGCGACCCGAGGAAACCCGCGCCGCCGGTGACGAGGCAAGTAGGCATATCAGTGAATCTACCGCTCCACCTGCGTTGGGGTCAGTCCGCGGACGGCGACGACGAGCCCTTGCGCAGATAATGCGCGTCTCCGCGACGGATCGTCACCCGCTCGGCGTCCAGATACGCGAGCAGCGCCCGCGCGAACTTGCGTGAGGTTCCGAGCTCATCCCGCAGCTGCGCCAGCGTCACCGTGCCGCCGCTGCGCGCGGCGATCTCGCGCACCCGCTTCCGGACCTCGGCCAGGGCATCCGGGTGATAGTGCAGCGTCTGCGAGACCCGGACCGCTCGCCCGGTGGCGCGCAGGGCGGACAGCTCACCGGGATCGAGCTCTGAGTCGAGCGGCGGTTCGAGCTTGGCCTCGCGCAGGCGCAGCTCGAGCGCCAGTTGGGATTCGGTCGGCGCAGGCGCAGGCTCGGCCGCCGGCGCCGGCTCCCGCCCGGGCCGACCACGCAGAGGGGGGTCGTCACCGCCCGCCGGCGGAGCCTCACCCCGGGAGAGCGCGCCCAGCCGCACGAGCAGCTCCCGGCTGGGACCGTGCTTGCGCGGAGTCCGGTCAAGCACGACGCCGCCCCCAAGCGTGTCCGGCGGGGCGATCCGGCGAAGCACGAGTCGATCGCCGGCGGCGGCAACCAGTGGCTGCTCGAGCCGGAGCTGCCAGAAGCGGCCGCCCAGCCAGGCCAGGCGTGCCGGAGACTCCCGCGTTCCGTGATGTATCTGGACGCGTTCGCCGTGCATAGGGTCCTTCTCGCCGAACTCCAGCCGGCAGTCGAGTCGGTAGCTGGCGGCGAGCCCCGACCCGGCCGACGCGATCACGTCGCCTCGGGAGACATCGGCGACGGCCACGCCAGTCAGGTTGAGCGCGACCCGCTGGCCCGGCAGCGCCAACTCCACCTGCTGGTCGTGGACCTGGACGCCGCGCACCCGGGTCCGGAGGCCCTGGGGCAGGATCTCGACCTCTTCGCCCCGCGCGATGGCGCCTGACCACAGCGGGCCGGTGGCGACGGTTCCGGCGCCACGGATCGTGAACACGCGATCAACGTTCAGCCGAGCGGGGCCCGCATCTGCGATCCGGCCCGGGGTCGCCGCCGCAGCACGCTCGAGTGCTGCCAGCAGATTTGCGAGTCCCACGCCGCTGCGAGCCGACACCTCGACCACCTCGGTGCCCGGGAACAGCTCCCGCGCCTCGAGCATCGCCGGCGCTGGGTCGGCGAGATCGCATTTGGTCATCGCCACCACCCCCTGTCGCACCTCGAGGCCCGCCAGCACCGCGGCGTGTTCCCGCGTCTGCGGCATGACTCCGTCGTCAGCCGCGATCGTCATCAGGTAGAGGTCGATTCCGGTGGCGCCGGCCACCATCGTGCGCACGAACCGCTCGTGCCCCGGCACGTCGACCACCGACAGAGTTCGACCCGATGGCAGCTCGAGCGCTGCGTAGCCCAGCTCGATCGAGATCCCGCGCCGCCGCTCTTCGGGCAGCCGGTCCGTGTCGACGCCGGTCAATGCCCGAATCAGGGTCGTTTTTCCGTGGTCGATGTGTCCGGCGGTGCCGAGGGTCAGCGGCGCGGGTGCCATCAGCAGTGCAGCGCTCGACGAACCGCCGCGCTCGCCGCGGGAACCTCTTCATCGGCGACGGTCCTCGGGTCGAGCAGCACGCGGCCGTCGCGGATCCGTCCGATCACCGGCGGGTCTCCGTCGCGGAGCGCTCGCATCAGCGTGATCGGATCGGTCTCGGTGCGTAGAGCCACGGCCGGTCCCTCGAGCTCCAGAAGCGGGAGCGCTCCGCCCCCGACACGGCCGGACACACGGACGATCTCGGCGTTCGCACCGAGTTCGGCAGCCAGTCGCTGCGCCCGGGCGGTCAGGCCAGCCTCGCCGGCCTCGAGCATCGCCAGGACGGGGATCTCCCGCCGGGCCCGCGCTGGATCGCGATACAGCATCAGAGTCGCCTCGAGTGCTGCCAGCGAGAGCTTGTCGATTCGCAGCGCCCGCGCCAGCGGATGCCCGTGGGCCGCGCCGACGGCCTCGCGGGTCCCGACCAGCAGTCCCGCCTGTGGGCCGCCGAGCAGCTTGTCGGCAGAACAGCAGACAACGGCGGCGCCGGCCTCGATCGAGCGCCGGATCGGCGGCTCGTCGCCCATCGCCGGGATCCCGATCGCTTCGGTGAGCACCCCCGAACCCACGTCGTCGATCACCGGCACGCCAAGGCCGCACAGCTCCTCGATCGGCACCTCCTCGACAAAGCCGATCGTGCGGAAGTTCGACGGATGGACACGAAGGATCACGGCTGACGAGTCACCCGCCGCGGCCAGGCCGGATTCGTAGTCGCGCAGCCGGGTGCGGTTGGTCGTCCCGACCTCGATCAGTCTCGCGCCGGCCTGTGCGATCACATCGGGAATCCGGAACCCGCCGCCGATCTCCACCAGCTGCCCGCGGGACACGACGATCGCGCGCGGTCCCGCGGTCGGCCCATCCGCGGTCGGCCCTTCCGCGGTCAGCGCAGCGGCGGCAAGCAGCACCGCGGCCGCGCCGTTGTTCACGACGAGGGCGGCCGGCGCGCCGGTCAACTCGCAGAGCAGGTCTTCGATGTGGGCCTGGCGACTGCCCCGAGTGCCGGTGTCGAGGTCGAGCTCGAGGTTGGAGTAGCCCGCCGCCGCGCGGGCGACCGCCTCACCCGCGCTCGCCGCGAGCGGTGCGCGCCCGAGGTTCGTGTGCAGGATCACCCCCGTGGCGTTGATCACGCGGCGCAGCGATCCGCGCCGGAGCTGATCCAGCAGCTCGGCCGCCCGTCCGCCGAGTTCGGCACTGGGGGACTCGCCCGTGAGCAGCGCCTCGCGGCGTTCGGCGATGGCCCGCCGCGCTGCAGCCATGGCCAGTGGCCGCGTCGCTCCCTGCTCCAGCAGGGGGGCAGCCAGCTCGTGGACGGCCGGCAGCGCGCTCAGCTCAGGCGGCGTGGTGTCGTCCCGGCCACCCAAGCACCCTCCTCCTTCTTCCAGATCGGAGCCTGCGCCTTGATCTCGTCGATGATCTCCCGGGCCCCGGCGAAGGCCTCCGCGCGGTGCGGGGCGGACGCCGCGACGGTGACCGAGGCCTCGGACAGCGGCACCACCCCGATCCGGTGCTCGGCGGCAGCCGCACACAGCCCGTGCCGCTTGATCGCCTCAGCGACGATGACTGCCATCTCCTTCTCGGCCATCGGCACGTAGGCCTCGTAGTCGAGCTCGGCCACCTCGCGGGTCACGCCGGAGAACGTGACCACCGCGCCCGCGCGCGCGTCGGCGACCCGCCGCGCCAGCGCGTCGAGGTTCAGGGGCTCGGTCGTGACGCGGATGTGGAGGGCGCCCACCGAACCCCCCGACACGGGCGGGATCAGCGCCACCTCATCCCCGCTGTGCAGCTCGGCGTCGGGCTCTGCGTACTCCTGGTTGAGCGCCATCACCACCGGGACGCCGTCGGTCAGGTGACCGACGCGCTCCAGCGCGTCACTGACCAGCGCACCATCGGGCAACTCCAGCTCGATCGCCTCGGCTGCCGCGCGCTCCCGCAAAATGGCGAACAGGCGGACGCGAACGTACATTGCACAAGGCTATCCCGCTCGGCCCAAAGTATTGACAGGCCGTTAACCGTGCTCGCGGCCTGCGTAAGTTTCCATATGCTCGGCCGTTCGGATCGTTTAACAGGAGGAATGAATGCGTACATGGAAAACTGTTGTCGGGTCGTTGCTGGCCGTCCTCTGCGTCGCAGCTGTAGCCGGGTGCGGCAGTAGCAGCAGCAGCTCGTCAACCGGTGGGGGTTCGTCATCGTCGACGCCCACGCCCACGGCGGCCGACCCAGCCGTGGCCAAGCTGGTTCCGGCGGCGATCAAGTCCAAGGGCACGCTGACCGTGGCATCGGACGCGACCTACGCGCCCGATGAGTTCATCGCGCCCGACGGCCATACGGTGATCGGGATGGATGCCGACCTCACGAAGGCGCTCGGCGTGGTGATGGGCCTCAAGGTCGAGGTCAAGAACGTGACCTTCGACAGCATCATTCCTGGTCTCGCCGCGGGCAAGTACGACGTCGGGGCCTCGTCGTTCACCGACACGAAGGAACGCGAGAAGACCGTCGACTTCGTGACCTACTTCACGGCGGGAGAGTCGTTCTTCACGAAGGCCTCCGGCGGGGTGACGATCGGCGGCCTCAGCGACCTCTGCGGTCACACCGTGGCGGTTGAGAAGGGCACCACCGAGGAGAGTGACGCGAGCACTCAGAGCGGCAAG
>DATCPD010000034.1:0-9045 GCA_036564325.1 Solirubrobacteraceae bacterium | reverse complement strand
CGGGCCGATCTACGTGGTGGACGACACTGGGCGCCGCCGGGCCGTGCATTTTCGCTTCAACGCGTGGGGCGGGAGGTTTTCACCCTGGGATCGTGACGCCGCCGTCGGAGGGGTGATCGCGCAGCGACTGGGTGACGAGGTGACGACCGCGCCGATCGTGCTCGAGGGCGGGTCGATCGCGGGCGACGGCGCCGGCACGCTGCTGACCACCGAGCAGTGTCTGCTCAATCCCAACCGCAATCCTGAGCTGACCCGCGAGGAGATCGAGGCACAGCTGAGCCGCTTCCTGGGGGTGGAGAGGATCGTGTGGCTGGGCCGGGGGCTGATCGAGGATCGCGACACCGACGGGCACGTGGACCTGATTGCCGCGTTCGTGGGGCCGCAGCGGGTGCTGCTGCAGACCGTCGGGCCGGATAACCCGAACTTCGCCGGCTGCCAGGACAACCAAGCCCGGCTGACCGAGGCGGGGTTCGACGTCCTGGAAGTGCCCTTTCTGCCCTACGCCGAGGTGCAGGGGGAGACCGTCGCCGTCAGCTACCTGAACTTCTACCTCTGCAACGGCGGGACGATCGTCCCGGTGACCGGCGCCGGAAGCGACGGGGACGCGTTGGCGATCATCGCCGCGGCCTACCCCGACCGGGAGGTCGTGCCCGTTCCCGGAGCGGTGCTCGCCTTCGGCGGCGGCGGCCCTCATTGCATCACCCAGCAGGTCCCGGCGTCGCCATGACCGAGACGCCGCATCTGCACACCGCCTACCCACCGCTCGAATCTCCGGCCAGGACCCGGCCCGCGTCGCGGGCGCCGCTGCGCGTCGGGCTCGTCCAACAACGCTGGCACGAGGATCCGGACGAGCATCGGGCCGCGCTGGCGGCCGGAATCCGCATCGCCGCGCGGGAGGGGGCCGCCGTGGTGTGCCTCCAGGAGCTGACGCTGTCCCGCTACTTCGCCATCACGCCCGAGGGCCCGGAGGCGGTCGGAGCGCAGCCCGAGCCGCTGGAGTCCGGGGCGACGGTGCAGTTCGCCCGCGCCGTCGCGGCGGAGACGGGGATCTACGTCCACGCGTCACTGTTCGAGCGCAGCGACGGCGAGGACGGGTTGGGCTACAACACGGCAATCGTCGTGGCGCCGGACGGTCACGTGGTGTCGCGCACGCGCAAACTCCACATCCCGGTCACCGCGGGCTACTACGAGGATCGCTACTTCCGGCCCGGCCCCGCCGGCGGCAATCCGTTCCCGCTCACGCCGCTGCCGACCGCCGACGGGCAGGCGCTCCTCGGCTGCCCCACCTGCTGGGACCAGTGGTTCCCTGAGCTGGCCCGCGCCTATTCGCTGGAAGGCGCCGAGGTGCTCATCTATCCAACCGCGATCGGCTCCGAGCCCGATCACCCCGGGTTCGACACCGAGCCTCTGTGGCAGCAGGTGATCGTTGCCAACGGCATCGCCAACGGCACGTTCATGGTGGCCGTCAACCGCATCGGCGTCGAGGGGCCGCTGACGTTCTACGGTTCGAGCTTCATCTCCGATCCCTACGGCCGAGTCCTCGTGCAGGCGCCGCGCGACGAGCCGGCGGTGCTGGTCGCAGACCTTGATCTGGACCAGCGCCGCGATTGGCTCGAGCTGTTTCCGTTCCTGCGCACGCGGCGGCCAGACGTTTACGGCAGCCTGACCGCGCGTGTCGAGGACGCCTAGTGTCGTGATCTACCGGAGCGAGCGGCTCGCCGTCAAGAACTTGCCCGGCCTGTCCCGCTGGTGCTGGCGAGCGGCGACGCGTAGAACAGGGCGACGGCAGCGCAGATGATCAGCGTCACGTAGGCCGAGACCGGCGCGAGTGCGGTGGCCAGTGCGTAGGGGACGACGCCCGCGGTCGCCCGGATCAGGAGCCGGCGACGGTCGCGCTCGGACATCGGGACGGCCATCAGGTGAGACTTCGCCAACAGGATGTGCCGCTGGAGCAGCGAGAACAGGACCGACATGACCAGGAACGCACCGCTGTAGATGGCCGCCGCCAGATGCTGGCCGTGCGGCTCCCGCAGGTACGTCGCCAGCAGCGACGTCGCGAAGGGCAGCACTGCGATGCTCAGCAGCACCAGGAGGTTCAGCACCAGGATCGTATGGTCGGCCTCCCGCAGCCGGCCGATCATCGCGTGATGGTTGACCCAGATGATCCCGATCGTGATGAACGAGGTCACGTAGGCGGCGTAGTTCGGCCAGCCGTGCGCGAGCTTTGACGCCAGGCTGCCGTGTGACGCCGCGTTCGGCACGTGGATGTCCAGCACGAGCAGCGTGATGGCCACGGCCAGCACGCCATCGGAGAAGGCTTCGAGCCGGTTGGTGCTCACGGCCAATGACTAGCCGTCGACGACCTGCTTGGCGATCCGCTCCACGTACGCGGCGCGTCCGGCCGGGTCGACGGCGCTCAGCGCCTTGTCGTCGCCGATCAGCTTGCGCGCGAGCGCTTCGATCGGTCCCGGGATGAAGGGCCGGAACATCGGGTACAGCGCCATCCACCGTGGCACCGCGACCTCCCTGGCGCGGGAGTCGCAGCTGGCGACGATCGCGCGGGCGACATCATCGGGCTCGACCCGGGCCAGCCGCGCGAGCGGAATCGCGATGCCCGCGCTGAGCTCGGTGTTGACGACGCTCGGCAGCACGACGGTCAAGGTCACGCCGGTGCCGCTCAGCTCGCTCCGCACAGCCGCGGTCAGGCCCACCACCGCGTGCTTTGACGCCGTGTAGCTGGCGAGCCCCGGCAACTCGGTTCGCCCCAGCATCGAGGCCACGTTGACGACGTGGCCACGGCCACGCTCGATCATCCCCGGCAGCACCAGCCGCATCCCGTTGACCGGGCCTGCGACATTGACGGCGAACACCGCCTCGGTGGTGGCCAGGCTCTCGTCCAGAAAGCGGCCGGTCGGCATCACGCCCGCGTTGTTGACCAGCACGTCGATCGGCCCCACCGATTCCTCGGCCGAGGCCACGAAGGCCGCGAACGAGCCTTCGGCCGCCACGTCGACCTGAAACGGATGTGCGCGCGGGCCGAGCGTCCCGGTGACATCGGCCACGACGTAGCCGTCGAGGTCACCCAGGCAGACCGTGGCCCCGCGTTCCAGGAACCGCTCCGCCGTCGCGCGCCCGATCCCCCGCGCCGCGCCCGTGACCGCGACAACCGCGCCGCGGAGCTCGATCTTCGGTGGCGTCATGGCGCTTCAGGGTACCCGGGGGGAGCCGTCTCGCCGCGCGCCACCACAAGTTCCATCAGCAGCGCGTCGTGCCATCCGCGACGGTCGCTGTCACGCTCGGCGTCACGCATCACGCCGACCGGCTCGAAGCCGGCCTTCCGATAGGCACGAATGGCGGCCGTGTTGCCGACCGCCGGGTCGATCGTAATGCGGTGGTGGCCGCGCTCATCGGTCAGATGCCGGACGACCTGGCGGACCGCCTCCGTGCCCAAGCCGCGCCCGTGCAGCTGCGGATCGAGGAACAGGTCGATCGTCGCGTGACGGTACTTGGACTCCTCCTCCTCGGCGTACTGGATCAATCCCGCCACCGCCCCGTCGACGAGGATCGTCAGCCGGACCGATTCCGGTTCATCCCACGGGAACCCGGGCGCTGGCTCATCCCACCAGCGCCGCACCTCCGGGGTTCGATGGATGCGCGTGAGCTCTGAGGCGTCATCCATCGACAATGGGCGCAGCGCGAGCTCAGCCGCCGGCGCGGTCGCACTCGCACTCGCCGACGCAGCTTCGAGCGGCACGGGCACGCCGAGCAACGCCGCCTCGACCGCGCGCAAACGCTCGTGATCGCCGCGGATCCCGATCGCGGCATCGCTGTACAGGAAGGCCTCGGCCAGGCGCACGATCGCGTAGGCGAGCGTGTGTGGATCCGCCGGAGCGCTGTAGCGCCCGGCCTCCTCCTCGGCTTCGATCAGCGCCTGCACGGCCGCGACCGCACGCGGTTGCACCTCGCCGCTGCTCGAAGTGAGCAGGCGCAGCGCGCCACCGCGATCCTGCTCGAGCAGCCGGCGCACGGCGAACGAGCGGGCGAGGCTGCGGTTGATGTGATCGAAGACCTCGAGCAGCCCGCTTGCGCCGCCCCGGCGCACCTCACGCCGCTTGCGGGCCAAAAGCTCGACGAGCGCCTCTCCGACGACCTGGCCGAGCAACCGTTCCCGGGAGCCAAACCATCTGTAAATAGTGGCGCGGCCGAGCCCCAGCTGAGCCGCCAGCAGCGTCAGATCGACCCGGTCGCCGGCCAGGTACTGCTCGCGGGCGAGGGCAAGGACGTCCTCGGGAGCGGCCGCCGCGGGACGTCCTCTACCTGGCGCGGTTGGATCTCGACTCGGTTGCACTAAACCCCTAGTATTTGAGACGAGTGAGAGGAAGTGTATCGAAACATTGCAGTTCGATACGTGGGCGTGCGGGTGCCCTGTGCTGAGCGCTCACGAGATCACCGTCACCTTCGGTGGCATCACCGCGCTCGACCGCGTGTCCCTCGAGATTTCTCCGGGGGATGTGCTGGGTGTGATCGGTCCCAACGGGGCGGGCAAGACGACCCTGTTCAACGTCATCTGCGGGTTCATCGGAGCCGATTCGGGCACGCTCAGTTGGCGTGGCGAGAAGCTCGAGCGGATGAGCCCGTCCGGCCTCAGCAAGCTGGGCATCGCCCGTACTCTGCAAGGCGTTGGGTTGTTCTCCGGATTGACCGTGCTCGAGAACGTGATGGTGGGGGCGGAGCGCTTTCGCCGCTCGTCCGTGCTGGGCTCTTTGCTGGGTCTGCCCTCCTCCGATCGTGACGAGCGCGCGTTGGCGGCGCGGGCAAACGCCGCGCTCGCGCAGGTCCACTGCGAGGACGTCGCCGGACGCGCGCCGGACACGCTCCCGTTCGCCACGCAGAAGCGGGTGGCGCTGGCCCGCGCGCTCGTCTCCGAGCCGGACCTGCTGCTGCTCGACGAGCCGGCGGGGGGACTCGGGTCTGACGGTCTGGCTGATCTGCGTGAGCTGATCGAGGCCTTGCGCGGGTCGATGGCGGTGATGCTCGTCGAACACCACATGGATCTGGTCATGTCGGTTTGCGACCGCGTTGTCGTACTCGACTTCGGGCGGGTCCTCGCCACCGGCGAGCCGGAGGCGATCCAGCAAGACCCCCAGGTGCTCGAGGCGTATTTGGGTCGCGACGCCAGCGCTGCTGCGCAACCGGCGGCGATCGGCGGAGCCGATGCTGTCGCTTGAAGAACTGACGACCGACTACGGCGCGGTCCGGGCGGTCGACGGTGTGTCCCTGGAGGTCGCCCCGGGCACCATCACCGCGGTGCTGGGCGCCAACGGAGCCGGCAAGACGACGCTGCTGCGGACGATCTCCGGGCTGCAGCGCTGCCGGCACGGGAGCGTCACGCTCGATGGGCAGGAGCTGACGGCGCTGTCGGTGGAGCAGATCGTTCGCCGCGGGATCTCGCATGTCCCGGAGGGGCGCGGGGTGATCGCAGAGCTGAGCGTTCACGAGAACCTCCGCCTTGGCGCCCTGTGGCGGCGCGGCGAGGCGTTGCCGGCGGACGACGTGTACGAACTGTTCCCGCGTCTGCTCGAGCGGCGCAACCAGCCTGCGTCGACGCTGTCCGGGGGCGAGCGCCAGATGCTCTCGATCGGCCGTGCCCTGATGGCCCGGCCGCGGGTGCTCCTGCTGGACGAGCCATCGCTCGGCCTGGCACCGCTCGTCTCGGCGCAGCTCATGTCGCTGATCCGCCGCCTATGCGACGAGCAGCAGCTCTGTGTCCTGCTCGTGGAGCAGAACGCGCGCAGCGCCCTGTCGATCGCCGACCACGGAATCGTGCTGAATCTCGGTCGCGTGGCGGCGGCTGAGTCACCGGAGCGCCTGGTGGCCGACGAGCAACTGCGTCACTCCTACCTGGGGTTCTAGGGCACACGGATGACCAAGTTCATCGACCTCACCCTCAACGGCGTCTCGACCGGGGCGATCTATGCCGCGGTCGCGCTCGCGCTCGTGCTGATCTGGCGGGCCACCCGGATCGTCAACTTCGCCCAGGGGGCGATGCTGATGATCACCACCTTCATCGCCTCCGACGTGATCCACTCGACCGGGTCCTATTGGGTCGGCTTCGCCGCCGCCCTGCTGTCCGGCCTCGTACTAGGCGCGGTGGTGGAGCGGATCGTGATCCGGCCCGTGGAGTCGGCGCCCCCGCTGAACGCAGTGATCGTCGCGCTCGGCCTGTACACGCTGCTGGTTGCACTGGCCGGCATGATCTGGGGGAATACGCCCCGTTCGTTCCCTGCCGCCTTCTCGATCCGCGGCTATAGCGTGGGCGGTACGCAGCTCCTGTTCGCGCCCAACGATTCGTTCATCGTGCTGGTCGTGGTCGCGCTCGCCCTGGGACTGGCGCTGCTGTTCCGCGGAACGTCCCTGGGCCTGCGGATGCGCGCCGCGGCGTTTGCCCCTGAGGTGGCGCGCCTGCTCGGCGTGCGCGTCGGCTACATGTTCACCGTCGGCTGGGCCCTCGCGGCCGCCGCCGGGTCATTGGCGGGTGTGCTCGTCGCACCGTCGGTGTTCCTCGGACCGAGCAACTTCGATCCGATTCTGATCATCGGCTTCGTCGCCGCGGTGCTGGGTGGCCTGGACAGCCCGCCCGGCGCGGTCGTGGGTGGTCTCGTGCTGGGTCTGGCCCTGTCTTACGTCTCCGGATACGAGGGCTCCTCGCTCGTGCCGCTGGCCGCGCTGGTGATCCTCGTGGCCGTGCTGATGGTGCGCCCGGGTGGCCTGTTCGCCGCGACGGCGGAGCGCCGCGTGTGAGCGCCCTGGCCGCCCGCCTGCCGCGCCCCCGCGCGACGCTGGCCCGCTCGCTGCTGACCGTCGCGCTGCTCGCGGTGCTGCTGGGGCTGATCAGCACCTTCATCAGCGCCTACGACGACCTGCGGCTCGCCTATGGGGCGTACTACTTCGCCGTGCTGGTCGGTCTGACGATGCTGACGGGGCTGAGTGGGCAGATCTCACTCGGCCACGGTGCGCTGATGGCGGTGGGGGCCTACACGGTCGCGCTGCTGGTCGGCAACGAGGGCTGGGCGCTGATGCCGGCGCTGATGGCAGGTGTGGTGGTGACCGCACTCGTCGGCATCCCGGTAGGAGCAGCGGCGACCCGCTTGCGAGGTCCGTATCTGGCCGGGGCGACGCTGGCGTTCGCGGTCGGCCTCCCGGCGCTGGCCGACAAGTACCCGGGGACGTTCGGGGGCGAGAACGGTTTGTCGATCAACCCGCCCGTAGCGCCGTCGTTCTTGGGCGGGAACTTCCCCCTGGAACGCTGGGAGGCGTGGGTGGCCTGCGCCGGCGCCCTGGTCGCCCTGTTCGCGCTGCTGAATCTTGTCCGCGGTGGCTTCGGGCGCAGGCTGCGAGCCGTCCGGGACAACGAGATCGCGGCGGCGCTGTGCGGGCTGCGTGTGGCCCGCGTCCAGACGCTGGCGTTTGTCATCAGCGCTGCGTGTGCCGGACTCGGCGGCGGCCTGCTGGCGGAGGTGCTGCAGCTCGCCCAGCCGGGCGCGTTCCCGCTGCAACTGTCGCTGTCGCTGCTCACCGGCGTCGTTCTCGGCGGCCTTGGCTCGCTTGCCGGCGCGGCTTGGGGCGCCGCCGCGCTAGTGCTGCTGCCGAACTGGACGACCGACCTCGCACATTCGTTCTCGCTCCCGGACAAGGTCTCGTCGAATCTGCCGCTGGCGATCTATGGCCTGATTCTGATCGGAGCGATGCTCGCCTGGCCGTACGGGATCCAGGGGGGACTGCAGGCGCTCGTTCGCCGCCTGCGGGGCGGGGCCGCCAACACGTCGGACAACCAACCAGCGAGGAGGACAGGATGAGGAGAACCGCTTTCACCGCGGTTGCGGCCGTTGCGGTCGCGAGCCTGATCGGAGCCTGCGGGTCGTCGGGCTCGAGCAGCAGCGCCTCACCGGGCGTGACCGCGACCAGCATCACCTTCGGCGCGCACGAGCCGCTCACCGGTCCGGCGGCACCCGGCTACAGCGAGATCGCCCCGGCCTCCGAGGCGTTCTTCAAGTACGTGAACGCCCACGGCGGGGTGTTCGGTCGCAAGATCAACCTGTTGATCAAGGATGACGTCTACAACCCGACCAACACGGTCAACGTCGTCCACCAGCTGGTCCTGCAGAACAACGTATTCGGCATCTTCGAGGGGCTCGGCACGCCGACCCACACGAAGGTCGTCTCGTTTCTGAATGCATCGAAGGTACCGGACCTGTTCGTCGCCTCGGGCTGTCCGTGTTGGGACAACGGTGCGAGCCAGCCCTACACGTTCGGATGGCAGCCCAACTACACAATCGAGGGCAAGATCCTCGGCCAGTACATCAAGCAGCACCTCGCCGGACAGAAGGTCGCCGTCCTCTACCAGGACGACGACTTCGGTCAGGGCGGACTGGCCGGGATCCAGGCCGAGGTTCCGTCTTCCAGCATCGTGGCCAAAGAGGCCTACCAGTCCGGGACCACCACGCTGGCTCCTCAGATCACGGCGATCAAGGCCTCGAAGGCAACGGTGCTGGTCGACTTCACGGTGCCGATCTACACCGCCATCGGTCAGCTCACCTCGTTCACGCTGGGGTACAAGCCACAGCTCGTGATCTCGAGTGTCGGCATCGACCCGACCACGGTGGGCGGCCTGCTGAAGTCGATCTCCAAGGGCAAGGCGTCGGGGACCGGGCTGATCGAGGGTGCGATCACGGACGGCTACCTGCCGTCTCCGACCGACACGTCGAACCCGTGGATCCAGCTGTTCCAGAAGGTTCACGACCAGTACGACGCGGGGGCTCCGTTCGACGGAAACGTCGAATACGGAATGGCCAACGCCTACACACTGGTGCAGGCGCTCCAGGCCGCGGGTAAGAACCTGACCCGTCAGGGGCTGGTCACTGCGATTGATAACAGCGGCGCCAAGTGGAGCGGCCCGGGAATCGTGCCGTTCCGCTACTCGAAGACCGAGCATGGCGGCTACGGTGGTGCCGAGATCGGGCAGGTGCGCAACGGTAAGATCGTGCT
>DATCPD010000006.1:0-1662 GCA_036564325.1 Solirubrobacteraceae bacterium | reverse complement strand
GCCTTCGTTTCAGCTGGCGGATCCGTCCCAAAAGCCGCAAAGCGTGTGGCTATTCGGCCGAGCACCGTGAAGCGTCACCTCGCCGACCTGCGTGCGCGGTTCGGTCTCTCCACGGAGCAGCTCATCTACGCCGGACGGGCGGCGGGTTGGCTCGTAGTCCCGAGCCTTGAGCCGGGTCAGCAGATCAGGACGGCGCCCCAAGCGCGCGGGAGATATGGGGGAGTGACGTCAACACGCCGAGCATGATGGCGATCAGGACGGCTCCCCGCGCCGCGATCACCAGACCCCGTGGCGTAGTCACTCGCCCCCGGACGCGCAGCCCCCACCAGGTGGCCGTGCACAGGCCCACCACGAGCAGCGCATAGCCTGCCCGGAGCGGCAAGTAGTACTCGTCCGAGGTGAGGAACACGAGTAGCACGAACGGGAGGACCAGCACCGCCCCCATCAGCGTGACGGTCGCATAGAACACAGCCGGTCCCTTCCGACCCGTGACAGCGTGGGGAAGCCGTCGGTCCAGCCAGCTGTCAAGCAGCGCTATGGACAGGCCGATCAAGCCCACGAGCGCGACGAGCAGCGACACCACAATCGGGTCGTGATCCAGGATCACGAAGTCAGGGTTCCTGCCGATGATGAGCAATGGCGTCCCGATCGCGATCGCAATACCTGCCGTCAGCAACGCCCGGACCCCATTATGCCCCGGGATCCAGGGGCTGACGATGACCCAGAGCGCACCGGCGAGGGCGCACGAGATCAGCCCGAAGAGAACCAGGAAAAGTGTTCCACCCAACGTGATGTCGCCGATCCGGTTCCCGTTTTCCGTCAGCGCACCAACGGCATCCGGGTGGAGGATCGCCACGACTCGCATCACGACCCGGGCGCCGAGGCCGCCGACCACGATCCCGACGATCGCGCCCGAGATGCCGCCCCTGGCGATGTCGCGCAGCACCTCGCCGGTCGGTGAGAACTCAGTCTGCTCGCTCATCGTGGCCGCAGCGCGTATGCCTGCGGAGACCATCGTGTCCGCCATCACCGCACCTCAGCCCTCAGCCCTCAGCGCCTTAGGCCGCGCTATGTCGGTTGGTGCTGTATTCGACAACGTTGTTCCGGGGTCAAGGCCGCGACCGTTGTGTTCCAGAGCGCGCCCGGAGGGTGTCGGACGCGCGTTAGCAACCTACCGGGTCCCGATCGAGGGCCGCGATGTTCGCGGGGGCCGCCAGCAACAGGGCCATGGGAAGCACCGATCCTCGCCCAGGTCAGCGCGATCAAGCTCGACAACGCAACGATCGCGGGCGTCGTGGCGGTCACCGGCTCGACCCAGCGGCCGGTCGCGATCGACCGCGTCCGGTTGGAGCGCCAGATGCACAAGCTGGCGACGGAGCACGTCGCAGGCGGCATCAGCGACGCGGCCTACCTCGCCCGCATGGCCGAGCTCCGTGCGCAGCTCGCGAGCTTCGATCAGGCCGCCACGCCGGTGTACCGGCCGAGCGCGCTGTGGCCTGGCTCAGGGCGCTCGGCGAGACGTGGCGGCACGCAGACATCCCCCAGGAGAAGGCGGAGCTGCTCCACGCGATCTACGAGCGGATCGTCGTCGCGGGTCCTACGTTCGTGTCGGCCCGCCTGACGCCCGCCGCCTACGCGCATGGATTGGCGCTCGCGCTTCCG
>DATCPD010000004.1:0-4639 GCA_036564325.1 Solirubrobacteraceae bacterium | reverse complement strand
ACCATCAACGGCGTCGAGGCGTTCGAGCTGGTCGTCGACGAAGCCGAGTTTGCCCGGCAGGTGTCGGGCTCTGACGGCCGGGACGCCGCTAGTAGAGTGAGCCGAGGATGAGCTACACGGTCGGCAGCGAGCAGGAGCCTGTCGCTCAGCCGGATGACGACAGCCCGGGGGAGAAGCTCTCGCTCGGTGTCGCGGCTCGGCTGTCACGCTACCTGCAGGTGCTCACACAGGCCCGGAAGATGGGCAAGGAAACGATCTCCTCACAGGAGCTCGCCGAGTACACGCACGTCAACTCGACTCAGATCAGGCGCGACCTCTCCGGGTTCGGGAAGTTCGGCAAGCGGGGCGTCGGCTACAACGTCGAATCGCTGGTCAGCCAGATCCGCAAGATCCTGAGGACGGCGGGACAGCACAACATCGCCCTGTTTGGCGCGGGGCACCTCGGCACCGCGATCGCCACCTCCGACATCTTCGCCGACCACGGCTTCCGGGTCGTGGCGATGTTCGACGTCGATCAGAGCAAGGTCGGCTCCGAGATCGGCTCGATGAAGGTTCGCCACAACTCCGAGCTGCGCAACGTCGTGGAGGACGAGGACATCGTCGTGGCCGTACTGGCCGTGCCGACCGCTGCGGCTCAGACCCTGGCCAATGAGCTCGCCGACGCCGGAGTCAAGATCATCTTCAACTACTCCGACGCGCTGCTCCAGGTTCCCCCCGAGGTCACCGTCCACACCTCGAGCCCCGCGGTCGATCTGCTCTACGCGCTGTACTTCTATCTCACCTGACCCGAGCGACGCTCCCGACGTGGACCTCGACCTGGATACCGCGCGCGCGGCTTTCGAGCACTCGACCGACTTCACCGTCGGGATCGAGGAGGAGTTCGCACTGCTGGACGGCACCGATCTCGGCCTGGTCGGCCGCTTTGAGGAGCTCAGGAAAGCCTCGATGGCGGACCCCGTGCTGGCTGAATCGGTGGCCGGCGAGCTGATCTCCTCGGAGATCGAGATTCGCTCCGGGCGGGGCGAGGATCTGGCGGCGGCGACCGCGGCTCAGCGCGAGCGCCGGCGCCGGCTGTTCGCCCTCGCCGCCGACCGCGGGCTGGCCCTCGGGGCGACCGGGACCCATCCGTGGTCTGACTACCGCGAGCAGCACATCATCGACACCGACCACTATCACCGCGTCCAGGAGGGCCTTCAGTACGTCGCCTGGCGCAACAACGCCTTCTCACTGCACGTGCACGTGGGCATTCGCGGCGCCGATCGAGCTGTGCTGGTGTGCGACCGCCTGCGGCCGGTGCTGCCGCTACTGCTGGCGATCTCCGCCAACTCCCCGTTTCTCGACGGGCGCGATTCCGGCCTGCACAGCGCGCGCTCGCAGATCTTCACCCGCAGCTTCCCCCGCTGCGGAGTGCCGGACCCCTTCGGCGGCTGGGACGCGTTTGCGCAGTACATCGATTTCCTCGTGCGCACCAGCTCGATCGTCGAATACACCCAGGTCTGGTGGTCGGTGCGTCCGCACTTCGCCTTCGGGACGGTCGAGGTGCGGATCTGCGACGCGCAGGCGACCGCGCCCGAGGCGGACGGGCTCGCGGCCCTGATCGTGGCGTGCGTGGCCCAGGCCGCCCGCGACGTCGACGCAGGTCTCCCGGCGATCGACCTCCCGGGCCGGCTGATCGAGGAGAACCTCTGGCGCGCCATTCGGCACGGGCTCGAGGGCGAAATGCTGGACCTCGATCGCGGCGAGCCCTATCCGGCGGCAGAGGCGGTGGAGCGACTGCTGAGCTGGACCGCGCCCGTCCGCTCCGAGCTCGGGATCGACGTCGCGCTGCCGCCGCTCAACGGCGCGCAGCGGCAGCGCCGGATGATCGAGGCCGGGGTCGACATGCGGGAGATCTTCGCCTCCGTGGTCGCCCAGACCAGGGAGACGTATGCTGGAGTCCTCGGAAGCACAGCGGAGGTCATTGGATGAGCACTTCAGAGCCACTCAGCGGTGAGCAGCCAACCGAGGAGGAGCTGCGAGCCGCCTACGAAGAAGAAATCAAGAAGATCCGCGTCGAGCAGGGGCTGCTCGAGCACGTCGTGACGCTGATCAACCTCGGGATGCGACGCACCGGCCTGGCTCCGGGCACCGAATCCGAGCGCGACCAGACGCAGGTTCGCCTGGCCATCGAGGCAGTTCGGGCGATGCTGCCGCTGATCGAGCAGATCGCCCCGGCGCAGGTCAAGCCGATCAGGGACGCGCTGTCGCAACTCCAGCTCGCCTTCGTGCGGATCGGCGGACAACCCGAGACGCCGGACGCCCCCGCCCAGAGCTCGGGCGAGCCGTCCCAGCAGGCCGAGCCAGGGCCTCAGGCGCCCCCGCCGCCGAGCCCTGAGCCCGGATCCCCGGAAGAGGGTGGCGGACCCGCTCAACGCAGCGGACGACTCTGGATTCCGGGTCAGTAACCGCTCCGGCGCTCCGCCCGCTACACTCCCGCGCCGTCTACTTCCGAGGGCCCTGCTCGACGTTTGGGTGGTGGCCCTTTTGTCGGTTGTTGGCTGCGCGTCGCGCGCCTCACTCCCAAACTGAGAGCTTCCCCGGAGGATCTTCTTGTCTAGCTTCTTGACGCATCACGGCGTCCTGGTCGCGCTTGTCTGTGCTGCCGCCGCCGTTCTCTACGGTGCCCTGACCTCACGCTCGCTGCTCGCCCTGTCACCGGGCAACGAGCGCATGCGCACGATCTCAGCCGCCGTCCAGGAGGGCGCATCGGCCTACCTGAACCGCCAGTACACGACGATCGCCGCGGTCGGCGTCGTCCTGTTCATCGTGCTGATTCCGCTTCAGAACATCCGGGCGGCGATCGGCTTCCTGATCGGCGGTCTGTTCTCCGCCGCGGCCGGCTACATCGGCATGAACGTGTCCGTGCGCTCCAACGCGCGGGTGGCCGAGGCCGCTCGGGGCGGCGTCTCGGGCGCGCTCGACGTCGCCTTCCGCGGTGGCGCGGTGACCGGCATGCTGGTCGTCGGGCTCGCGCTCGTCGGCGTGGCGGGGTACTACGGCGTGCTGACCTGGATCGCCGGCGAGAGCCCGCGCCACGCGGTGGACGCTCTGATCGGTCTCGGCTTCGGCGGCTCGCTGATCTCGGTGTTCGCCCGGCTGGGCGGCGGCATCTTCACCAAGGGCGCCGACGTCGGCGCCGACCTCGTGGGGAAGATCGAGGCCGGGATCCCGGAGGACGACCCCCGCAACCCGGCTGTGATCGCCGACAACGTCGGCGACAACGTCGGCGACTGCGCCGGCATGGCCGCCGACCTGTTCGAGACCTACGCCGTCACCGCCGTGGCCGTGATGCTGCTCGGCGTGCTGCTGTTCAGTCAGCAATCGGCGGTGGTCATGTACCCGCTGATCCTCGGCGCCGTCTCGATCATCGCCTCGATCATCGGGACCTTCGCCGTCAAGTCCGAGGCTGGGAACGTCGAGCGGGCGCTGTATCAGGGGCTGGTCGTCTCCGGTGTCCTCGCCGCACTCGCGTTCCTCCCGGTGACCTACTGGCTGATGCGCAAGATCACCTTCATCTCCGGCGCGGCGGCACCGCACTGGTGGAAGTTCTACCTCTGCGCGCTGATCGGGATCGGGGTCACCGCGCTCCTGTTCGTGATCACCGACTACTACACCTCGACGCGCTTCTCGCCGGTCAAGAAGACCGCCAGCGCCTCGCAGACCGGCCATGCCACGAACATCATCGCGGGACTCGCCTCCGGCTATCAGTCGACCGCGCTGCCGGCGATCGTCATCGCGCTGGGCATCTTCGGCGCCTGGAAGCTGGCCGGCGGCGCCGGCCAGGGGATCTACGGCATCGGCGTGGCCGTGATGGCTCAGCTCTCGCTGACCGGCCTGATCGTCGCGCTCGACGCGTTCGGCCCGATCACCGACAACGCCGGCGGTATCGCCGAGATGGCGGAGCTGCCGGACGAGGTCCGGACGATCACCGACAAGCTCGACGCGGTCGGTAACACGACCAAGGCGGTGACCAAGGGCTACGCGATCGGTTCCGCCGCGCTCGCCGCGCTGGTGCTGTTCAACGCGTTCGAGAAGGAACTGTCCGACAAGCACCAGGCCGCGAACTTCGCCATCGGTAACCCACCGGTGCTGATCGGGCTCCTGATCGGCGGGCTGATGGTCTACCTGTTCGCCGCGCTCTCGATGGAGGCCGTCGGCCGCGCCGGCGGCGCCGTCGTCGAGGAGGTCCGCCGCCAGTTCCGGGAGAAGCCCGGGATCATGGAGGGCACCGAGCTGCCCGAGTACGGGACCTGCGTCGACATCGTCACCAAGTCCGCGCAACGGGAGATGATCCTCCCGGCGCTGATTCCGATCGTCCTCACCCTGGTCGTCGGTTTGATCAGCGTCGAGGCGCTCGGTGGGCTGCTGATCGGCGTGATCGTCGTCGGCGTGTTCGTGGCCATCTCGATGACCGCGGGCGGTGGCGCGTGGGACAACGCGAAGAAGCTGATCGAGGACGGGGCGTTCGGCGGCAAGGGCTCAGAGGCTCATGCCGCGGCGGTCACCGGGGATACGGTGGGCGACCCGTTCAAGGACACCGCCGGGCCGGCGATCAACCCGATGATCAAGGTCGCGAACATCGTGGCGCTCCTCATCATTC
>DATCPD010000001.1:0-2614 GCA_036564325.1 Solirubrobacteraceae bacterium | reverse complement strand
CGCGCAGGCGGCTCAGCGCCCGACGTTCAACCGGGCTCTTCGCCAGCTCGTCAAATCCGGGCACGCCCGGGAAGCTAGCCGGGGTCGTGGGCCGACGCGAGCCTTGGCTCGAGCTGCATCCCCCGCCGCTCGGCGCGGTTGCCGGGGATCAGCAGGCCCGCCAGCGTGCACACGACCAGGAACCCTCCGGCGAGCAGAAACGACTCGGTGAAACCGGCCAGCTTCGGGACGCCGTGAACGGTGTTGTTGACGATGAACGTGGCCGCGATCTGTCCGCCGAGCGCGCCGCCGAGCGTTCTCATAACGGTGTTCATGCCGCTGGCGGCGCCGGTCTGGCTGGACGGCACCGCCTGCACGACGAGGTTTCCGAGCGCGGCGAAGGCCAGCCCGATGCCGACGCCGAGGAGCGCCGCGCTGATCAGCATGTCGAACGGGTGGGCGTGCATCACGGCGAACCACAGGAAGGCGACGGCGGTGATCGCGCTGCCCGCGATGAGGGCGAACTTGGAGCCGAAGCGGCGGGCGACGCGGCCCGCCGCGGAGCCGAGCAGGCCCATCCCGAGCGCCGACGGAAGCAGATACAGCCCGGAATCGACGACCGAGGCGCCGAAGCCGAAGCCGGTGCTCTTGGACAGCTGCGCGAACTGGGGGAAGATGATGAACGACGAGTACATCCCTGCCCCGAGCAGGAAGGCGGCCAGGTTCGTCGTCCACACACCGCGGATCCGCATCATCGCCATGTCGATCAGGGGGTTGCGGCTGCGAGCCTCGACGGCGACCCAGGCGACCAGGACCAGAAGTCCGGCCAGTAGCAGCAGCAGCGTCTTGGCCGACCCCCAGCCCCAGGTCGTGGTCTCCGAAACCGCGATCAGCACCGCACACATCCCCGTGCTCATCAGCGTGGCGGCCACCCAGTTGACCCGGCCGGCGAGCCGCACGGGCGATTCGGGGATGAAGCGCCACGTGCAGACGGCGGCGATCACGGTGGTGACGAGGGGGATCCAGAACAGCCAATGCCAGCTCAGATGCTCGACGATCAGGCCGCCGGTGACGATTCCGACTCCGCCGCCGATGCCGAGGATCGAGGACATCAGGCCGATGCTGCCGGCCACCCGCTCCTTGGGAAACTCATCGCGGGCGATGGCGAAGGCGAGCGGGAAGATGCCGCCGCCGGTGCCCTGGATCACCCGCGCGACGATCAGCAGGGTGAGCGAAGTCGACACCGCCGCGAGCAGCGTTCCCGCCGCCAGGACGATCAGGGTCAGCAGCAGCATCCGCTCCTTGCCGTACATGTCGCCCAGGCGTCCGATGATCGCCGTGCCCACCGAGGCCGACAGGAGGTAGCCCGTGAGCAGCCAGGTCACCCCTGTCTCGGTGGTGTGCAGGCTGTGCTGGATCGTCGGCAGGGCCGGGATCACGGCCGAGCTGAGCACGGAGTAGGCGAGCCCCGCGAGGGACAGGACAGCGAGGATCAGATTCGGGTGAATGTCATGCTGGCGCTGCTCGGAGTCCATCCGGCTAATCTAGCGGAATGACCATTCCGCTAGCCCCCCGGCCGGAGTCAACGGCGCCGGGCACCTGCGGCTGGGCCGCGCTCGACCACGACGCCAAGCGCGAGCGACTGTTGCAGGCGGCGGGCGAGGTGTTCGCGACCCAGGGCCTTGACGCGTCGATGCCCTCGGTGGCGGCGGCGGCCGGAGCGGGAGTGGCCAGCGTCTATCGCCAGTTCTCCTCCAAGCGGGAGCTGCTCGCGGCGCTCGTGGCCAGCCGGCTGGATCAGATCACCGCGGCGGCGGGGGTGGCCTGCCGGCGCCAGGACGACCATTGGTCGGCGCTGGTCGAGATGCTGTGGACGATCGTCGAGCAGCAGTCATGTGATGACTTCCTGGGGGACGCGCGGGTCGCCGTGGCGGACCATCCCGCCGTGCGCCGGGCCACCGACCGCACGTCTCGGTCGCTGGACCGCCTGCTTGACGCCGCGCGCGCCGAGGGCAGCCTCCGGGCCGATGCGACGACGCTTGACCTGAAGCTGCTGTTCGCCGCCACCCGCGCGGCCAAGCAGCTCGAGCCGACCGCGTGGCCTCGGATGCTGGAGCTGCTGATCGACTCGCTGCGCCGCACCGTTCCTACCTAGCTCCTACGTAGCGCCGACTCGGTTCTCACGCTCCGGGCGCAGGCTCCCCGGCGGTGGCGCACCGATGAACCCCAGACTCGTCCCCCCGGCGCGGCTGGCGCGATCGGTTCTGCGGACCCAGCCCGACGAGCGGCTGGCCGGCCTGGCGGCGTCGGGATCGGAGGCCGCGTTCGAAGCGATCGTCGGGCGCTACCGGCGATCGCTGGTCCGCCAGTGCACGAAGATCGTCGGCGAGGCGGACGCCGAGGAGGCCGTCCAGGACGCGCTCCTGCGCGCACATGCCGCGCTGCGGCGCGGCGCCGCCATCCGAGACGTCCGAGCGTGGCTGCATGTGATCACGCACAACGCGGCGCTGAACGTGCTGCGGGCTCGCACGCACCGCCCCGAGTGCGTGCCCGAGTTCGATCCAGGCCACGCCGAGCTGTCCGGGCCCGAGCAGCGCGAGACTCTGCGTGAGGTGCTGGCAGCGGTGCACTCGCT
>DATCPD010000278.1:0-11243 GCA_036564325.1 Solirubrobacteraceae bacterium | reverse complement strand
CGCCGGCTCCGCACGCCGTGCCCCGCGCGCCGTGCCCCGCCGCCGCGCCGCTCCGCACCTAGCTTTCGGAGGACCCGCCGCCCGACCCGCCGCCCCGCGAGCGGATCCAGTCCGCCAGCTGCTGGCTCATGTCGCCGACCTGGGAGCCGAGCGAGGTGACGTTGTCGCCGGCCTCGCGGAAGAACGAGCGGAAGCGCTCGGCGTAGAACTCCATCGCGTCGCCGGCTTCTTCGCGGACGTCGGACTCCTGGTCGCGCGTCCGGTACTCGCCGCGGACGATGCGGTCGTACTCGCCCCCCTGGACCCACTTCATCACCTCGGAGACGCGCCGGACGGAGTAGGCGTGGCTCTGGCCGATCTCGTTGAAGAAGCGGCGCACCCGGTCGGTCGGGTCATCCCAGCTCTCGTACTCCATGGCCTGCGCCATGAATGCGTCGAGGTTGAGCTGATCGGCGGGCATAGCGCCCGCCATGACCATCAGGCTCGAGCAGACGATCCGCGGATCGCGCACGGCCAGGGTGGCAGCGCGGTCGCAGCTCAGCTCGGCGGCGCGATACCACTCGAGCAGCACCGCGCGGACAGCCCGGAACGGGAGTCCGAGGAAGAAGGGCAAGCCACTGCCGACACTGAGCAGGATGTTCAGGGCCGTCATGTAGAGCACGTGATCGGAGAGGATGTGTCCGAGCTCGTGGGCGAGGACCGCACGCTGCTCGCCCGGGCCCAGCCGCTGGAGCAGCATCGAGTCCATCACGAGCATCGGTTTGCCCGAGCCGATCGTCTGGGCGCCGCCGCGCACGCCCGAGGTGACGTACAGGTCGTAATCGTCGGGCATGTCGAGGACGCGGGTCACGCCGCTCAGCGACGTCCACAGCTCCGGAAGCTGGTGCTCGCCGACCTTGACCGAGTTGCCGAGGTAGAACTGGCGCAGCGCGCGCTCGTAACGCCACTCGACGAGCTTGCGCGCGACGGTGTCAAGCATCGGGACGGCTTTCAGAGCGGCGGTGGCCGCCCGGTCCGCGGGGTGCTCGTACGCCTTCGACGAGATATTCGGGTAGGGCCGGACGGCGTCGGGCAGATTGTCGGCCATGACCGCCGTCAAGGCTAGTGCACGAGTCCTCCGCGGTCCGACAAGCGAGCGATAATCAGGACGATGGCCTCGCTCGCCGGTCCCGGTTCCGCTGACCCGCTCGTCGCCGAGCTACGGCGTTCCGGTCTGGTGAGTCTGCTCGTGCTGCACTTCGTGGCCCACGACGCCTGTTACGGCAATCAGCTGATGGACCAGATCCTGGCCCTGACCGGCGGCGCCGTGACGGTCAATCCGAACACGATGTATCCGCTGCTGCGCTCGCTGGAGGCGCGTGAGCTGGTGGAGGGAGACTGGGAACATCCGGAGCGACGCAGCCGCCGCTTCTACCGGATCACCGCCGCCGGTGAGCAGGAGCGCCGGGTGCTGGCCCGGCGACTGGAGCCGAACCTGGCCGCGATCCAGAGCACCATCGAGCTGATCCGGCAAGAGCTGCGCGAGTACTGATCGGCATTGGGATGAAGGCGGTGACGGCGGCGCAGACATTTCGGGGATCGGTGAGCGCGGCAGAGTCCCGCTGGTACGACCTCACGCGGTGGGCCTCGTGGGTCGACGGCTTCGACCACATCGTCGAGACCTCGGGTGGTTGGCCGGAGCGCGGATCCACCGTGACGTGGCAGTCCGGGCCGGCCGGGCGCGGCCGGGTGACCGAGCGGGTGACCGCGTACGAGCCGCTGGATGGGCAGACGCTGGACGTCGAGGACGACGCGATCACGGGGCGCCAGCGGGTGGCCTTCACGCCGGCGGACGAACACGTCGAGGTCAAGCTGAGCCTCGAGTACGAGATCAAGAAGCGCTCGTTCTTCACCCCGTTGATCGATCTGCTGTTTATTCGCCGGGCCATGGCGGCCTCGCTGCAGGCCACGCTGGGACGGTTCGGCGCGGAGCTATCCGAGCGCGCCCGCTGAGCGCCTGACCGCCGCTGACCGGCCCTGACCGGCGCTGACCGGCGCTGACCGGCGCTGACCGGCACTGACCCGATGCCGTCCGCCGGACCCCGTCCGCCGGACCCCGTCCGCCGCACGCGCGCCGATAGAATCCCGCGGGCTCCGGCGGTGCCGGGGTAGGCCACCACCGACACCCCTTCTCGAGAGCGCATGTTCGTCTTCAAAGCTGCCGTGGTCGGCGCCGGCACGATGGGCGGGGAGATCGCCTACACGATCGCCAACGCCGACATACCCGTCGTGCTCAAGGACGTCGATCAGAAGTTCGTCGACACCGGGCTGGAGAAGGCGCGGTCGCTGTGGCAGGCGCGTGTCGATGCGGGGAAACTCGATGCGGCCGAACTCGACCGCAGGCTCGGCCTGATCACCGGGACGACCGGGTACGAGAGCTTCGGCGACGTCGACTTCGTGATCGAGGCCGTCCCGGAGCGGATGGAGATCAAGCAGGTCGTGTTCGCCGAGCTCGACGAGGTCACGCCCGGCCACGCGATCCTGTCATCCAACACGTCGTCCCTGTCGATCACCCAGATGGGCGAGGTGACCAGCCGACCGGACAAGGTCGTCGGCTTTCACTTCTTCTACCCCGCGTCGATGATGCGCCTGATCGAGGTGATCGAAGGGGAGGACACGTCGCTCGAAACCGTGCAGGCGGCCAGTAACTTCGCGCAGGCAATCAAGAAGATGCCGATTCGCTGCGAAGAGGCGCCGGGCTTCGTGGTCAACCGGATCCTCAACTCGAGCGTCTCGGAGCTGTGGCGCTTCCAGGAGGAAACCGGGATCGGGATCAAGGAGCTCGACCGCATCGTCAGCGAGTCGAAGGCCGCCCCGATGGGGCCGTTCTTTCTCGCCGACCTGCTCGGGCTCGACACCGTGCTCCACGTCGCCGAGCACCTGAGGGAGTCATACGGCGAGCGCTTCCACGTACACAGCCAGATGCAGAGACTGGTCGCGCACGGGAATCTCGGCGCCAAGACCGGACAGGGCTTCTATGAGCACGGCTGAGACGCCGATCGACACCGACGCGCTGGTCGAGCGGTTCACGCTCAAGGCGCTGGTCGAGAGCTGCCTCGTGCTCGAGGAGGGCGTTGCCGCCATGAAGGACATCGACCTCGGGATGATGGCCGGCGCGGGGATCATCCCGCCGCCGTTCGCCCGGGCCGATCAGATCGGTCTGGACGAGGTGCTGGCGAAGCTCGAGCGGGCGGCCGCCGAATGGGGAGAGAACTTCAACCCACCGATGATTCTGCGCCGCCTCGTGGCCCAGGGCCGGTTGGGCGTGAAGACCGGTCAGGGGTTCTTTCCTTACCCGCGTGCGGAGACCGGCTGGGAGGACAGCCCGGTCAAACTCGAGCGGCGCGGCGTCACGGCGATCGCGTGGCTCGACCGCCCGCCGGCCAACTCGATCTCCCCGGAGGTCGTGGAGGCGCTGCGCAAGCTGTGGCAGGCCGTGAGCGACGACGGCACCGTGCGCGCGCTGGTCTTCGCGTCGGCGAACCCGATGCTGTTCTGTGCGGGGGCGGACATCAAGGCGTTCACGAAGATGGACGCGGCCGCAGGCCGGGATCTGCTCGACCAGATGCACGGCTTGCTTCGCGACATGGAGCGCTCGAGGATCGCCACGATCGCCGCAGTCAACGCGCTGGCGTTCGGCGGAGGCTGCGAGCTGGCGATGGCCTGCGACTTCCGGATCGTCGCCGAGTCGGCGACCTTCGGACAGCCTGAGATCAACCTCGGGATCATCCCCGGGTTCGGGGGGACGCAGCGGCTGCCGCGCTTGGTCGGGGAGGCCAAGGCACTCGAGCTGAACCTGACCGGGGAGCCGATCGGCGCCGACGAGGCCTACGAGCTCGGTCTGGCCACACGGGTGGTCCCGGACCACGAGCTGCTCGACACCGCGCTCGGCTGGGCCCGCAAGCTGGCCGGACAGGCGCCGCTCGCGGTCGAGCAGATCAAGCGCGTCGGCGCAGCCGGGGACCTCGACGCCGGGATCGAGCAGGAGAAGCTGGGCTTCGCCAGCGTGTTCGCGTCCGAGGACGCACACGAGGGCATCTCCGCCTTCCTCCAGAAGCGCACACCACGGTTCCAGGGCAAGTGACCGCGCTCGGCACCGCCGCCGCCCGACTCGCCGCGTTGATCCGCGAGGCCGACTCGGTCGTCGCACTGACCGGCGCGGGGATCTCGGTTCCGTCGGGGATCCCGGACTTCCGCTCCCCCGGAACCGGTGTGTGGGCCAACGTCAACCCGATGGAGGTGGCCCACATCGATGTTTTCCGGCGTGATCCGGAGCGGTTTTGGCGCTTCTACGGTGAGCGATTCCAGGCGCTGGAGCGCAAGCGTCCAAACCGCGCCCACGTGGCGCTGGCCGAGCTCGAGCGCGCCGGGATGCTCGACGCCGTGATCACTCAGAACATCGACCAGCTGCACGCGCGCGCCGGTTCGCAGACGCTGGTCGAGGTGCACGGCACGATCGCGCACTCGTCCTGTCTGATCTGCGGGCACTGCTTTGCGCTGGCAGACGTGCGCTCGCGCCGGCTCGAGGACCGCCAGGGCGTCCCCCGCTGTGACTGCACCTCGCCCCTGAAGCCCGATGTCGTCCTGTTCGGCGAGTACCTCCCTGCGCAAGCGCTGGCCCAGGCCGAACAGCTGGCTGCGGGCGCTGACCTGATGCTGTGCATCGGCTCCTCACTCGAGGTCTATCCGGTCGGTCAACTCCCGGCGGTGACGTTGTCCCGCGGGGGCCGGCTGGCGATCCTGACCCAGGGGTCCACGCCGTTCGACGACCGCGCGGCGGTCCGCTGCCATGGCGACGTGGTAGATGAGCTGGAGGCGGTCCTGACGGCGCTTGATCTGGCACCCGCGGCTGCGCGATGACCGGGCCGCCCAACGTCGACATCGCGATCGAGCGTGGGGCACAGGAGGTCAGGGTCACGGTCACCGGGGACATCGACCTGGCCGGTGTCGCGGCACTCGAGCGTGCACGGGCGAAGGCCCTGGACGGGAACCCGGAGCGGATGCTGATCGATCTCCGCGGTGTGAACTTCGTCGATTCCTCAGGCCTCCGCTTCCTACTCCAGACCGAGCGAGCGGCCCGCAGCCACGGATGCACGCTGCGTCTCTTGCGTCCCGCGGACAGCGCGATGCAGGTGTTCGTGGTCACCGGCGCCGAGCGTCACCTGCCGTTCGTCGACGACGAGAGGGCCTGAGGCGGCGCCCTCAGCTGACCTGCACGACGACGGCGGTCACGTCATCGTGGAGCGCGTCGCCCGGCAGCACGCGCTCGAGGATGTGATCGCGCAGGGCCTGCGGCTCCAGCGGCCCTGACGCGGCGGCCTCGATCAGCCGGCTGAAGCCGACGTCCAGGGACTCGCCGCGGCGCTCGACTAGCCCATCCGTGTAAAGCACGATCGTGCTGGGGGCGGGCAGCGAACGCTCGAAGGACTCGTACTGCACCTCCTCGATACCCATCAACCCGTTACCGCCTTCGAGCAGACTGGCCTCGCCCGAGTCGACCCGCAACAGCGGGGGGAGATGCCCCGCGTTCGCCCAGGTGACGATCCTGGCGGCGCGGTCGATGATCGCGTAGAGGACCGTGAACAGCTCCTCGGCCCCGAGCGCCAGCTGGTGCCGGTTCAGCCGCGTCAGCACCTCCCCGGGCGCGCAGTGGCCGTCGTCGGCGAGCGCAAAAGCACGCGTCACGCTCCGAAGCTGGCCCATGGCCGAGGCAGCGGGGATGCCGCGGCCGGCCACGTCTCCGAGCACGACGCCGAGCCGGTCTCCACCCAGCTCGAAGGCGTCGTACCAGTCGCCCCCCACCTCGACGCCGTCACCCGCGGCCTTGTAATAGGGGGCGACTTGCAGGCCCTCGAGCTCGGGCAACCGCTTGGGCACGAGCCCTCGCTGGAGCTCGGCGGCGATGCTGTGCTCGCGCTCGTGGAGCCGGGCGCGGCGGATCGCCAGGGCCGCACGCTCCGCAGCGTCGCTCAGCAGCGAGCGGTCCGCGGCCGTAAAGCGCCGGTCAGGGGAAAGGATGAGTCGCAGGCGCCCGGAGCGCGCGTGCTCGATCACGATCGGGACCTCCTCCGCCTGGGCGTTCGGGGGCGGGACGAACTCCTCGGCGGCGCCCAGCACCCGCCCGCGCGCCGCGCGGACGACGATCGGGTCGCCATCCTCGGTCAGCACCTGCACCTCCGCGACTTCGGCCTCGAACAGCTCCGCCAGCCGTACCGCCAGCTCGGGCAGGACCTCGTCGAGGGCGAGCGAGTCGATCGCCGCGCTGAGCGTCTGCAGCTTGTTCAGCCGGTCGGCGATCGCCTCGGCGTTGGTGCGCGCGGAATGCTCGAGCAGCAGGTCGGCGCGCGCCTGCTCCGCGCGCCGGCGGGAACTCAGATCGACCCACTGAACGAGCAGCAGCGGGTCGGCGAGCTCGGCCGGATCGATCGAGGACGCCACCGCGGCCACCCATACCTCCGTGCCGGAAGCGGACAGCAGCCGGACATCCATCTCGGCGCGCTCGGCCTCGGCAGTGGTCGGCTCGTGGTCGGCGACCCAGGCGAGCGCCCCGGCCAGCCTCGCTCGCTCGTCGGGATGGCACAGAGCATCGACGTCGACACCCGTCAGCTGCGCCGCGTCGCGGCCCAGCAGGCGGCCGAACGCCGGATTGGCTCGCACGATCCGGCGGGCTCCGTCGAGCACCGTCTTGCCGATCGGCGCCGCCTCGAACGCTCCGCGCAGGAACGCCTCGGAGCGCTTCAGCGTGCGGCGACTGCGTTCGAGCTCGCAGAACACGCTGACCTTCGAACGCAGCAGCTCGGGATCGAACGGCTTGAGCACATAGTCGACCGCGCCGACGTCATACCCGCGGAGGATCTCGTCGATCTCGTTGCGAGCGGCGGTGAGAAATACGATCGGTACGTCCTGACTGCGCTCGCGGCCCTTGATCAGCTGCGCGGTCTGCAGACCGTCGAGGCCCGGCATCCGCACATCCAGCAGGATCAGCGCGTAGTCGCTCACGAGCAGGCGGCGCAGCGCCTCCTCGCCCGAGGTGACGCTCTCCAGCGGAACCGCGAGCTGTTCCAGGACGGCCTCCAGCGTGCGCAGGTTCTCCACGCGGTCATCGACGAGCAGGATCGGCAGCACCTCGCCCGCGGTGAGACCGACCAGGGCGTCCGGGACGGCGGCAGCGGCGGGGCCGCTCAGGCGTCCAGCCACACGCGCATCATCGACACCAGGTGATCGATGTCGACCGGCTTGGTGATGTAGTCAGAGGCGCCTGCCGCGATCGCCTTCTCACGATCGCCCCTCATCGCCTTTGCGGTCAGCGAGATGATCGGCAGATGCTCGAATCTCGGCATCGAGCGGATCGCCCGCGCGGTCTCGTAGCCATCCATCTCGGGCATCATGATGTCGAGCAGCACGAGGTCGGTGTTGGGATGCTGATGCAGGCGCTCCACCCCTTCGCGCCCGTTCTCGGCGAACACCACCTTCATGCCGCGCTGTTCGAATGTCGAGGTCAGCGCGAACACGTTGCGGATGTCGTCGTCGATCACCAGCACCTTCTTGCCCTCGAGCGGAGCGTCGCCGGTTCGAAGATCGCCGAGCATCATGCGGGTCTCCCGCGGCAGCTGGGCTTCGACGCGATGCAGGAACAGGGCGCATCGATCCACGAGCCGCTCCGGGGAGTCGGCGACGCAGATCACGGCGGCTTTGGCCAGCGCGTCAACCCGGGCCCGGTCGGCGGCTGGAAGCTTGCGAGCGGTGTAGACGACCATCGGAAGCTCGCGCAGCGTCTCGTCGGTGGAGACTTCACGCAGCAGGGCCAGCGTCTGCCGGCGCTGACGGCCGGCGAGGACCACGGCGAGATCGAAACCTCCCGCTTGTAGGGCTGCCGCGGCGGCGTGCGCAGGAATCAGCTGCACATCGGCGTCATCTCCGTCCAGCAGCTCCATGATCTGCCCGTCCGGCCGCTCGTTTTCGTCGATCAGCGCGATCCGGCGCGAGCGACCCGCGCGCCCATCGGTCCGGGCCAGAACCTCTCCTAGCGACACGTCGGTGACGGGCTCCGCGACGAAGGCCGCCGCCCCGGAGCGCAACGCGTCGATCCGTGACGAGGCCTCGGAGATCACGACGACGGGGAGATGGCGCGTGTCGGGGTGCTTCTTGAGCTGGCCGAGCACGGATTCCACGCGGGCGGGGTCGCCGGCGAGCAGGATCGACTCAGGACGGTGCTCCCGAGCGAGCGAGACACCGGCGCTCGGACGGCGCGCGACGATCCCCTTGGCTCCGTGCCGGTGCGCGGCGTCGAGCAGGATCCGGGCGCGCGTCTGGTCGGAGTCGAGGACCAAAACGACGCGGTCGTCGCGCTCGAGGGCCAGGCTGTCGTCGGTCACATCCTGCGCTGCTCGGCCCGCGTCGCCCCGAGGTGTGGCCAGCGGTCCGCCGGAGTGGCCGTTCGAGTCCGCCGGAGAGTCGACAACGCGCTCGGTGAGCGGCAGGAACAGCGTGAAGCGGCTACCGGAGCCGAGCGTGGACTCGACGTGGATCTCCCCGCCGAGCAGTCGCGTGATCTCTCTGGAGATGGACAACCCGAGGCCGGTCCCACCGTACTTGCGCGACGTCGTGCCGTCCGCCTGCTGGAACGCCTCGAAGATCGCCCCGAGCTTGTCGTCGGCGATGCCCACGCCGGTGTCGGCCACCGAGAATTCGATCACCCGCTCGGCGGCACTCAGCGTCTCGTTGCCAAACAGAACCGTCGAATCCGGCGTCCGAATCGACAGCGTCACGCCCCCGTGGTGAGTGAACTTGAACGCGTTCGAAAGCAGGTTCTTGAGAATCTGGTTCAGACGCTGCTCGTCGGAGACGATCGAAGGCGGCAGCGCCGGGTCCAGCTCCACCGAGAAGTTCAGGCCGCTCTCCTCGGCGACCTGGCGGAAGGCGCGCTCGGCCCCGTCGTAGATATCAGCCAGCGCGACGGGAGCCAGGCCCAACTCCATCCGGCCCGCCTCGACCTTCGACAGGTCGAGGATGTCGTTGATCAGGGACAGCAGGTCGTTGCCGGCGGAGTGAATCGTCTGGGCGAATTCGACCTGGCGCTGGCTGAGTTTGCCGTCGTCGTTCTCCCCGAGCATCCGGCTGAGGATCAGCATCGAGTTCAGCGGCGTCCGCAGCTCGTGCGACATGTTGGCCAGGAACTCGGACTTGTACTTGGACGACAGCGCCAGCTGGGCCGCCTTCTCCTCGAGCCCGCGCCGGGCCAGCTCGATCTCCTCGTTCTTGATCTCGATGTCCTGGTTCTGCTCGGACAGCAGGCGCGCCTTCTCCTGGAGCTCGTCATTGGTGTTGCGAAGCTCCTCGGACTGCTTCTGCAGCTCCTGCGTGAGGCCCTGGGACTGCGACAGCAGCTCCTCGGTGCGCATGTTGGCGCGGATCGTGTTGAGAACGACGCCGATCGTGTCGGTGAGACGATCGAGGAAGTCCCGGTTCACCTCGGAGAACGGCCTGAGCGCTGCCAACTCGATCACGCCGAGTACCTGGTCCTCGAACAGCACCGGCATCACCAGCAGTCCCGCCGCGCCGGACTCCCCGAGCCCCGAGCCGACCTTGATGTAGTTGGGCGGCAGGTCGGTCAGCGCGATCGTCTTGCGCTCGAAGGCCGCCTGACCGACCAGGCCTTCGCCCACGTCGACGCGGCTGTGCGGATCGCTGCGGCGGGGGGTGTAGCCGTAGGCGGCCGCCAGCACCAGCTCCGTGCTGCCGTGGGTTCCCGGCTCGGCCACGAAGAATGCGCCGTGCTGGGCGCTGACGGTCGGGGTGACCTCGCTCATGATCAGCTGCGTGACCGCGGCGAGATCACGCTGCCCCTGCAGCTTGCCGGAGATGCTCGCCAGGTTCGTCTTCAGCCAGTCCTGCTCGGCGTTGCGCTGAGTCGTCTCACGCAGGTTGGCGATCATCTGGTTGATGTTGTCCTTGAGCTCCGCCACCTCTCCCTGGGCCTCGACCGAGATCGAGCGGGTCAGGTCTCCCTGGGTCACCGCGGTGGAGACCTCGGCGATCGCGCGCACCTGAGTGGTCAGGTTTCCCGCCAGCTGATTCACGTTCTCGGTCAGTCGCCGCCAGGTGCCGGACACATCCTCGACCTCGGCCTGCCCACCGAGCTTGCCCTCGGTGCCTACTTCTCTCGCCACGCGGGTGACCTCGGCGGCGAAGCTCGACAGCTGGGCGACCATCCGGTTCAGCGTCTGCTTGAGCTCGAGGATCTCGCCGCGAGCATCGACGGTGATCGTCTGCGTGAGGTCTCCGTTGGCCACAGCGGTCGCGACCTGCGCGATGTTGCGCACCTGGTCGGTGAGGTTGCGGGCCATGAAGTTGACGTTGTCGGTCAGGTCCTTCCAGGTGCCGGCGACGCCCGGGACCTCGGCCTGCCCGCCCAACGCGCCTTCGGTCCCAACCTCCCGCGCCACGCGGGTCACCTCCGCGGCGAACGAGCGCAGCTGGTCGACCATGCGGTTGATCGTCTCTGCCAGCGCCTCGACCTCGCCCTTGGCGTCGACGGTGATCTTCCTCGAGAGATCGCCGTTGGCCACCGCGGTGGTGACCGTGGCGATGCTCCGGACCTGCGTGGTCAGGTTGGAGGCCATCTGGTTGACGTTCTCGGTCAGGCCCTTCCAGGTCCCGGACACGCCGCCGACCTCGGCCTGGCCGCCGAGGATGCCCTCGGTGCCGACCTCGCGCGCTACGCGAGTGACCTCGGCGGCGAACGAGCGCAGCTGGTCGACCATCGTGTTGATCGTGTCCTTGAGCTCGAGGATCTCCCCGCGAGCGTCAACGGTGATCTTCTTCGACAGGTCGCCCTGCGCGACCGCGGTGGTGACCTGGGCGATGTTGCGCACCTGCGAGGTCAGGTTGGAGGCCATGAAGTTGACCGAGTCGGTCAGGTCGCTCCAGGTGCCAGACACTCCCGGAACCTCAGCCTGGCCGCCGAGTTTGCCCTCGGTGCCGACCTCGCGGGCCACGCGCGTCACCTCGTCGGCGAAGGCCGAGAGCTGGTCGACCATCGTATTGACGGTCCGCTTGAGCTCGAGCACCTCGCCCTTGACGTCGACGGTGATCTTCCGCGAGAGGTCGCCGTTGGCCACCGCGGTGGTGACGGTGGCGATGTTGCGCACCTGCTCGGTCAGGTTGCGGGCCATGAAGTTGACGTTGTCGGTCAGGTCCTTCCA
>DATCPD010000271.1:0-17393 GCA_036564325.1 Solirubrobacteraceae bacterium | reverse complement strand
GTCGGGACGTAAGTTGCACCTCTGGTGGGTCGCGCCGGAACGTCGCGCCTGAAAGGGCGAGGACCGGGGGCCGCTGGCCGAGGACGCAGGAATCGAGGCGTGCCCCCGCCACGTGGGATTCCGAGGACAATGGCCAGTGGCCATCCCGAGCCGCCATTTCCGGTGGGACGTCTCGGTGGGGCCCACTAGCGCCGTAACGGTGGAAGGCGGCGGGCCACCGCGCCGGCAAGCCTGAGCGGCGCGGGCTGGAGCGAGCCGGCCGGAGCCAGTCCGCCCGCGTCGCGCTCCCGGTAGAACGCGATCGTCTCCTCCAGGCAATCCTCGTGCGGCGAGGTGTCCCAGCCCAGGTCACGCTTTGCCTTCCGGTTCGCAAACGCCCAGTTCAGCGAGGATGCGCGCACCTCGGCGGGCGTCGGCATCCCCAACCCTCCCGCCCGCTGCGCCGCGTGGGCCAGGGCCAGCGCGACCGGCAGCGGCAGCGTCACCACCGGCGGCTGCACCCCCGAGAGCCGGCCGAGATCGGCGAACAGCCGCTGGAGCGTGAAGTTCCGGTTCCCGAGGATGTAGCGCTCCCCCACCTCCCCGCGTTCATCCGCGAGCACGTGGCCCCGCGCGACATCTTCCACGCCGACGATGTTGAGCGTTCCGTCGACGTAGGCGGGGATCTGACGGCGCATGAAGCGCCGGACGAGCACCGTCGAAGAGCGACCCGGATCGCCGGCGCCCAACACGTGCGCGGGATTGACGATGACCAGGGGCAGTCCGCGCGGCACGAGACGAATCGCGGTCACCTCGGCGGCGTACTTGGAGTCGACGTAGGCCAGCCGATAGCGGCCGGCGTCCCAGACGTTTCGCTCATCGGCGACCTCGCCTGGCCGGGCGGGCCCGACCGCGGCCACCGACGAGGTGTAGACGACCCGTTGCACCTGCGCTCGGAGCGCTTCCTCGAGCACGATCCGCGTCCCCTCCGAGTTGACGGCGAAGGCCTGCTCGCGCGGCAACGACAGGTTGGTGCTGCCGGCGGCGTGAAACACCCGCTCGATCCCGCGCATGGCGCGGCGCACCGCGCGACGGTCCCGGATGTCGGCCCGCACGCGCTCCACGCTCAGGCCCGCCAGCGCGTCATCACGCGAGTTCTCACGCACGGTCACCCGCACATCGTCCCCGCGCTGCACCAGCAGCTGGACTACGTGCGATCCGATGAAGCCGGTTGCGCCGGTGACGAGGGTGCGGGCCATGTGTCGTGACGGAATCCGGAGCAGTCTATTCCCGCGTTCGGCACCGCTGCTAGGGTGGCGCGCCCATGGGCGTTGCCATCGTCACCGACAGCTGTCACTACCTGACCCCCGAGCTGCTCGCCAAGAACGACATCCATCAGGTCAGCCTGTACGTGCACTGGCACGATGACACCCAGAGGGAGACTGAGATCGTCGATCTCGACGCCTACTACGAGCGTTTGCGGACGTCTGCGGACCTCCCCACGACGTCGCAGCCGTCGATCGGCGACTTCCTCGAGGTATACGAGCCGATCCTCGCGGCCGGCGACGACATCGTCTCGGTCCATCTCGCCGGCGGGATGTCCGGCACCGTGCACTCCGCCGAGCAGGCACGCGAGCGACTCAGCGCCCGCGCCGAACGGGTCCACGTGATCGACTCGGCGTCCGCCTGCGGAGGCCAGGGCCTGGTCGTGCTCGCAGCCGCCGCGGCGGCGCGCGCGGGAGCCGACGCGATCGCGGTGGCCGAGCGGACGCGGCGGGCCCGGGCGCAGCTCAAGCTGTGGTTTGCCATCGACACGCTCGAATACCTGCGCCGGGGCGGACGGATCGCCGGCGCGCAGGCCTGGATCGGGTCGGCTCTGAAGATCAAGCCGATCCTCACCGTGGAGTCTGAGATCACGCCCGTCGAGCGGGTGCGCACGTCGCGCCGAGCGTTCGAGCGGATGGTCGAGCTGCTGCGCACGTGCAAGGAGGCGGGCGCCGATGCGTGGATGATCCAGCACATCCAGGCTCCGGCGCAGGCGAGCGATCTGGTCGCTCGCGGCATGGAGATCTTCGGCTGCGAGCCGGTGATGGTCTCGGAGATCGGGCCGGTGATCGGCACCCACGTCGGGCCGGGGCTGCTCGGCGCCGGCGGGATTCCCAGCTCGTTCCTTTAGGGCTCACGTCGAACCCTTAGCTCCCCGGTGGGAGGCGGTTGCTCAGCCGCGCTTGCGGCGCCGGCGCCGGAAAGTGAGCGCGCCCAGCGCGGCGATTCCGCCGCCAACCACGAACCCGGCCACGCCGGCTCCGATCGTCAGCTGCTGCTGGTGCCCGCGCAGCTGCGACCGCCAGTCGGTCAGGCGCACTACCTCGACCCGCAGCTTCTCCAGCGAACTGCCGAGCTCCTGCCGGTTCTGCTCGATCGAGGCCCGGATCTCGTCGGGCGTGCGGGCTGGCATCAGCCCACCGCTCCCGGCTTGGCGCTGACCGTCTCGCGGATCTTCTTCGCCTCGTCGATCGCCATCTTCGGCGTCGGGGCACCGACCTTCAGCTTGCGCCAGGCAAACAGGAAGGCGCCGCCTGTGAGGGCGAGCAGAAGCACGAACGTGATCAGGAAGCCGAGCCAAAGGCTTGACAACAATGAGTTCAAACCCCAGGCCAGAGTTCCCAATCCCATGATCAGGGCGAAGATGCCGAACACGGCGCCGACGGCGATTGCGGCGGCGCCGCGGGCCAGACTCGAGACCTTCTCGGTCATCTCCGCCTTGGCCAGCTCGAGCTCCTCCCGCACGAGCACGCTCACGCGCTCGGAGACCTCGGTCACCACCGTGGCGAAGTTCTCAGGGCCGTCAGCGGGCAAGGCGCTTGAGGATCAGGGCGAGTACGAAGCCGCCAGCGAACGCCGCGCCGATCTGGAGCTCGGGACGACCGGCCGCGCTGGGTGCTGAAGCTCCGCCATTGGACGCCGGTGCCGGCGTCACGACGGGCGGCGGTGGGGGTGGTGGTGGAGCGAGAGCCGGTGGCTCGGGGACAGGCACCGGCTCAGCCAGCGGAGCTGGTTCGTCCACCGCCGCCGGCTCGGTGATCGCCGTCTCGTCGGTCTGGTGCTCGCCTTCGGGAGTTTCCGGGGGCTCGGTCACTCGGGGGGTTCTTCCCCGAAGACGCGCTTCCATACCAGCGTGGCGGCACGGGTCGTGGCCACGCTCGAAAGTGCGCCGAATCCGGCGAGCAGGCTCGACCACATGAGTCTCTTGACCAAAGGGCTCTCCGTCATCGCCTGGGGATTCAATCAGACTTCGCGGCTAGCGGCCGCGAGTTCTCCACCCCGCGGCAGATCGTCTCGACAATCAGGGTCTTGGCCCGCTCGAGCTCGTCGTCGCTGACGGGGACGCTGTCGAAGATCCAGCCCGTCAGGACCTGCTCGATCGAGCCGTAGAACGCGAGCGCCGCGAACTCTGGAGTGATCTCGGTCCGGAACGTCCCGTCCTTCTGAGCGCGCGCGACAATCGCGGCGATCTGGGCATAGGCGTCGCGGATCTTGGCCAGATGAGTGCGGCCGAACGTGTTCGCGGCCCGGGTCACCTCGACGATGATCACCTTCATCAGCTCCGGGTCGTGGCGATAGGAGTCGACGATGAACGACGCGATCGCGTACAGCTTCTCGCGGCCCGAGCGCCGCGACGCGTCGGCCTCGGCGATCGCGGCGAGCATCACATCCCATCGCTCCAGGAACAGGGTGTCGAGGATCTCGTCCTTGGACGAGAAGTAGTGATACACGAGCCCGTAGGCGACGCCCGCCTCGTCGGCGATGTCGGATACCCGGCAGGTGTGAAAGCCCTGCCGGGCGAACACGCGGACCGCCGCGTCGAGGATCACCCGGCGCTTGTCGACCGCGGCCGTCGCCATCACCGGCTCCGCACCTGGAGATCGTCGGCGCGCCGAGCCAGCGAGGGCAGCTTCCGCCGGATGTCCCTCAACCGCTCGAAATCGAGCTCCGCGACGATCGCCGCCTCGGTGTCCGGAGCGCAGGCCAGCGCGAGCCCCCAGGGATCGACGATCATCGAGCGCCCACCGCAGCGGTCCCCCGGTGGATGGGCGCCGATCTGATTGGGCGCCACCACGAAGCTCTGGTTCTCGATCGCCCGCGCGCGCAACAGAACCTCCCAATGGTCGCGGGTCGTCGCGAGCGTGAACGCGGCCGGTACGCAGATCACCTCGGCGCCACGTACGGCCAGAGCTCCGTAGAGCTCGGGGAAGCGGATGTCGTAACAGATGCTCATCCCCAACATGACCCCGCCGGCGAGCTCAGAGACCACGATCTCCTCCCCCGCCCGCTCGTGCTCGGACTCCGCATAACGCACGCCGTCGATTTCGACGTCGAACATGTGGATCTTGCGGTACACGGCGCGAATCTCCCCGTCGGGCCCGATGTGCACGCTCGTGTTCGCGAGCTTGGGGTCATCGTGAACGCGTTCCACGATCGAACCCGCGACGAGGTCGATCTGCAGCTCGCGAGCCACCCCCCGGGCCCAGGTGATGCAGCGCCCGTCGAGCGGTTCGGCAACTTCAGCCATCTGCGGGGGCGTGCCGAGCACGCTCCATTTCTCGGGGAGCACGACCAGCTCCGCCCCGCACGCCGCCGCCTCCCGCACCAGCCGGTCGGCTGTGACAAGGTTGCGGTCGGTGTCCTCGGTCGAGTTGAGCTGCACTGCACCGGCTCTCACTGAAATCCACGCTCCTTGATTGACCGGTCAGTCAGGCCTGGAAGGCAAGGATAACGTGGCGTTGCCCTACCGCGGCGTGTTCGGAGTGATGCGCCCGTACGAGGTTGACCAGCTCGCCCTCCCGCCGCGGCCGATGCCCTCGCACCAGCGGCTGCGGCCGCTCAAGTCCTGGCGATACGTCGGGGTCTACGGACCCGAGCTGATGCTCTGCCTGGGCGCAGTTCGGATCGGTCCCGCCCGCCAGTGCTTCTGGGCGCTGTGGGACCGCCGGCGCCGAGCACTCCACGAGCGCACGCGGCTCGGGCGCCGTGGGGTCGAGCTGAGTCCGGGGCGGGCCCGGATCGCGGACGGGAGCATCGAGGTCGATCTGGCGCTCGCGGAGACGAGCGGGATCGAGACCGTGTGCGCGAGCGGCGACAGCTACGCCTGGACCCGCAAGCAGGGCGGCGTGCTGGTCAGCGGAACCGTCGTCATCGACGGTCGGCGGCAGCCCCTCCAGGGCAGGGCGGTTCTCGACGACACGGCCGGGTACTACGAACGCCATACGCGCTGGTACTGGTCCGCCGGGGTGGGCACCGCCGTGGACGGACGGGCGGTGGCCTGGAATCTCGTCGACGGAGTCAACGATCCACCGGCGCGCAGCGAGCGGACGGTGTGGATCGACGGCGAGCCGATCGAGGCGCCGCCATCCCGGTTCAGCGCTGACCTCACGCGTGTGGACCGGCTCGAGTTCACGCCTGAGGCCACCCGCGAGCGCCATGAGAACCTGCTGCTCATCCGCAGCGCGTACCGCCAGCCGTTCGGCACGTTTTCCGGCGAGCTACCCGGCGGCGTCAAGCTGGCCGAGGGCTACGGGGTGATGGAGTCTCATGACGTGCGCTGGTGAGCACGGCGCAGCGCGGCGAGCAGCAGCTTTGAGTGCATCGCCCCGATCAGGTCGCGCAACGGCTCGGTCCCGCTCGAGATGATCTCCAGCGCACGCTCGACCTCGACCTCGCCGGCGAGGCGGTCGAGCAGGACCCGGACCTCCTCTTCGACCAGCGGCTCGAGTGCCTCGCGATAGCGCAGCGTGTCGTACACGGTGAAGCCGATGGCCGCCTCGTAGCCGCCGGCGCGGAAGCGAGATATCGCCTCGATGATCGCGACGTCATCGGCGTCGTACCCGCGTGAGCTGGGCGTCAGCACGCCGAGCTCCTCCAGCCGCAGGAGCACGTTCTGCGGCATGTCGTAGGTCTCGCGCACACGGGTCCGGGAGATGCGGCCGGTCTCGCCGGCCTCGATCGCCCGCTCGAGGATCCGGTCCTCCAACTCGATCATCCGCGCCGCCCGAGCCGGGTCGCCGGCCATCACCTCGCGGATCACGCGCAGCGGCATGAATCGCTCCTCCTGCAGGCGCTTGATGAGCTGGATCGCCCCGACGTACTCGGTCGGGTAGTAGGCCATGTTGCGCGAGGTCCTGACCACCTGCTCCTCGGAGCCGAGAAGCCCCTCGCGCAGGTAGTGCTTGATCGTTCCCGCGCTGACCCCGGAGCGCTCGGACAGCTCCGACATCTTGAGCATCCCGTTGGCGGCGGTGCTCATCCCGACATGAAGGAGCCCTGCACGGCTCCTGCCGGCCCTGCCACCGCACCGGCTTCATGCAGGGTCGCGATCTCCTCCGGCTCGTAGCCGGCGGCGCGCAGGACCTGCTCGGTGTGCTCGCCGAGCGCGGGACCGGCCGCCCGGGCCGGGTCGGCCGGCGTCCGGCTCAGCTTGACCGGGGCCCCGAGCAGCTTCACGGGCTGCTCCGCGCCCGGCTGGGCGAGCTCCACCACCATTTCCCGCGCGGCGACCAGTTCGGAGTCCAGCACCTCGTCGAGCTCCAGCACCGGCTCGAGGCAGCAGTCATGCTCGGAGGCGAACTGACGCCACTGCTCACGGGTGCGCGCCGCGAAGACCTCGCTCACCGCCCGGTGGGCGTCGGACCCGGGCGGGTCAAAGGCGTGCTCGAGCAGGTCCTCGCGCCCCACGCCCTCGCACCACGCACGCCAGAACTTCGGCTCCAGCGCGCCCAGCGTCACATGACCGTCCGCACAGCGGTACGGGCGGTAGCAGGTCAGGGATCCGGCGAGCTGGAGCTGCCCACGATGTGGCGCCCGGCCGGAGCCAAACGTCTCGGCGGCGACCAGCGCCAGCCACGACAGCGAGCCATCGAACATCGAGCAGTCCACCAGTTGGCCCTCGCCCGAGCGCTCGCGCTCGCGCAGGGCGACGAGGATCCCGATCGCCCCCATCAGCGCGCCACCTCCGATATCGGCGATCTGTCCGGCCGCCTGGATCGGGGGGCCGTCGCTGTCGCCGGTGAGCCCCAACAGTCCGTTCAGCCCGAGGTAGTTCATGTCGTGACCGGAGCGATCACGATTGGGGCCGTCCTGCCCGTAGCCGGTGATCGCGCAGTAGATGAGTCGCGGATTGACCTCACGCAGCTGCTCATAGCCGACGCCCAGACGCGTCAGCACGCCGGGCCGAAACGACTCGAGCAGCACGTCGGCGTCACGGGCCAGCCGCAGCAGAACCTGTTTGCCCTGCTCTGTCTTCAGATCGACGCGGATCGAGCGCTTGCCCCGGTTCAGGGCCAGAAACAGCGCTCCCCGCGCGGTCTCCTCGGCGCCTTCGTAGTACGGCGGCGCCCAGCGGACGTAATCGCCCATCCCCGTGTCCTCCACCTTGATCACGTCCGCGCCGAAGTCCGCGAGCATCATCGAGCAGAAGCCGCCCGGGAGGAGCCGGCTCAGGTCGAGGACCGTCAGTCCCTGGAGCGGCAAGGTCATAGCGTGGCACCCTGGCGCGGCTTGATGCCCAGCATCGAGCGCGCCTGGTGCACGGTCGCCGGCCTGCGCCCCAGGTCCTCGGTCATCTGGCGCGCCTTGGCGATCAGCTCACCGTTGGAGCGCGCCATCGCGCCGTCCGGGAGATAGAAGTTGTCCTCGAGCCCGACCCGGATCGACCCGCCGAGGGTCAACGCCGCCGCGACCAGCATCCACTGGCCACGACCGATCCCGATCACGCCCCAGTGGTGCTCGCCGGCCGGCATGTTCTCGGCCATCGCCGCGAGGTTGCGGGCCGTGGGCGGCACTCCGCCGACCACGCCCATCACGAAGTCGGCGTGCAGCGGCGCGTCGAGCAGGCCCATGTCGACCAGCGGCTCCAGCGAACCCACGTGACCGAGGTCGAAACACTCGTGCTCGGGCTTGATCTGCAGCCGGCGCATCGCCTCGAGCAGCTCGATGATCTCGTCGAACGGGTTGGCGAAGACGAACTTGAACACGAAGTCCTTGCGCTTACGCGAGTACTTGGCGTAGTTCATCGACCCCATGTTGAGCGCGGCGACCTCTGGCCGGCCGGCCTCCAGGTAGGCGACCCGCTTGGACACGGGGACCCCGACCGTGCCGGTGGAGAAATTGATGATCGCGGCGTCGCCTATCTCCGCGACGATCGCGTCCCTGATCGCCTGAAAGTCCTCGATCTCATAGCTCGGGGACCCGTCGGGCTTGCGCGCGTGGATATGGATGTGGACGCCGCCCTCGTCGACGATTCTCCGGGCCTCGGCGGCGTATTCCTCGGGCGTGTACGGGATCGCGGGGCACTGCTCGCGGCTGGCGATCGAGCCGGAGATCGAGCACGTGATGACGACGGGATGCTCGAGGCTCATGTGCTCATACCGGAACCACGCCGGAGCGCTTGAACGGCCTCTCGACCCGCTTGTTCGCCGACATCTCGAGCCCGCGGCAGATGGTGGCCCGAGTCTCACGCGGATCGATGACGTCGTCGATCATGGCGTTGCCGGCGGCGACGTACACGTCGATGATCTTGCGGAAGTTCGCGATCAGCTCCTGGCGCTTGGCCTCGGGGTCATCGGCCTCCTGCACCTGCTTGCGGAAGATGATCTCCACCGCGCCCTCGGCGCCCATCACGCTGATCTCAGCCGAGGGCCAGGCGACGATCAGGTCGGGCTCGTAGGCGCGACCATTCATCACGTAATAGCCCGCACCGTAGGCCTTGCGCAGGATCACGGTGATCTTCGGCACCGTCGCGTTGGCGGTCGCGTAGAGCATCTTGGCGCCGTGGCGGATGATCCCCGCCGCCTCGACCTTGCTGCCGACCATGAACCCGGGTACGTCCATCAGGTACACCAGCGGGATGCCGTAGGCGTTGCACAGGTTGATGAACCGAGCGGCCTTGTCGGCCGAGTCGTTGTCGAGAATCCCCCCCAGCTGCTTGGGCTGGTTGGCGACGATGCCCGCCGGGCGCCCACCGAAGCGCGCCAGGCAGGTGATGATCGTCTTGGCGAACTGCGGCTTGAGGTCGAAGTACGAGCCTTCGTCGACGATCCGCCGAATCACGTCATACATGTCGTACGGCTGGCGATTGGACGCGGGGAGTACGTCCAGCAGCTCCTCATCAGCGCGGTCGACCGGGTCCTGGGTCTTCCTGAGCGGCGCCGGCTCCTCGCAGTTCTGCGGGAAGTAACTCAGGTACTCCTTGATCTTCTCGATGCATTCGGGGTCATCCTGAACTTCGAGGTCCCCGACGCCCGACTTGCGGCAATGCACCCGTGAGCCGCCGAGCTCCTCCTGGGTCACGTCCTCGCCGACGGCGGCGCGGACCAGGTGCGGCCCGGCGAGGGCCATCGAGCCCCGGCCCTTGACCATCGGGACGAAGTCGGCAAGCCCCGGGATGTAGGCGGTCCCGGCGGCGCACGGCCCCATCAGGGCGGCGACCTGCGGAATCACTCCGGAGTTGATCACCTCCTCGCGGAACAGGTGGCCACTCCCGGCGAACAGCGAACCGACCGCTTCCTGGATCCGCGCACCGGCGGAGTCGAGCAGCCACACCAGGGGGATCCGCTTGGTCAGGGCCAGCTCCCGCAGGCGCGTGACCTTGAGCTCGCCGGTCATCCCCATCGAGCCGGCCATCACGGTGAAGTCGTAGGCGGCGACCGCGACCAGCCTCCCGTTGATCTTGCCGTACCCGGTGACCACGCCGTCCGCCGGGGCCTCCTTGCCGTCCATCGCACGCTGGGAGAAGTGGGGGCGCCCGTGAAGGCCGAGCTCGACGAAGGTCCCGGCGTCGATCAGCAGATCGAGCCGCTCGCGGGCGGTCAGCTTCTCACGCGCGTGCTGCGCCTCGATCTTCTCCGCGCCGCCGCCGAGCCGGATGCTGGCCCGGCGTGCGTGGAGGTCCTCGGCCAGCGGGCGAAGCAGGCTGGTGGGAGGGGCGTCAGTGGTCATAGTGGAAAGTGAGACGTGCTACTTCCCACTCTGGCATGTCCGCCGGGGCGGCGTCAAGCGCTGGGCTCAGCGGCCCTTCCACTGCGGCTCGCGCTTCTCGAAGAACGCGCGGACGCCCTCCTGGATGTCCTCGGTGGCGAAGGCGATGGTCAGCTGCGAGCGCAGGAAATCGAGCGCATCCGCGAAGGCCATGTCCTGCTGGCGGAACATCGCATCCTTGCCGAGCTTCATCATCACCGGTGACTTTCCGGCCAGCTTCTCGGCCCATTCGGTGACGACGGCGTCGAACTCCTCGCGGACCACGACGCGGTTGACGATCCCGAGCTGCTGCGCCTCCTCGGCGGACATCTGCTGGCCCAGCAGCAGCATCTCGTTGACCTTCTTGCGCGGCACGTTGCGGTAGATCAGCGCCATGATCATGAACGGGAACAGGCCGACGTTGATCTCCGGCGTGCCGAACCGCGCACCCTCGCGAGCTATCACCAGATCGCAGGCGAGGGCCACCCCGAGCGCGCCCGCGAGCACGTGCCCGTTGGCGGCACACAGAGACGGCTTGCCCAGCTCCCCGAGGAGGCGGAACAGCCGGGGAAAGCGCCCCGTGGCGAAGTGCTTGTGCACGAGTGGAACCTCGGCGGCGAATCCCCCCAGGTTGCCGCCGCTGGAGAACACCTTCTCGTGGGTGGAGGTGAGAACCACGCAGCGCACGGCGCCGTCGTCGCGCGCCGACTCCAGCGCGTCGGTCAACTCGCCGAGCAGCTCGTCCGACAGGGCGTTGCGGGTGTCAGGCTGATCGAGCGCGATCGTGGCGACGCCGGCGGTGGAGACGTCGTAGCGCAGGGTGGCGTAGGCCATCGCCGGAAGCCTACGCGCCCGGACTCGACCGTGTAGCCGAAGTGAGAAGTAGGAAGTCCTACTGTTTACTTTCTCACTGGCTTTCGCTAGCTTGGCCAACGCCCAAACAGGAGAGAGCATCCCATGGCCACCGCCGACGTCGTCAAGCCTGACTTCGACACCTCACGCAAGCACTTCATCTTCAACGAGGAGCACGAGCAGCTGCGCGAATCGATTCGCCGGTTCGTGATCAAGGAGCTCCAGCCCCACGCCGACGAGTGGGAGGAGACGACGTTCCCGGACTGGGTGTTCGCCCGCATGGGCGAGCTCGGATTCCTGGGGCTCGACAAGCCCGAGGCCTACGGCGGCCAGGGTGGCGACTACTACTCGAGCCTGGTGCTCGCCGAAGAGATCGTGCACGCGCACTGCGGCGGCCTGGCGATGGGGCTGGCGGTCCAGACCGACATGGCGATGCCCCCGATCCTGGCCTTCGGGACGGAGGAGCAGAAGCAGGAGTGGGCAGCGCCGGCGATCAAGGGCGAGAAGATTCTCTGCCTGGGAATCACCGAACCGGACGCCGGATCCGACGTTGCCGGCATCAAGACCCGCGCCGTGCGGGACTCGGCATCAGGCGAATACGTCATCAACGGCTCGAAGACGTACATCACCAACGGCCACCGCGCGCACGTGATCGTGCTGGTGACCAAGACCGACCCCGACGCCGGGCGCCGGACGACTCGTACGGCGAGCGATCAGGCGGGGCCGGATGCCGAGCGCTCGTCGTCCGAGGGCTTCACGCTGTTCCTGGTCCCGATGGACGCCCCCGGGGTGATCCGGGAGAAGCGGCTGCAGAAGCTCGGGATGCACGCGTCCGACACCGCGCTGCTCGCCTTCCAGGACGTTCGGGTGCCCGAATCGGCGGTGCTCGGGAAGGTCGGCAAGGGCTTTTACCACATCATGTGGGAACTCCAGGGGGAACGCCTGATCGGGGCCGCCGGCTCCGTGGCCGGAGCGCAGCACGTGTTCGAGCGCACGCTCGAGTACGCCAAGGAGCGCACCGCCTTCGGCCGTTCGATCGGGCACTTCCAGGTGATCCGGCACAAGTTCGCCGAGATGGCGACGAAGATCGAGACAGCGCGCCAACTGGTGTACATGACCGCGTGGCGCTTCCAGAACGGCGAGTACCCGGTGCGGGAGATCTCGATGGCCAAGCTCCACGCCGCCCGCATCGCGGTTGAGGTGGCGGACGAGTGCATCCAGATCCACGGCGGCGCCGGCTATATGAAGGAGTACGGGATCGAGCGCGTCTGGCGGGACATGCGGCTGAACCGGATCGGCGCCGGGACCGACGAGATCATGCTCGACGTAATCGGGCGGTCGTTCGGGCTGTAGCGTTCGTCGCGTCCGCTAGCGAAGCCGAGGAGCCGCGATGGCCGAGGTCAGAGTCACACCGACCGAGAATGGGCCCTACAAGGTCGAGGGCCCGGTCGAGTTGCTGGATCCCGACGGTAACCCGATTCCACTCCCGGGCGGCAGAGCGATCTTCCTGTGCCGCTGCGGCGGTTCCACCACCAAGCCGTTCTGCGACGGGACGCACTCAAAGATCGGGTTCCAGGGCGCGATCAGCGCGGTGCGGGATTCGCAGGAGAGCTCCTGAGCGCACTGTCTGACAAGGCGGGCGTTGCCGCCAGCACCGCGCGCCGTCCAATCCCGCCGTTCACCCCCGAGCACGAGGAGTTCCGCGCGGCGGTTCGCCGGTACGTGCAGACCGAATTGCGGCCGCACGCCCAGGAGTGGGAGGACGCGAGATGGTTTCCGGGCGACGTGTTCACGCGCCTCGCGGAGCTCGGCTACATCGGACTCAAGTTTCCCAGCCAGTACGGCGGCGATCAGGACCCGGTGGCCGACGCCGTATTCGTCGAGGAGCTGGCGTGGTGCGGGTCGGGCGGGCTCGCCGCCGGGATCGGTGCCCATGCCGGGATCGCCCTTCCTCCGGTGTGGAAGTTCGGCACCGAGGACCAGAAGCAGCGCTACCTCGTGCCGGGCATCCGCGGTGAGAAGATCGGCGCGCTGGCGATCACCGAACCGGATGCCGGCTCCGACGTGGCCTCGATCCGCACCCTGGCTCGGAAGGTCGAGGGCGGCTACGTGGTCAATGGCGCCAAGACCTTCATCACGGGAGGAGTCCGCGCGGACTTCCTCGTCACCGCGGTCAAGACCAAGCCCGAGGGTGGCCATCACGGTCTGTCGTTCCTGATCATCGACCACGGCGACGGCGTGCGGTCCACTGCCCTGGAAAAGCTGGGCTGGCACGCGTCCGACACGGCTGAGATCGGCTTCGAGGACGTGTTCGTGCCCGAGGACAACCTGCTCGGCCAGGAGGACAAGGGCTTCTATCTGATCATGGCCAACTTCCAGTGGGAGCGCCTGCTGATGGCGTTGGGGGCGGTCGGCGGGATGCAGGTGGCGTTCGAGAAGACGCTTCGCTTCGCTCTGGAACGACGGGCGTTTGGTCGTCCCATTGGCAAGCATCAGGCGATCCGGCACAAGCTGGCCGAGATCGCGCTCTCGATCGAGGCCGGACGGGCCGTGACCTACGCCGCTCTGAGACGTTACGTGGCGGGTGAGGATGCGGTCCGGGAGGTCACGATCGCCAAACTGGCGACGCAGCGAACGGCGTTCGAGGTCATGGACCAGTGCCTGCAGATCCACGGCGGCGCGGGTTATATGGAGGAGTACGAGATCGAGCGCTCCGCCCGAGACGCGCGGCTCGGACCGATCGGCGGCGGAACCGACGAGATCATGAAGGAGATCCTCGGCCGCTCGCTCGGGCTTTAGTCGGTGGGGCCCACTAGCGCGGTCCCTCGGGCGCCCCGCGGGTAAATTGCGGGGATGACCGAATCCGCTCGGGGACAGCTGCTGATCGCCGGTCCCGCGCTGCTGGACCCGAACTTCTGGCGGACGGTCGTGCTGGTGGTCGAGCACAACGACGAGGGGGCCTTCGGCCTGGTGCTGAACCGGCCCTCGGAAACCACGGCCGGGGAAGCCGTGCCTGAGCTCGAGCAGACCGTCGACCCGGGCGAGCCGATGCTGATCGGCGGGCCGGTCCAGCCGTCGGCGGTGATCGTCCTCGCCGAGTTCGAGGACGCCTCCGACGCCGCGCTGATCGCCTTCGACGAGATCGGCGTGGTGGGCACGGAGGCCACGCTGGAGAACCTGGGAGCCGGCGTTCGCCGGGGCCGCGCGTTCGTCGGGCATGCGGGCTGGGGACCTGGCCAACTTGACAGCGAGCTGGAGCGCGGGGACTGGATCCTCGAGTCAGCGCGCCGGGAGGATGCGTTCTCGGCCGATCCGTCGGGGCTGTGGGCCGAGGTCCTGATGCGCAAGGGCGGCAGCTACGCGCTGATCGCCCGGATGCCAGCGGATCCGTCGGTGAACTGATCACGCTCGGCCCCGGCGTTAGGCTTTGCCCATGAGGGTCGTCAAGCCCGGTCCCGAGCGCGAGGTTCCACGCGGTGTCCTCGGCGGCGCCGAGATATCACAGGCGACGGCGGGCGCCAGCGGTATCTACATGGGCGTCTTCCGGGTGCCGGCGGGCACCCGCAGTCGGGCCCACTATCACGAGCATTGCGAAAGCGCGGTGTACATGCTGGCCGGGGGATTGCGAGTGAGGTGGGGTGACCATCTGGAGCAGGAGCTCACGCTCGAGCCCGGTGATCTCGTGTATGTGCCGCCGCGGGAGACGCACGTGCTCGAGAACGCCTCCCCCAGCGAGCCGGCGGAATACGTCGTCGCCCGCAACTCGGCGCATGAGGACGCCGTCGTGGTCCCGTGGGCCGAGGAATCCGCGCGCCCGGCCGAGCCCGCATGAGCATCCACCGCGAGGCACGACTGGCCGGCGTGGACGGCGTCAAGATCTTCTGGCAGACGTGGCAGCCCGCCTCGCCGCCTCTGGCCGTGGTGGTCATCGCCCACGGCGCGGGCGAGCACAGTGGCCGCTACGAACATGTCGCGGCGCGACTGGTCCGGGACGGATATGCGGTCTACGCCCTGGATCACCATGGCCATGGGCACTCTGACGGGTCCCGCGCCATGGTGCGGCGGATGTGCAGCGCGGTCTCCGATCTCGATTCCCTGATTACGATCGCGGCGCAGGCCCACCCGGATACCGACACCTTCCTGCTCGGTCACAGCATGGGCGGCACGATCGCGCTTCTGTACGCGGTCGCGCACCAGGATCGCCTGCGGGGACTGATCCTTTCCGGGCCGCTCGCGGCCCTGCCGGCCGTACCCGCACCGGTCCGGATGCTCGTGAAGGCCATGTCCGCCGTGGCGCCTGCGCTTGCATCGCTGGCGGTCGATGCCACGCAGGTGAGCCGAGACCCGGCGGTGGTGAGCGCCTATGTCGAGGATCCGCTGGTCCATCACGGGAAGCTCCCGGCCCGCACGGTCGCGGAGATCGCCGCCGCGGTCGAGTCGTTCCCCGCGGCGGTGGAGGCGATCACGATCCCGACGCTGATCGCCTACGGCACCGCGGACGGCCTGTGCCCACCGTCCGGAAGCCTGATGTTGAACAGCCGCATCGGCGCCGAGGACAAGACGCTGAAGGCCTACGAGGGCCTGTATCACGAGATCCTGAACGAGCCTGAGCAGGAAATCGTGCTCGACGACATGTGCGGGTGGCTGTCAGCCCATCTGGTGCTCGCCGCGCGCTGAGCCGGGCCGGGGCGGGCGTATGACTCAGCCGCCCGCGGCCCCCAGATCGAGCCGGCAACCGCTGAAGTAATCGCCGGCGCGCGAGAGCAGAAACGCGACCACGGTGGCGAGTTGGCTTTCATCGGTGCTGGTCCCCGGCGTGATCGCGGTGACCGTCACGGCGTGGCGCGCCCACTCGACGGACAAAGTTCGCGCCAGGTTCTCGACCCCGGCCCGCACAGCGGGGGCGTGGGCACCGGCGCGCGGGGGCGGTCCGAGCAGCACAACCTTACCGCCGCCCCCGGGGATCAGCGCCCCGGCGGCCACAGCGCGGACCGCCGTCCATGTCCGATCCAGCGCGGATTCGAGGCCCCCGGGCTCGCCCGGTGCGAGCTGGCCGACGGAAGCCACCAACGCCTGCACCGGGGAGACCGAGCGAGCCCAATCCTCGGCCCGGTCGTCGTCCAGCTCGCCGGACGGGAGCTCCCTCAGCTCAGCGCCAAGCGAGCTCAGCGACGACCGGACGCCCGGCGCGACGTCGCCGGCCAGCGCCACGGTGCGTCCGCTCAGCAGCTCTGCTCGGAGCACGATCGAGACACTAGGTTGGGACGGGCGACTTGACGCTCGACGCGCCCCGGTGCCCAGCCCGCTCGAGCTCGCCGTGTAGCGTCCTGATCGCAGCGAAGATGCGATCGGCAGCCTGCTGCTGCTGATCGCGAGTCGTGTCCGCGTGCTTGGGGAACCGAAACGGCGCGCCGAACACGACGCTGACCTTGGGGAAGCCCAGTCGCTTCCAGTTGCGCACCTGGTACGAGCCGAGTATCGCGACGGGCACCACCGGCGCTCCAGACTCGAGCGCGAGCCGACCGATCCCCGGCTTGGCGGCGTCGGCGAGCTTCCCCGTACGCGAGCGGCCGCCCTCGCAATACATGACCACCGCGCCGCCCCGTCCGAGGATCTGGAAGGCGCTGGTGAACGCCTCCTCGTCGTTGTGCCCCCGCCTCACCGGGAACACGCCGCCGTGGTTGAAGATCCAGCCCCCGATGCCCTTGAACATCTGCGACTTGCCCATGAACTGGACGCGGCGCCGCAGGAACACGCCGGCGAAGAAGTGATCCATGAACGAGGCGTGATTGGGCGCCAGGATCACGGGGCCGTTGGGAACGTTCTCGGTCCCGTAGGCCCGCGCGCGATAGGACACCAGCGCGTGCAGCATGGTGACCACCTTGACCACTTCGTAGACAGGCTCCGGCTCGCGACTGCGCACGCGCTCGTGAAAGGCGTCGAAGCTCTCCTTCGGACGGGGGTCCTTGTAGACCTGGGGCTTGAGCTCAACGTCGGTCATCTGCCCACCGCCCTTCAGCCTATCCGTCGGCCCAGCCACGCGCTCGCTCGGTCGGTCGGCGGGTCGGTCCCAGCGCATCGCCGCCGTCCGTCGGCCGAGCCTGGCGCCGGGTCGCGCAGCGGCACCCTCGTTGTAGTGCGGCGCCACGCCCCGGGGGGCGGTCCGCGCCTGTCGTCGCCCACTTGCCTGCACAGCACTGAGACAATCAACGCAGATCCGAAGCGGTCTGACGCGTTGTTCATGGCATGGATGAACGGCTCGACAGGCTGAGCGCGGACGACCGCGATTGTCGTGCTGTTCATGTCTGACGGGCCCGCCCGCGACGACCATTACGTGACAATGGTCGTCCAGGCGAGCGACGCCAGGAGCCAAATGGTCGTAGAGCGACCAGATCGCTCCATCGGTCGGCGTGATGCGCGACGCTTGGTGCGTAAGTGTCGTCAGCTCACAACCGCACTCAAGCCGCAGTTTGCTCGCCTCGGCCCACGCCCGGCCCGCCTACAGACCGCCCTCGCCACGGACCGACCTCGCCTACGGCTGTCTCTTATAC
>DATCPD010000261.1:0-2566 GCA_036564325.1 Solirubrobacteraceae bacterium | reverse complement strand
CCGCAGTTCAGTTATCAGGGTGGAGCCGCGGCGGACCGCGGCGATCGCCGCCGGCGTCAATAGTGGGCGTCCCGGGAGGCCCGGGGTGCGATCGAGTACGCGGCCGGAGGTGGCGATCAGTTGGGCGAGTTCGGCGCGGTTGGCGTGGCCCCTTTGTGGCCGAGCGTCTGAGAGCCCGGTGTCCGACTGCTGGGCGAGCGCCGCGACGTCAGCGGCGCGGACCCGCAAAGCCCGGTTGATCGTCTGGTCGAGGTTCGTCGCCTGGCGCTGGTAGACAAACACTCCGGTGGCGGTGAGCACCAGCGCCATCACCGCCGCGAACGCCGCCGTCAACCGCCACCGCACGGCCAGTGCTCTCATTGCGCACCGTTCTCGCGGAGCCGGTATCCGATTCCGCGGATCGTCTCGAGGCTGTGCAATCCGAACGGTCGATCGATTCGATCGCGGAGCGCTCGCACGTGCTGGTCGACCACGTTCGAGCGGTTCTCGTAATCGCCCTCCCAGGCGCTCTGGAGCAGCTCGAAGCGGGACAGAACGACACCGGGGTGGCGCATGAATACTTCCAGCAGCGAGAAGCACTTGGCCGGCAGTTCGATCGGCTGCCCGTCGCGCGTCACCTGCCGCGTCGCGGGATCAAGCCGCAGTCCGCCGACCTCGAGCACGGTCGGCCGCCGGGCCGGCTCGCGGCGCGCCAGCGCCCGGAGCCTTGCCATCAACTCGGCGAGCTCGAATGGCTTGGTCATGTAGTCATCGGCGCCGCCGTCCAATCCGGCCACGCGGTCGGGAAGTCTTCCGCGAGCGGTCAGCATCAGAACCGGTGTCCACACGCCGTCGGCTCGCAACCGTCGACACGTCTCGATCCCGTCGATGCCCGGGAGCATCAGGTCGAGGACGATCGCGTCATAGCGAGTGGCGCCAGCCATCCACAGCGCGTCCTCGCCGCGGACGGCCACATCGGCTGCGAGCCCCTCGCCCCGCAGCGCGCGGCGCAGCAGGCCAGCCAGCTTGATCTTGTCTTCCACCACTAGCACGCGCATGTCATCAGCGTGTCAGGGGCAGATGAAGCGCCCCTGAGCGCCGGACAGAAGGTGTCGCGCGCTGGGATCGGACGGGGGCGCTGCTGGGCGCCTCCGAGCATCTCGGAAGCGCCCAGCGCACGTTGGCGGCATGCGCCACCGTTCGGGGCAGGGTGTCTACTCGTTGCCTTGGAACTGGTGGTCGGCGTTCCCGTCACCGGGCGGGTCGGCGTGACCGCCAGGCCCGTCGTTGGCGGACACGGATTCCGACCCAGCGCCGGTCTCGGGGTTCTCCGCCCCAGGCGTCTCGCCGGCCGAACCAGTGTCAGGCGTGCTCTGATCGCCGCTCCGCCCGGTGCCGCCACCGGCCGCGTCCACCGTCGTCGAGCTGGCCACTCGCGTCGCGTGATGGCGGGCGTGACTGGCCGCCGTTACTGCCACGTCCGGGGTTGTCTGGTCGCCCGATTGGACGTTGTCGCGATCGGGCACGCTGGTGCGCTCCGGCGCGGCTGATGGCGAGGTCTGCGCCTGGGCGAACACTGCTCCTCCCAACGCGAGTGCCGCGAGCGCCGCCACCGCCACGACCAACTTACGAATCCGCTTGGTCATCGTGTTCCTTTCGTCGTAGTTGCCAAGCGCTCCGCAGGCTCACACTCCCAGATGTAATGACGATGAAGTCCGCGCCCGAGCCTTAGTACGCCGGATCCAGCAGGCCGGACCCGCGATCACTCCGGAGCCGGCACGATGAGCAAGGACACGTCGGGCCGGCCCCGGGGCTGCTGACCTGCAGGCGGACACCCTGGGAATAGGCGAGCGATCGCGCGAGCGCCAGTCCGATTCCGCGCCCGTGTCCCGTGCTGCCATACGGCCGCTTAGACCACCTTGCAGCTCTCGATGAACCGTCGCCAGGCGGCTGAATGGTCACCAGCTCCACCGGAGCGGATGCCTCGTCTTGGTGCCGAGCGAGCACGCTGCCGGCACTCGTCGCGTCGTCGCGGGCAGCGATCCCTTCTGAGACTCCCGCACCGGCGGCGACGAGGACAAGCGCCCGGGTCATCGCATGCACACGACAGCGGGAAGTGCCGGCTTTATCGTCGTGGCTGCTGCCCGCGGGAACCGGCAGTCTGGGTCTCGTGGCTGCCTTGGCGACCAAGCGGAAGTCTGCTCGGCCTAGCCGGAGCTGCTCCTGATGGTTCAAGCAGGAGTCGCGGCGGTTTGTATTTCAGGGCGCACGATTTCGGCGACGGGTAAGGTCAGGGCGCTCATGCGCAGGCCGCCGCTTCCGCCCGTGGATCTCGCCAATCGAGCAGGAAGACTCGTTGGTGCCGACGGGTCTTTCGACGCGTACGAGACTGTCGGACGGGGTCTGCGTGACGCCGTCATCAGCGCGCTGCCGGAGGACTGGAGTTGGACCGGCAAACGGGTTCTCGACTTCGGGTGCGGCGCGGGGCGAACGCTGCGGCATTTCCTGCCGGAGGCCGAGGGGGCCCACTTCAGCGGCTGTGACATCGACGCGCCCAGCATTGCCTGGCTCAACGCCAACCTAAATC
>DATCPD010000260.1:0-1524 GCA_036564325.1 Solirubrobacteraceae bacterium | reverse complement strand
TGCGCATCCTACGCAAGGCCGGCCCGGGTCGACGGCCGTTGGCCGGATGCCGCATGCTTCGCCCCCGATGCGACGACCGATCGCCCATCTGACCGGTGCAGCGGCCGTGCTGGCGGTGCTCGTCGCCGTCTCCATCAGCCTCGCGCCAGGCGCCTTCACCCCCGGAGAGCTGCCGCCCGCGGCGTCGCCGCCGGCGGCGAGCCTCGCCGCGCCGGGGCCGGAGCTCACGAACCGGGAGTCCATCTCGCCGGTCGCCTCGGGTGACGGCGGCGGGACGGCCCAGCCGATCGAGCTGCAACCGGCCACGGCGTCGCAGGCGGCCGCGCTGCAGCGTGCGGTCGATCGGGCCAGGGCGGCCTTCGGCCTGAACGCGGTGGCGGTCGGCGTCTCAGCCGATGCGCAGGTCGGCTGGAGCGGCGCCTCCGGCCCGCCGCGGGATGGGCTGACGCCGCTCAGCGGCGCGACCCCATTCGCCATCGCCAGCGTCACCAAGACCTTCACGGCGGCGATCGTGCTGGAGCTGGTCGAGGAGGGGCGCGTCGCGATCGACGGGGCGGTGACCGACTACCTGCCGGAGCTGACGCTGGCGCGCGGCGTCACGGTGCGGGAGCTGCTCAGCCACACCTCAGGGATCGCCGACCTGCTGGCGCCGATGCGCGATCGCCTCAACGCCGAGCCGTCGCGGGTCTGGCAGCCGGCCGAGGTGCTGGCCCTGGTCGGGCCGTCGCGCTTCGAGCCGGGGACCGACTGGGGCTACTCGAACACGAACTACCTGATCGCGGGGATGCTGATCGAGCGGGTCACCGGCCATCCCTTCGCCGACGAGCTCGAGCACCGCATCACCGGTCCGCTGGAGCTGCTCGGCACCGGCGTGCCGTCGCTCGACGGCCTCCCCTACCTGCTCGGCGTGTCGTGGACGACCGCCTTCGGCGCATCGGCCATGCTCGACTCGGACGCCGCGGACCTCGTGCGCTGGGGCGACGCACTCTACGGAGGGGCGATCCTGCAGCCGCTCAGCCTGGACCGGATGCTCGAATTCAATGCCGATGGCTACGGGCTGGGCGCGGAGCGCTATCGGTTCGGGGGCCTGCTCGGCTACGGGCACTCCGGGCTGTTGCGCGGCTACACGACGCTGCTGGTGCACATCCCCGACGCAAACGTGACGGTGGCGGTGCTGGCGGTCGGCCACCTCTTCGACGTGACTGACCTGCTCACGTACTCGGGGTTGGGGGCTCCTTCGATCCTTGCCCTGGCCGGGGAGCTGGCTCCGCGTTGAACAGGATGTCGCGGATCACCGGCAGCGACGGTGAGCCGTGGGCCAGCACCGACTCGAGGAAGGGCCGGTAGACGAACTCGCCCCCATCGGCCTCGGCGCGGCGACGAGCCTCGCGCTCCAGCCCGTGCATCTCGACGCTCCCCAGGAAGTACGAGCACAGCTGGGTCGAGGTGAGTCGCGCGCGATCCCACTTGGCCGCGGCCTCGCCCTCCTCCTGAAAGCCGCCCTCGACCATCAGCCGCATCGCC
>DATCPD010000244.1:0-3622 GCA_036564325.1 Solirubrobacteraceae bacterium | reverse complement strand
GATCCCGCTGCTGGTGTTCGGGCTCGCGGCGGTGGCGATCGGCTGGTTCCGGGGCCGTGATCGCCTGGTCCTCGCCCTGGCCGCCGCCGCGGCGGGCTGGTGGGTGCTGGTCGTGGCGATGACCCTGGCCGGCTATCCCGGCCTCGAGCGGTTCTTTCTTCCCGCGGCCGGGCTGACCTGCGTGCTGGGGGGCGTCGGTTTGGTGCAGGTCGCTGAGCTGCTGTCCGGCGCGGCCACCGCGCGGCTGCGGCCCTCGTCAGGCCGCTGGGCGCTCGGCGCCGCGGCGCTGGTCCTGCTGGCCGTCTCGATCCCGTTCACCACCACCCGCATCGATGAGGCGCGAGCGCAGCCGGCGATCGCCGACCGCGCGGTCACCCGGCTTGACCAGCTCTCGGCCGCGGTCAAGGCCGTGGGCGGCCACGCCGCGGTGTTCCCCTGCCACTCGAGCTTCGCCGCGGTCAACCACAGCGTCCAGACGGCCCTGGCCTTCAAGCTCCACACGACGCTCGGGCGCGTGGGGACCTCGATGCGCCACCAGGGCGTGATGTTCGTCGGGCCCCACGACTCGATCGACGGCGGTTTGGGGCCGGTCAACCCGCGGCTCGACCAGCGACAGCTGATCGCCCAGGTCGGCGTGTGGCGGGTCTACCGGGTGTGGCAGCAGGGGCACCTGAATTCCTGCGTCGGCCGTTAGCCGGGCCCGCGGACGGCAGGCGTCCGGGTCTCGACGCAGAATGCTGTCTGAATGATCGTTCTCGGCATCGATCCGGGTACCGCCAGCACCGGTTACGGCGTGGTGCAGAGCAGCGGCTCGCGCCTGAGCGCCGTGGACGAGGGCGTCATCCAGACCCGCCCCGGGGTTCCGCTCGAGCGCCGGCTGGCCGACATCCACGCCCGCGTGGGGGACCTGCTCGACCAGCACGGACCCGACGCGATGGCGATCGAGGAGCTGTACTTCGGCGCCAACGTTCGGACCGCCTTTTCGGTTGGCCAGGCGCGCGGCGTCGTGCTGCTGGCCGCCGGCCAGCGCGGCATTCCCTCGCGCTCCTACACGCCTCAGCAGGTCAAGAGCGCAGTCTGCGGTAGCGGCCGCGCCGGCAAGGACCAGGTTGGGCGAATGGTCGCGCGCCTGCTTGGCCTGAGGGCTGTGCCCACCCCGGATCACGCCGCCGACGCCCTCGCCGTGGCCATCTGCGAGCTCAATCGGGCGCCTCTGGCTCAGGCGGTGGCGCGGTCATGATCGCGCTCGTCTCAGGCCAGGTGGCCGTGCGCCGGGCCGATCACGTGGTGATCAGCTGCGGCGGGGTCGGGTATCGCCTGGCCGTCTCCGCCGAGACGCTCCGCCATGTTCCGGCCGCCGGGCTCGAGGTGATGCTGCACGCCCACCTCGTCGTCCGTGACGACGCGCTGGCGCTGTATGGGTTCGCCACCGAGGAGGAGCGCGAGCTGTTCCTGATGCTGCTGGGAGTGCAGTCGGTCGGGCCGAAGGTGGCGCTGGCCGTTCTGTCCGGGGGTCCGCCGCGGGAGATCCTGTCCGCGCTCGCCGCCGGTGACGCCGCGCGACTGCAGGCGGTACCCGGGATCGGCAAGCGAACCGCTGAGCGGATCATCGTCGAGCTGCGGGAGAAGGTGGGGTCGGCGCTGCCCGAGCCCTCGATCTCGATCACCCGCTCAGACGATCCGCGGGCACTGGCGCGGGAGGGGTTGCTGGGCCTCGGTTACACCCTCCAGGAGGCCGACGAGCTGCTTGACACCGCCCGGGGCGAGCGGCCGGAGGACCTGATCGCCGACGCACTCAGGGCGGCCCGCCGATGACCGAGACGCAGCCGCGGATCCAGGCGCCGGAGGCGCTGCCCGACGACGATCTCGATCGCTCGCTGCGGCCGCGGCGGCTGGAGGATTTCGTCGGCCAGGAGGCACTCAAGGATCAGCTCGCGGTCTCGATCGCGGCCACTGCGTCACGCGGGGAGGCGCTCGATCACGTCCTGCTGGCCGGGCCGCCCGGGCTGGGCAAGACCTCGCTGGCCCAGATCATCGCCGCGGAGCTCGACGTGCCGTTCGTGCAGACCGCCGGTCCGGCGCTCGAGCGCAAGGGCGATATCGCCGCGCTCCTGACCGCGCTGGAGCCCCGCGCCGTGTTCTTCGTCGACGAGATCCACCGGCTCCCGCGAGCGCTGGAGGAGACGTTCTATCCGGCGATGGAGGACCGCACGCTGCCGATCACGGTCGGTCAGGGCGCCGGAGCCCGCGTGGTGACGCTTGATCTGCCCCCGTTCACCTTGATCGGCGCGACCACGCGGTCGGGGCTGCTGACCACGCCGCTGCGGGACCGCTTCGGGATCCAGCACCGGCTCGAGCACTACGAGCCCGCCGACCTGGCCCGGATCGTCAAGCGCTCCGCCAGGCTGCTCGCGGTGGCGATCGAGGACGGCGGGGCGATCGCCATCGCCCAGCGAAGCCGCGGCACCCCGCGCGTGGCCAACCGGCTGCTCAAGCGCGTGCGCGACTACGCCGAGGTCCGCGGGAACGGCATCGTCACCGCCGAGGTGGCGCAGGCGGCGCTGGATCTCCTACAGGTCGATCACGAGGGGCTTGACCGCCTCGACCGGGAGATCCTCCGTGCGATCTGCGAGAAGTTCGGCGGCGGCCCGGTCGGGCTGTCAACGCTGGCGGTCGCCGTGGGGGAGGAGCAGGACACGATCGAGGACGTCTACGAGCCCTACCTGCTCCAGCGCGGGCTGATCGAGCGGACACCGCGCGGGAGGGCCGCGACCCGGCGCGCGTTTGCGCATCTGAGCCTGGACGCGCCCGGGCCACTCGCGCTGCTCTAAGGCGTCGGCGACCATTTGCGTCGGTGACCACTAGCTATCCTCAGGCGCCGATGCCTCGCGAGCGCTATTTCCTCTGCCCCCACTGCGGGAACCGATCGATGGGAACCGACCGGAACGCCGGGTTCCGGCGCGAGGCCCGCGGCTGCGAGAAGTGCGGCTTCGCCTACCTGTTCGAGCTGCTCGATGATTACTACCCCGCCCCCAACGCCGCTTTCTTCGCCTGTGACGCCGACGGCCGGATCATTGACTGCGGCCGCGGCTCGTTCGAGTTGACCGGACTCAAAACCGAGCAGGTGATGGGACGCGCGGCCAGCGAGGTGCTGGGCTTGCGCTTCGAGGACGGGACCGATCACGTCGGGACTGCGCTGGAGTGGGAGGTCCGGGTCCAGGGCAAGCCGGTCGAGGTCAACGCCGAGGGTGACCTGCCCGCCAACGCGGTCGCGGACATCTTCCCCGCGTACGACGATGACGAGGGTGGGGTACTGCTCGTGCTCACCCCCACCAACCACCGCGGGTGAGCCGCGCCGGGGAATTCCGGCCCAGCCACTAGCATCCGGAGACGCTGATGTCCGATCGCCAGCGCAACGGCTTCGTCCTGCTCCTCGTCCTCGGGCTGCTGCTGGCTTCGCTGGTCGTGATCGCCGGCATTCCCGGTGCCGTCAAGCCCCAGAAGACGCGCCTCGGGCTTGACCTCAAGGGCGGCGTCGAGCTCGTCTACCAGGGCAAGCCGACGCCCCAGACGCCGAAGGTGACGCCGGACGCACTGGCCCGCGCGGTGGACATCATGCGCC
>DATCPD010000238.1:0-48876 GCA_036564325.1 Solirubrobacteraceae bacterium | reverse complement strand
GAACAGGGTCTCCACCACCACAAGCCCGCCGACGAGGTAGCCGACCTGGACGCTCACCACGCCGATCGTCGGCAGCAGCGAATTGCGCAGGACGTGGTGCGAGATCACCTTTCGGCGGGGGAGCCCTTTGAGCACGGCGGTCCGTGTGTATGGCGCTTGCAGTGCGTCGATCGTCCCGGCACGTGCCATCCGCGAGATGTAGCCGAACAGCACGAACATGAGCGGAATCGACGGCAGCAGCAGCTGGCGAAACCAGTCAATCGGGCTGATACCAGGGACTGATGCCGTCGCCGGGAACCATCCGAGGTCGACGGCGAACACGACCAGCAGGATCACCCCGGTCACGAACTCCGGCATCGCGATCAGCGACAACCCGGTGATCGAGATCACCCTGTCCGGCCACCGGCCATGCTGGAGCGCCGCGACCACGCCCATCGCGACCGAGAACGGAACGATCAGCGCAAACGCGAACGCGGCCAGGAGCAGCGAGTTCCCGAACCGTTGCAAGACAAGCGCCCGCACCCCGGTATTGAGCACCGGCGAATGCCCCCAGTCGCCGCGGACATAGCCGCTGACCAGGTGCCAGTACCGCTCGAGCAGCGGTTTGTCGGCGCCCAGCTGGTGATCGAGCAGGTGCACCTGCGCGTTGCTCGCGCCGCGCCCGAGGATCGAGCGCCCCACATCGCCGGGCAGCACGTCGGCGATCGCGAACACGATCACCGACACGAGCATGAGCGTCACCAGCGACAGCACAACACGCTTGACCACGTAGCGGGCCATGGGTGAGGCTCGGTGAGGCGCGCTGGCCCTACGCAGAGAGCCAGACCCGCGATGCGTCGATGTGGTCGACAGGACCGGTTTCGATGTTCTGCACGATCTTGCGGACGCCGCGCAGGCCGGTGATGAAGTAGCCGATCACGGTGGGCGTCTCGTCCTGCTGAAGCCGCGCGATCTGCTCGGCGACCTTGGCGCGGCTCTGCTCGTCGGACGTGGCGTCGAACTGACTCATCAGGTTGTCGAACTGAGGATTCTTCCAGTGCGACGAGTTCCAGATCCCCTTCGATGTGTATGCCGGCTCGATCAGCGGGCTGATGCTGCCACGCGAGCCGTAATCGACGATGCAGAACGGCGTCGTCAACCAGACGTTGTTGTAGAAGATCGTCTGGCTCTCCTGATGGAGCTGGAGTTTGATCCCGGCGGCTGCGGCCTGCTGCTGTATCAGCTGCGCGTATTGCGGGATCTCCAAGAACTGCTCGACGATCAAGGTCGGCACCGACAGCCCGCTCGGATGCCCTGCGGCGGCCAGCAGCGCCTTCGCCTTGGGGATGTCCTGCGCTCGCTGTGGCAGGTCGGTCGGCGAGAACTTGTACAGCGGCGCGAAGGTGGTGTCGTTGGCGACCGTCGCGTTGCCGCCGAACAGTGCCTTGACGATCGCTGCTCGGTCAATTGAGTAGGCCAGCGCCTGGCGCACGCGCTTGTCATCGAATGGCGTCTGGTCGGTTCGCATTGGCACCGTTCGGTGCTCGGATGATTGCGTCAGCTTGAGCACGTTGACGTTCGGGTCGTTCAACAACGGGCGTGCATTGACGTAGGCCATCTGTGGGTAAATGTGGATTCCGCCTGATTGCAGCGACAGGACGGTCGACTGGGGATCGTTGAAGTACTTCATCTCCGCCCCGGCGAGGTAGGGCAGCGCGCCGCCCTTGGCGTCCTTTCCCCAGTAGTTCGGGTTGGCGACGAAGGTCGCTCCCTGCTTGGGGGTGAGCGACTTGAGGATGAACGCGCCCGTCCCGATCCCGCCCTTGGAGAACGTGCCGGGCTTGTAACCGGCGGGCAGGATGATCGAGTTGTAGTTGTCGTCCGAAACGGCATAGGGAAAGTCGACGTAGGGCCGGGCGAGCGAGAAGCGCACCGTGTGTGCGTCGACCTTGCTGATGCCGTCGGGCGCCAGAACTCCCTGGAAAGCCGAGAGGGCCGAGGAGGCGACCTTCGGGTTGGTCAGGGTCTTGAACGTCGCCACCACGTCGTCGGCTGTGAGCGGTGCCCCGCTGTGCCACTTCACGCCCTGGCGCAGCGTGAACTCCCACTCCTTCGGGCTCCCCACCTGGCGCCATGACGTGGCCAGACGCGGCTGCAGCGACGTGTCGGCCATCCGCTTGACCAGCGTCTCACCGGCCAGCTGCATGGTGAAGATCCCGCCCTGGTCGGCACTGAAAATTGGGTCGACGTCCGATGTCGGCGCCGCGGCACCGACGATGAAGGTTCCGCCCCGGCGGATCGGCCCCGTGGCCGCCTTCGCCGCCGTCGAGCTGGAGCTCGAGCTTCCGCAGGCCTCGAGCAAGGTCACGATCGATGAGGCACTGAGGCCAAAAACCGTGGCGCGCGCGACCAACTGGCGGCGGGTCAGCCGGCCCCCACGAACCTCCTCAACGAGGTGGTGCCCGTACTCGCTCATCACGACCCTCTCCCAGTTCGTAGTTACCGGCGACGTGGCGGCATATGCTATCTCGTATCTCATACGCACAACTAGCAATTCTTTAAGGTTCAGTGATGAACGACCCGATCAGTGACGATGCGACCGGCTCCCTGGCCGGACTGGCGCTGGAGTTCAAGCCCGACCGTCTGGCCGACGTGGTCTACGAGGCGATCCGCGACGCGATTATCAACCGCGTAATCGAGCCTGGGTCACGTGTGACGGAGGCTGGAATCGCCACGCAGCTGAACGTCTCAAAGACCCCCGTCCGCGAGGCGCTGCTCAAGCTGCGCCAAGTCGGACTGGTCGAGCCGGTGGGGCGGCGTGGTGACCGCATTCCACTGCCCTCACCGTCCTCGATTCACTACGCCTACGACGCCCGAGAGGCGCTGGAGTCGCACGCGGCCCGAGTGGCGGCCGACCGCGGCGCCGAGGCTGACCTCGCTGTGATCGCAGACGCGGCCGCCCGCTGCTTGGCGCGGGCGAGGAGCGGAGACCTCGAGACGTTCATGCGCTGGGACCTCGCCTTCCACCTGGCCGTCAGTCTGGCCACCGCCAACCCGCGCCTGATCGCGTTGATCGACGATGCCCTCGCATTGGTGATGGCGCTCCGCAGGCGCGACGTACCTCAAGCCGCGCCGTCGCTGGCGTGCGCGGAAGCACATGTGGTCATCGCCGACGCGATCGGCCGCCATGCACCGGACGAGGCAATGCATGCAATGTCGGCTCACGTGCGCGAGGTCGAGGGCTACGTGCTCGCCAGCCTCGCCCAGGATGGCGACGGCGCCCGGTGAACGGTGAGACGGTTCCCGCCGCGCTCGCGGTCTGCGGCGGCACCGTGATCACGCCCGCGGGTGCGGAACTCGCCGACGTGCGGATCGACGGCGACGTGATCAGCGCGATCGACCCGGTGACCGAGATGGCGACCGAGCCGGCGACCGCGCGACATCCGGGACGGCGCGTGATCGACGCCGACGGGTGCATCGTGCTCCCCGGCGCGGTCGACGCGCACGCCCACGTAGGGCTTCCCTACGTGCGGCTGGACCGCACCGTTGTCTGGTCGGCTGATCGCTTCCCCGAGGCTTCCAAGGCCGCCGCGGTCGGCGGCACCACGACGATCATCGATTTCGTGATGCAAAGCCCGGGCGAGGACCTCCTCGCGCCTCTCTCCGAACGGCTCGCCTTCATCCAGGCCAGCACGGTCGACGTTGCGTTGCATTGCTGGATCATGGACGCGAGCGATCGGGTGCTCGGACAGGTGCCAGAGCTCGTCGCGCGCGGCGTCCCGTCGTTCAAGGCGTTCATGGCCTACAGCCAGCTCGGCAGCCCGATGTCGGACGGTGAGCTCTTCGCTCTGTTCGAGGCGGTCGCCGCCGCCGAAGGGCTTCTCGCCCTCCACGCGGAGAATGCAAGCCTCAACGCACGGCGGATCGCCGCGGCTGTGCGCGAGGGGCGAGCCGGCTTCGAACACTTCGCTGCGACACGTCCGGCGGTCGGCGAGGAAGAAGCCGTCTCACGTGCGTTGATATTTGCCGGCGCGACCGGGGCGCAGGCTTACTTTGTCCATGTTTCGACCGCGGCGGCGGTTCAGCGGATCGCCGACGCGCGAGCCCGCGGCCAGCGCGCATGGGTCGAGACCTGCCCGCACTTTCTCCTGTTTGACGAGCATCAGTATGAGGGTGAGCGAGCCGGCGACTTCCTGATGGCGCCGCCGCTTCGCACCGAGTCCGACCAACGTGCGTTGTGGAAAGCAATCGTGAGCGGCGGCGTCGACGTCGTCGCGACCGACCACAGCGCCTGGCCGCGGGCGGTGAAGAACTATGGCGACGGCTTCCCGGGATCGATCCAGGGCGTAGCGGGCCTTGGCCTGCAGCTCCCGCTGCTCGCGGCCGCCACCCACGTACGGGATGACTTTGACTGGACGACGATCGCCCGGGTCACCGCCGAGGACCCGGCACGCATCTTCGGTCTGTACCCGCGCAAAGGGGTGATACGGGCCGGAAGCGACGCCGATCTCGTGATCGTCGACCCGGACGCGATCGAGCCGGTCGCCCCGATCCCACCCCATTGGGCAGTCGACAACTGCATCTACTCCGGTCTACCGGCGATCTACCCGAAGCTCGTCCTGCGTCGAGGGGAGGAGCTCTCCCGCTCCGGGACATATGTCGGATCGCCGACGGGCACAGGCGAGTTCATCCCCGGCGCGCTCGACTACTAGTGGCGGGCGCCGAAGTTGGGGGAGGCGTCTCGAACGATCGCGCGACGTGGTGGCTCTCGCTCCCGCATACGAGGCACCAGAGCCACCACGTCCCACGCTAGGCACTAGTCCTTGCCGGTGACCTTGTCGGCGACCTTGTCGACGCCGTCCTTGACCGTGGACTTCGCCTGGTCCACCTTGCCCTCGTTCTTGAGGCTGTCGTCGCCGGTCAGCGAACCCGCTGCTTCCTTGAGCCTGCCCTTGCCTTCATCGATGTGCTTGTCAGACATTGATGCTCCTTGCTTGACGTTCTGGCACGACGTTCGGCTTGTAGCTAACCGCCGCGAGGTGGGCGCAAACGACCGAGGCCAGATCGACCGGCACCCGCCTCTACGGCTTGAGTCTGCGCCCGCTGTGGAACAGCCAGGCACTCCAGGCCACCGTGAGCGCGGCGAGCGCCGCGGTGATCCCGAGCGCGATTCCCACCGGGACGTCGCTTGAGCCCAGGAATCCGTAGCGCACCGCCTGCACCAGGTAGAAGATCGGGTTGGCGTGCGAGATCTCGCGCCACGGAGAGGGCAGCACCGACACCGAATAGAACACCCCGCCCAAAAAGCTCAGGGGCACGATCACGATGTTCTGGACGAAGCCGGCGTGATCCCAGGTCTTGGCGTAGATGCCGACGACGACGCCCAGCGAGGCGAACAGCGTCAGCCCGAGCGCAACTCCCCCGACCAGGACGATGGGCTCGCGCACGGGGACGTGGGTGGTGGGCAGCGCCACCAGCAGCAGGGCCACGCCAATCAGCAGGGCTCGGACGACCCCGCCGAGCGACAGGCCGAGGTTGATTTCCCAGTTGCGCATCGGAGAGGCCAGGACGTCGTTCAGATACCGGTCAAAGCGCGATTGGAACACCGAGGAGGAGTTGTTCGAGTAGGCGGCCTGGACCATCGCCATTGTGATCAGGCCCGGCACGATGAACACCCGGTAGTCGAACCCCTCGACGTGGCGGATGCGCCCGCTCAAGGACAGTCCGAAGACCAGGATGAACAGGAACGACGCCACCACCGGCGCGGCCACGGTCTGCGTCCACAGCTTGAGCACGCGCAGGATCTCCCGGCTGGCGAGGGACCCCAGCCCGCGCCGGCGAACGAGTAGGCCACGCACGGCTGACCCGCGGTCCTCGGGTGCGGCCACCGACGTGCTCACGCGGCCATCGCCTTGACGTAGACGTCGGCCAGCGAGTCGGCCTCGAAGGTCTCCAGCAGTCCGGACGGGCTATCCCGGGCAATCAGACGCCCGCCGCGAATCAGCGCGATGTCCTGGCAGAGCTCCTGAGCCTCCTCGAGGTAGTGGGTGGTGAGGAGGATCGTGGTGCCCTGCTCGTGCAGGCGCCGGATATAGCGCCACAGCTCGATCCGCAGCTCGAAGTCGACGCCTGCCGTCGGCTCATCCAGGATCACCAGACGCGGTTCGTGCATCAGCGCGCGGGCCAGCAGCAGCCGCCTGCGCATGCCGCCGGAGAGCATCGGCGCGCGGACGCCCGCCTTGGCGCGCAGGTCGAAGACGTCCATCATCTCGCGCGCGCGGCGGGAGGCCTCCGGCCGGCTCATGCCGTAGTAGCCGCCGTGGTAGACGAGCGTCTCCTCGACGTCGAGGAAGCGATCGAGATTCACGTCCTGCTCGGCCAAGCCCATCATCCGCCGCGCCTCGGGATCGCGGTGCGGCTGGCCAAAGATCCGGATCTCCCCGGAGGTGACGCGGATCAGGTTGCACACGGCACTGATGAGCGTCGTCTTGCCGGCGCCGTTGGGACCCAGCAGCCCGAAGAACTCCCCGGCCGGGATGTCGAGGTCGAACCCATCCAGGGCCACCAGGCCGCTGTCGTAGCGCTTGGTGAGCGCACGTAGGGAGAGGGCCGGGACGAGACTCATCGCCATCGAGGTTAGTAGCGCATCGCGCGGAGCTAGGATCGGCACCCTGATGAGCGATCCATCGCCGCCGCTTCGTGCCTCCGACGCCGAGCGCGAGCAGACCGTGGAGGCGCTTCGCCATGCTGTGAGCGAGGGCCGGCTGAGCGTCGAAGAGCTCGAAGAGCGACTCCAGGCCGCCTACACGGTGCCCACCCGCCGCGAGCTCGAGCTGCTGATCGCCGACGTCAGCGTGACGTCGATCGTCCCCGCAGGCGCGGCTGCGGGCACCCGCGCGAGCCGTCCTCCTGCCGTGCGCGAGGGTCCGGGTGGTACCGGTTGGGTCGTGTCGGTCATGAGCGGCCACGATCGTCGGGGACGGTGGCAGATCGCCAGACGGTGCACGGTGATCAACGTCATGGGCGGCAGCGATCTCGACCTAAACGACGTCGAGCTGTCCGATCCCGTGACTCACCTGAACGTGTACTCGCTGATGGGCGGCAGTCAGGTCCGGGTCCCGAACGGTGTGGATGTCCACGTCTCGAGGCTGGCGTTGATGGGCGGCAATGACGTGCGACTCGGTGACGAGCTACCGCCGCCCGGGGCTCCGCAGATTCGCATCCGGCTGGTGTCGATCATGGGGGGCTCCAACGTACGGCGAGGTCGCAGGCTGAGCCGGCGCGGAGCGCCGGCAGGAGCGGGAGCTTCGCAAGTCCGATCGGCGGGGCGAGCTCGACGCATAGCGCGCGGAGCAGCAGCGAGTACGGTAGGAGGATCGAAACAGCAACCCGCAAACCGCGAAAGAGCGCGGTCCAGCTCGCCAGAGCCGTGGAGGACGGCCGTGGGGTGGGGGCCGCACTGCGCCATCTCGACGGCCATGGCTCGGAGCCGGGATCGGTCGGCGTGGCCGAGGCGCTGGCCCGGTTTCTCGTCGCTCGCTGCGACTCTCACCACGCGGGCTGGCGGGTCGTCCGTCAGGTCGTGGTGGACTCGGCCGCCGACGCGCCGTGGGAGAAGTGCGCACGCCGGGCCGTGCCGCTCGTCGCCGGTGACCTGTTGAGCCTTTCCGGTGAGCGCGGGCGCACCCCGCTGGTCCGCGCGCAACACATCGCCGCCCAACGTCGGGCCGAGCAGATCGCTGGTCACGTCGACCAAGCCGCCGTGCTCGCGGACCTCGGGCTGAAGCGGTCATCGGTGACTCCCGAGCGCTGGGAGTCCGCGTTGAGCGGCGCGGTCGGTGCTCGCTCCCGCCAGCAGGTCGCTCGCGCCGTCGACCGCTCGCTCAGCGCTTAGCCCCCAGGGGCGCTCAGCCCAACCTGGCCAAGAACGGCATCAGGTTGTTGAAGAACGCGTTCTTCGGATAGGCCGCCGCCGGATCGTTGTGGGCGTAGGAGCCCTGGCGATTGACGAGGGTCAGATGGCTGGCTGGAATGCGCGACTGCCTGGCCAATGTCCTCGCGGCGCCGGTGATCGCCGCGCCGCCGTAGGCACCGAAGGCATAGATCCGCAGTCGCCTGGGCAGCCGATGGCCCATCGTCGCGTGGACGTTCAGGACGCGCTGGGCGGGGTTTGCGTTGCCCCCGCCGATGGCCGCGGTGTCGTCGGTCAGCCGCTGGGGGAAGTACCACTCGGTGCCGTCCACGTTGATCACGCCGGCACCGGACAACATGCCGGCGTAACGGGTGACCGGTGAGATCGCTCCGTCCCGCTTCCAGCGAGCCGGACTGACGCTCGTGTCGAGGGCCCCGAGGTGAGCCTGGGCGGCGAACACGAGCTTCGAGGTCTTGGTGTCCGTGTCGAAGCCGAACGTCGCCAGATTCGTGGCTGGGACGGGCGGCTTGAGACTGGCCGGAGTGGGCGCGAACGTGGCCGTCAGCGACGGCTGGTTGGGCGCCAGCAAGGCGACGGTCGATCCGACGGCGGAGTAGAGGCCGAGGTACGGAGCGGGGACGCCACTGAAGGCCAGCCACGGTGTGCTCGCCCCCAGCGTCTGGAGGGCTGCACTGGCCGCCGCCGCGCTTTCCGGGGCGGCAAAACTTCCGCCGTCGTCGTACACCAGCCCGGCGAGCTGGTCGGCGCCTGGCTTACCGCCAAAGTTCCACGTCGCGTAGGCGGTGACGACCGAGCCGCCGAGGGAGTGGCCGCCGAGCACGACCTTCCCGTGAAGCTGGCGGGCGGCGCGGATCACGGTGTGCAGATCCTGGATCGCGACGTTGAGGCCCCACTGGCGCGCGAATCCCACCCTCGAGTCAGGGACCGGGACGATGTGATGCTTGATGCTCGGATCGGTGAGGTGGCCGAGGTAGTAGCCGAACAGCTGGTTGGCCGTGGCCTTGCCCTCCTTGGCCCGGTTCAGCATCGACTGGTCTTCGAGCAGGTTCTCTCGCCGCTCCACGGACCACACCTGCCAGTTCGGCGCGCGGGACACGATCCACCTCGCCAGGGGCAAGAAGTACCCGCCGCCCGCCGACGTGCCGGGCTCGAGCACGAGCACGTTGCGGGCGCTGGGACGCCCGGTTTTGACCACGCCAACCCGGTCGTACCGGCTCGGTGTGCCCGGTGCGTGATAGCTGTGCATCCAGGTCACGCCGCGGGTCGCGGCGGCCGTGCCGGCAAACGCCCCGCAGATCAGACAGGCGAGCACGGCCGCGGTCAACAGTGGTGAAACGTGTCGATGGCCCCGAATCGCCACTTTTGTCATCCGCGGCAGGTTATGGCGCGGGGCTCGCCGGGGCGGCGGGACCTCTGACCGAGGTCCCGCCAGCCGGACAAAAGCGCCTGGGTCAGTAGTAGTGCCGGCGCCCGCCGACAGCGCGACCCATGGTGCCGAGCACGGCGAGGATCAAGCCAACCACCAAGAGGATGACCCCGATGGTCCACAGGATCGACACCTTGGCTATCAGCCCGATGATCAGAAGTATTACGCCGAGTGTGATCAAGAAGATCTCTCCTAGTACGAGTTGTCAGGACAGTTCTGCCCTCAGAGCGCCTTTACCACGCATGTGGCCGGAAATCGGCCGCGGATCGCCGCCGGCGTGATTGGCCTGCGCCTGGCGGTCCGCCTCATGCCTGGGCGGGAGCGGGCTCCAGGTCGGCGCGCTGTCGGCCGGCGATTGCGCGGTCGGCGATCGCCCACCCTGCATAGGAGAGGGAGCCGACGATTCCGGTGGCGGTCAGGATCACTCCGGCTGCCGCCGTGGCGGCGATGCCGTGGGCTCCGAGCACGACGACGGTCGCCGCAGCTCCGAGGCTCGGTCCGATTGGGAGCTGGCCGATCGTGAACATGGCGATCAGCAGCGCCGTGGCGTCCGTGACCGAGACGTTCACCCCGAGCGCGTGCAGGGCCAGCCAGTTGCGAGCGATCTGCGCGCACACGGCGAGCAATACGAACAGGATCATCCGATGCCGGCCGTGACGCATCACCCCGAGGCCGCCCCAGAAGCCGGTCTGGTTACGTTCCGATACCCGTTTCAGCGTCGCCAGGATGGCGACCGTTGCGGCGATCGCGATCAGGGGCACCCACCAGGGGAGTCCGAGCGGACTGATCAGCGTGAACGAGAACACGCCGGCCAGGGTTATCTCCACGGCGATGATCGGCACCTCGGCGAGCAGCAGCGCGGGGACGCGGGGGGACGAGCTCGGGGCCACGCGACGCAGGCAGGCGATCCGCGCCGCAAGGCCAAGCGATCCGTTCAACACGCTGGCGAGATAGCCGACACCCGCAGCGCGGAACAGGATCCTCCGGGAAACGGTTCCGCCGGCGGCCCGCACGCAGACGTGCCAGGCCTCGCTGCGGGCCAGCAGGGCGAACGTCTGGAGCGCCGCCACCAGCAACAGCATCAGCAGCGGAGCCGAGTGGATCGCCGTGGTGAACTGCTGCCGCCGTCCTGACAGCACGATCCCGAGCGCGACGGCAACGACGATCGAGCCGACGATGCTCAGCGCAGCGCGCCGCCGGTACGAGCGCAGACTCTCTGCGCGCCCTTCGGCGCACGGCTCGGAATCAGCGAATATCGCCTTGCCTCGCGCCCTACGGGGTGCCGGGATCCGATTCCGGCGGCGAGTCCGGCGGCAAGACGGGCTCTTCCCCGCCGGCCGCATCGCGCTTGGCCCGGCGTTCCGCTGCTTCGCGCTTCAGCTCAGCCTGCCGGTTGGCGATCTGTGCGACATATGCCGCGTGGCGTTCGGACGAGCTCTGCCGGTGGTTGGTCGGTCCCGTCGAGATGCTGACTTTGCGCTTCGCGGCCATCACTGTCTCTTTCGTCGTCGTTGATCGTCGAGCCCGTCGGCCGCACCGCGTGTCGGCGCGCACGGTCGGCGCCACACGAAGGTCGTCCACCTGATGGGCCACGCGCGATACACGGAGCGCGGGCCATCGGCTGCGCGATCGCCTAGCGAGTTAGCGAACAGCCTGAAGGAGCGATATCCCCACCATAGCTGAAATAAGTGTCTAGAAACACTAATCTCTCTTCTATGTTGCAGGACCGATCGCCAACGTGGTCGTTCTTGACCAACCACGCACAGGTGCTGCTCTGCATCGCGCGTGACCCGGCCGTCCGTCTGCGAGACATCGGCGACGCGGTCGGGATCACCGAACGTGCGGCTCATCGCATCGTCGGCGAGCTGGCTGATGCCGGCTACATCTCCCGTGAGCGCGTCGGCCGTCGCAATCGCTACCGGATCCAGCCCGACCTGCCGATTCCCGACCGGCTCCCGCGCGAGCAGAAGGTCGGTGACCTCCTGGCGCTGATCGCCGGGCGCCGCGAATCCGCCGGCGGGTGACCCGGCGGATGGGGGTTCAGCTCAGCGAGCCGGCCGGCAGCACGTAGCGCAGCGGCGTCGACGCCTGCGTTCGCTCGCCGCTGCTGATCTGGTGGTGCAGACCCCGGGGGGCAGTCGAGGCAACCGTGGCCTCGGGCTTGCCCCCGCGGGCGAGGATCCACGCCACGACCGCGTCGAGGTCACTCCCCTCAGCGAGGATTGCTGCCCGCTCGATGGTGCCGCCGCCGGAGGAGTTCGCGCGCGAGAGCCGAGTCACCAGAGTGCGGATCTCGTTTTCATCCATGCCACCGAGCTTAGTCCTCCGGAGCCCGAACGACAACCGCGGCTTGATCAGCTGTCGGTACCGTCGGCCGGCACACGTCTACCCAGGAGTGACTCATGACCAGCGCACCTGCATCAGCCCCCGTCGTCACCGGCGTCGACTTCGTCGCCATCCCGGCGCGGGACATCGAGGCGTCGATCCATTTCTACGGCACGGTGCTAGGTCTGCCGTTCGTCAAGCGCTGGGGTGACAGGCCGGCGGCGGAATTCCAGGCGGGCAACCTGACGCTGGCGGTGATGGACCCCACTGCCTTCGGGATGGAGTTCCATCCCCATCGCGTGCCGGTCGCCCTGCAGGTCGATGATGTCGCCGAGGCGCGGGCGCAGCTGGAGGCCGGGGGCGTCACCTTCCTCGGCGAGCTGATCGACAGCGGCGTCTGCCACCAGGCGATCTTCCGGGATCCCGCGGGAAACACACTTGACCTGCACCACCGCTACGCGCCCCAGTCGGAGTAGCCCGGACGCTCACACCGTCCCATGGAGGAAGTACCACACGAAGAAGCCGCTGAACACGACCAGTAGCGGGCTCACGCGACGCCGGTTGAGGATCTCGCCAAAGGTGTGCAGCAGAATTCCGACGCCGACGCCGTTGGCGATGCTGTAGGTGACCGGCATGACGATGATCGTCGCGAAGGTGGCGAGCGGCGACGTGTTGTCCCACCGCAGGCCGCGCACGAGCGCGAACATCATCACGCCGACTATCACCAGCGCCTGCGCCGTCGCCTCGATCGGGATGATTCCGGCGATCGGCGAGATGAACATGCACAGCAGCAGCAGCGCGCCGGTGACCACGGAGGCCAGGCCGGTGCGGGCGCCGGCCGCCACTCCGGCGTTGCTCTCGATGAAGGTGGTGTTGGACGACGCCGACATGAATCCGCCGAGCATGGCGGTACGAGGGGTGGACCCCCGCGCGGTGATCTCGAACCAGCGATCCATCCAGCTGCGCGCGCGATCCCGTCGGCCCGGGAATCCGCTGGTCGGCTCGGTCCCAATCTCTGCGGTGTCAGCCACCAGGCTCCTCTCGTAGTCGGTCAGCATGAGAACGGGAGGCGTGGTGGCTGCGCCTCGGCGGCCGTAAAACTATCGCGAACCGGCGGCCCTTGGCCGGGTCCGCTGGGTGACCAGGACGCAGAATCCGACCACGACCGCGGTCGCCCAACCGGCGGCGTCGAGGTGGTCGCCGAGCAGCGGAACCGACCAGGCGATGGTCAGCAGCGGCTGAGCGAGCTGAATTTGGCTGGCCTTGGCCACCCCCGCCTCCGCGAGCCCGCGGTACCAGGCGAAGAAGCCGACGAAGGTGGAGATCGTGCCGACGTAGGCGAACCCGAGGAGCGCGGAGGCCTTCGGCGGACCGGGCGCCTGCGCCAGCAACGCCACGACCGTCATCGGCAGGGAGATCGGGAGGGCCGCCACCAGACCCCATGCCGTCACCTGCCAGCCCGGCATGGCCATGGTCAACCGGCCAGCCTCGGCGTAGCCGATCGCGGCCGCGAGGACCGATGCGAGCAGGAGCAGGTCGGCCGGATGCAAGGATCCCGCGCCACGGGACACGGCGTAGGCGGTGACGGTGGCGGTGCCGAGGATGCTGGCGGCCCAGAACAGGGGCCCGGGTCGCTCGCCGATCCGGATCACCGCAACCGTCGCGGTGGCAGCGGGTAACAGCCCGACGACGACCGCGGCGTGGCTCGATGTCGTGTGACGCAGGGCCAGCGCGGACAGCACGCCAAAGCCGACCCCGCAGCCGAGGGCGACGGCGATCAGCCCGGGCCAGGCCTCCCGGGCCGGGAGGGGCGCGCGCAGCGCACGCAGGCAGACGGCCGCGATGGCGGCGGCGATCACCGAGCGGCCGGCCCCCACGAGCAGGGAATTGAACTCCCGCTCGGCCAGCGCCGTGGCCGGGAATGTGAGCGAGAAGGCCAGCACGCCCAGTGCCGCCCAGCCAAGGCTGGGAACGCGCTTCACGGTGGCGATTCTAGGCAAGAAATTTGGCGGGCACCGATGAGTTCTCGCCGCGCGCCCGGTCTCAGCACCGATCCTCGACCCTCCCATAGGTTCCGCCGATCTGCGACCCATAATCGAACCGCGAAAAAATGACGCCCCAAACTGCTCCCCGCACCCCTGTCGCTGACGGGCCCGCGATCGCCGCGCGGTCGCTACGGCGCACGTTCAAGGGAGGGATCGAGGCGGTCCGGGACATCGACCTGACCGTGTCACGGGGCGAGGTATTCGGATTCCTCGGTCCCAATGGCGCCGGCAAGACGACGACGGTGCGGATGCTCTGCACTCTGCTGCCTCCGACCGCCGGGAGCGCTTCCGTCGCAGGCCTGGATGTCGTCGCCAACGGAGCCGAGGTGAGGCGTCGCATCGGCGTCGCGCTTCAGGAGATCGGTCTTGACCCGGTCCAGACAGGGCGGGAGCTGCTCGGGCTGCAGTGCGGTCTGTACGGCATCACCGGTCAGCGCGGGGTCGCCCGCACGGCCGAGCTGCTCGAGCTCGTCGGGCTCACGGATGCCGCCGACCGGCGGACCAAGACCTACTCGGGCGGGATGAAGCGCCGGCTCGACCTCGCCACCGCCCTCGTGCACTCTCCCGAGGTGCTGTTCCTCGACGAGCCGACGACCGGCCTCGATCCCGCCTCCCGGGTCACCATCTGGAACGAGGTGCGGCGCATCAACGCCGGCGGCGCGACCGTGTTCCTGACCACTCAGTATCTGGAGGAAGCCGATCAGCTCTGCGATCGCCTGGCCATCATCGACGGCGGAGAGATCGTGGCTCAGGGCACGCCGGAGCAGCTGAAGGCTGAGATGGGACACGACGTGGTGTCGGTTTCTCTGGAGAGTGCCGCCGACCTGGGGGCGACAGAAGCCGCCCTGTCCGGGTTGCCGGGGCTCGAGCGCATCGCGGCTGAGCCGAACGCGCTCGCCCTGTACGTCGAGGACGGAGCCAGCTCGATCGCCGAGGTAGTGCGCCGCCTGGATCGCGATCAGGTGCGCGTCGGCGCCATCTCGGTGTCCCGGCCGTCGCTCGACGACGTGTTCCTGAAGGCCACCGGGCGGCGGCTCGAGGGCCAGGAGCAGCCAGCCCAGCAACCCGAGCCGGCGATGGCGCCATGACGGAGGTTCTGCTTCTCAGCCGGCGAGCGGTACGCGAGGTGGTCCGGTATCCCGAGGCCACGATCCCGACGCTCTTCATCCCGCTGTTCTTTCTCGTGGTCAACATCGGGCAGGTCTCGAAGACCTTCCCCAGCACCACGCCGTTTCTGAAGGGTCAGGGCTACGTCGCGTTCCAGCTGCCGGTGTCGTTGATGTTCGCCGTCGCCACGGCAACGTCGGGGCTGGCACTGGTCACCGAGATCGATCTCGGCTATTTCGACAAGCTGCTCGTCGCGCCGATCCGGCGTTCGTCTCTGATCCTCGGTCGCCTCGCGGCCGACCTCGTTCGCGGCATCGCGGCATCCGCGCTCGTGCTGCTGGTCGGGATTGCCCTCGGCGCGCGGGTGCAGGCCGGGGTTGCGGGGGCCGTGGTGATAGTTCTGCTGTCGGCGCTGTTCGGCGTGGCGTACGCGGGCTTCGGGATCCTCGTCGCGCTGCGAACGCGCAACGTCCAGGCGACGCAGTCAAGCTTCCTTCTCTTCTTTCCGCTGTTGTTCCTGACCCCGAACTTCGTTCCGTTCGACCGGTTGTCTCCGCTGATGGAGACGCTGGCCCGGATCAATCCGGTCAGCTACGTGATCGTCGGTCTGCGCTCGCTCGTCATCGATGGATGGGACGCGGGGAAGCTCGCGGTCTGCGGGCTGGTGATCGTCGGGATGGGCGTGATCCTGATCGCGCTGTGCCTGCGCGTGATCGCGACTTACGACCGCTGATTCCCGCGTGCCCGCCTCGCGGGTATGGTCAACGCGAGGATGCTCGTTGCCGTCACCGACCACGCGGCCGAGCGGTTCCTTCAGCGCGTGCGTGGGACGCTTGATGCCAAGACCGAGATCGCGGCCCGCGTGGCCACCGCACACGCCGCCGGGCGGGTGCAGCCAGGTGAGCGGGGCACGGTGCTGGTCCGCGATCAGCGCCGCCGGGACCTGGTCTACGTGTGCCGGCCGGACGCGGGCGAGCTGGTCGTGGTCACGCTCTGGGAAGAGGGGGAGGTCGCCGCTGTCCCCAAGCGCTTCACCGACGCTCTGCGCCAGGACGACTACCGGCCGCCCACGCGGGGCGACCGGTAGCAGCAGGTGATCTGCGCCTCAGGAGATATGGAAGATGAAGTCGTACTCGGCGCCGCCGTGGCGTGAGTTGAGGTTCATCTCGCCGCGCGCGGAGCGGTAGGCGCCGGTGCCACCGGTGATGGCGAGGACGCTGTTCTTCTTGTCGTAGAACGGGCCTTCAACCGTGATCTGCCCGTGCGCCAGGAACGTAGTCCACATGCACTCATAGGTCCCCTCAGCGGGCGAGATCCGCACGCAGAAGCCCTGGTCGTGACCGACCTGCTTCTTGTCGCGGCGGTCGAAGACCTTGTTGTGGAAAGTGAGGATGTTCCCGGTCGCGTCCGCGCCGCCGCCGGATTGCACGACGGTGTCGGTGAGCGCATGCTCGATCACGTGAACCGTGGAACCGCGCGGCGTCTGCCCGACGGCCGTGCCGCCGGTCGCGACGAGCAGTCCCGCGGTGGTAATCACCGCGCTGGCCAGCAGCGCGGTGGAACGATGCCGAGCTTTGCGTGCGACGTGCGACTGGGTTCTCATCAGGCCAAGGCTCCTCTGGTCGAATTTGTCCTCAAAGCGGCGGGACCGCGATCCTACGCAAACGACGACGCCGCGGCGAGCCGCGCCTGCAGGAACCGGCGCTCGGCCGGCGCGCCGGCCAGCTCCAGCGCGCGCTGGTATGCGGCCTTGGCCTCTGCGCCGCGGCCGAGGCGGAGCAGCAGCTCCCCACGAGTGGAATGCAGGTACTGGTAGTCCTCCAGCTGAAGCTGATCGACGATCGCCAGCGCGGCGGCCGGCCCCTCCACGTGCGCCACAGCGACGGCGCGGTTGAGCTCGACAACCGGGGAACCGGTGAGGCGCGCCAGTTCTTGGTAATGCGTTGCGATCTGCCTCCAGTCGACGGAGTCCTCGGTCTGCAGAGATGCGATCCCAGCCTGCAGCACGTACGGGCCGGGTGCGCGCAGCGCGCTCGCGCGGTGCAGGAGCGCCCGTCCCTCCGCCAGCTGGCGGCTGTTCCAACGCCCGCGGTCCTGATCCTCGAGCAGCACGAGCTCCCCGTCGGAGAACCTCGCGTCGCGCCGCGCGTCATGCAGCAGCATCAGGGCGAGCAGCCCGAGGGCCTCGGGCTCGTCCGGCATCAGCCCCGCGAGCACGCGCCCGAGCCGGATCGCCTCCGCGGCAAGATCGACGCGCCCGCCGTAGCCCTCATTGAAGATCAGATAGACGACGGCCAGAACCGCCATCAGCCGCTCGGGGAGGAGATGGTCCGGAGGGACGACGAACGGGATCCCGGCGCCCTTGATCTTGGCCTTGGCTCGTGAGAGACGGCGCTTCATCGTCTCCGGCGAGACGAGAAAGGCGCGCGCGATCTCATCCGTTTCCAGGCCGCCCAGAGCGCGCAACGTCAGCGCCACCTGCGCCTCGGTGGCCAGCGCCGGGTGGCAGCAGGTGAAGATCAGCTCGAGTCGTTCGTCTTGGATGCTGGCGTCGTCCACTATGTCCTCCGCCGCTTGCGGCGTCACGAGCAGGTGCGTCTTGGCGGCGAGTACACGGTCACGGCGGAGCCGATCGATTGCCTTGTGGCGCGCGGTCGTGACCAGCCAGGCCCCGGGGTTGGCGGGCACGCCGTCGCGCTCCCAGCGCTCAGCGGCCACGACGAAGGCTTCCTGGCTGACTTCCTCGGCGAGATCAAAATCGCCGAGGAAGCCGATCAGAGACGCCAGGACACGCCCCCACTCTTCGCGGAAGACCTGCTCTATCAGGAATTCATCTCCGCCACGGGACGGACCTCCACGGAGCCGCCCATACGGGCGGCGGGGATCTTCGCGGCCAGAGCGATCGCCGTGTCAAGGTCCTTGGCCTCCAGCAGGTAGAAGCCGGCGAAGATCTCCTTGGTGTCGGCGAACGGACCGTCGGTGGTCAGGGTCTGTCCGTCTCGGACGCGGACCGTGGTCGCCGTCTCGACGCCCTGCAGCTGCTCGCCCCCGACAATGCCGGGTGTCTCGTTGATCGTCATGTACTGGCCGTGCACGACGCCCCTCTCCTCCTCGCCGAGCGCCTCGTAAGACCCGGGCTCGGTGAAAATCAGCATTGCGTACTTCATGTGGTCCTCCTTTTGGGGATGCTGTCGTGCCTACGACGAACGAGGACGCCCCGAGGGGACAGCCTGACGGATTCGCTAGCTCGGAGAACCGTCGAGGTCGCCGACGATCTCGAACAGCTCGAGCAGTCCGCACAGCTCGAGCACCCGGTACGACGCGCGAGAGCCGAGAATCAGGGAAAACCTGACGTTGCCGGCGCGGGCACGGTTCGCGCACGAGACCAGGAGCCCGGCGGCCGCGGCGTCCATGAATTCGACCCCTCGCAGGTCGACGACCACGTGTTCGTAGCCACCATCAAGCAGCGGCGTCAGGGCGTGCTCCAGGCGCTCACGGGTGGCAATGTCGAGCTCGCCGAAGGGCGCGACCGTCTGCCGCCCGCGGTCAGACCGAACCTCAATCTCAAACATGCGCCCGGACCCCCGTCCCGGCTCGCCGCGAACAGGAGCGGGTCAGCGATCGTCCGACTGTTGCTCGAGCACGAAGATCTCGAAGATTCGCGTAGGGCGGAAGACGATCTGGCTGTGATAGCCGATGACCGCGCGGCCGGTCAGTTCCGCGACTGCGCTCATCGCCGGCTCGCTCACCGTTTCCTGAAACGACAGGCGAAACTGACGGACCTCGTTCTCCTTGCCGTCGGCCAGCAACGTCTCCTCGTTGCGCGTCAGGCCGCCCTCGAGCGCGACGAACACGTAATCGTCGAGGATCCACGCCTTGGCCGCGGTCGGCCCGCGCCCGTAGTACTGCTTCTTCAATCCCACCATCGCGTTGGCCAGCTTGGTGCGCAACGATCCGTTGGACTCCTGCGGCGGCCGCTCGCACGCGGCCGCCATCAGCTCCTCTGCGGAGGCCTTCGGTGGTTGGTGACTCATGACACCAAGCTCTTAGAGCCGGAAGGCCGATCGAGGTACAGAGCACCTCGCGGCCGGGCTGACAGCGGGCATGCAAACTCCCAGACGAGTGGTCGATGCTCGTTGCGCGCTCCGGGGGACAGAACGCAGAACCGTTCATCTCTTTGGTGACCGCCCGTCTGCGCCTCCGGTGGGCGGCGCACTACCTGCTTGGCTCAATGTTAACGGCCCTCACGCTCGCCTGCTTCAAGCTGGCCCCCCCGGTCTGATCATCGGTGCAGTTCATCCGCATACGCGATTTCGGCTGCCTGGCGGACACCCCGTCCGCGTCGTCGCAGGTATATCGCAGAGACCGCGAACGACGCAACAAAGGCGAGCACCAGCCCGACGTTCACTAGCGTGCTGGCGTGGCTCAGGGCATCACCGAACCAGAAGTATCCGAGACCGTTCGCCAATGCCCACAGCACCGCGCTGATCGAGGCGAACGTGGCGAAGCGGCCCAGGGGCATGCGGTTGGCCCCGGCCAGAAACGCCGACCAGGTCCGCAGGCCGGTGATGAAACGCCCAAAGAACACCACCTTGCCGCCGTGTTGACGGAATACATACCGGCCAACCATCAGCCGACTTGGCGTCAGGCGGACGTAGTGTCCATAACGCATCAGGAGCGTCCAACCTCCCCAGCGTCCGAGTGCGAAGCCAGCACCACTGCCGACGGTCGCGCCAATCACAGCCGCCACGATCACCCCGGTGATCCCCAGCCGGTGCGTGCTGCCCGCGTACAGCGAGGCCACGATCAGCGCCGTCGTCCCGGGCACGGGAACGCCCGAGCTCTGAAGCGCCGTCATCGCGAACACGAACGCGTAACCCCAGCGGCCCAGCAGATGATGGAGTTGGTCGCCGTCGACCAGGATGGCGGCCAGCAGCAGCTATGCCTCGTCGGTGGGAGGTAGATCCTCGCGCCGCACGACGCCGAGCAGCCGTCCGTCCGGGTCGGTCAGAATCGCCGTCTTCAGATCCTTCTGCCGCAGCTTCTCGAGCAGCTTCGCCGGCTCCACGTTCGGGCGTTGCGTCGATGGGCCGGGTTCCATCACATCCTCCGCCACGGCCTCGGGATCTCCCTCGAGTGAGGCCTTCCGCAACCGTCCCACCACCGAGTCCCCACCGGTGAGCACGAGCGCGAACCCGTACGCCGAAGCCGCGACTCGCTCGCGCAGCTGGCCGACCGGATCTTGCAGCTGGCAGGTGACGACCGCCGGTCCGGCGAAGTCGATCGCGCGTTTCTCGCCGGCGCGATGCCCCTCCAGCGGGAGCCCGCGGGCCATCCAGTCGACCTTGCTCGAGGCGTAGTCGTACACCTGCGTGAAGCCGAGGCTGGCGAGTCGTTGCGCCGCTCGCGGGCTGAGGTCGCACAGGCCATCCCAGCAGTAAACGATCACCGGCTTTGCCCGGTCGAGCACGGTAGCGGTCTGTTCGTCGAGTGCCTTGAGCGGGATGCTGATCGCGCCGGGCAGGTGCAGCTCCGCGTAGTCCTCCTCGGGCAGCACCTCGACGAGCTGCGCGCCCTGATCGATCAGCTCGCGCACGCGTGGGTACAGCACGGTGGCGTAGTCGGCCTGCTCGGGGGCAACCGGAAAGGGTGGAAGCGGCACGCCGCGCGAGCATACCGTCGCCTGACGGCCCGGACCGGCGGTGGGTTCGGCAACAGCGGCGCGGGTAGCGCTCTCCCATGACAACTCAAACCATCGCCCCGCGGGGCGCTTCGCTCGAGGTTCCCCAGCCCGCCGAACCCGCCACTCCGGTGGTGCCCGACGCACCGATAACCCCAGCCGATCCGGATCCCGGCACTCCGGCCGCTCCCGAGCAGCCGGCCACCGTCCCGGCGCCACAGGAGCCGCCGACGCCGATCGACCCCGATCCCCAGCCGGACGTGGAGCCGACTCCGGATCAGGGTGCAGCGCCCAGGATCAACTGCGCCAGGCGATCTGGTGCGAGCAGCGGAAGCAGGTGTCCCGCCCCCTCCACCACAGACAGCCGCGCCCCGGGTATCTGCGTCGCCAGTCTGCGCACGGACCTGGGCGCGATGACCCTGTCCTCCGAACCCACGACGATCACCGTCGGAGCCGAGATCACGCCGAGACGTGATTCGAGCGTGGGCAGCTCGGACACGAGCACGCGCTGCTCGGCGACGAACGAGCGCCAGGCCGACGGCGAGCGCAGCACGCTCCCGGCCTCCTCCAGGTAGCTCTCCCGGACCCTCATCTTCGAGGCCAGGCGCCGGCGCGCGCGCCGCGCTCGGAGCGTCAGTCCGGTGACCGCGAGCGTGGCCCCGGCGGCCAGCGGCCCTGACAACGGCGCCGCCAGCCACCGGTCGACGCGGTAAAGCGAGGCAACATTGGCCGACGGCGCGGCCAGCACGAGGGCGCTGACGCGCTCAGGATCGTGCGCGGCCAGCCAGCAGGCGACAGCGCCGCCGAAGCTGTGGCCGACGACCGTCGCTCGCTCCAGGCCGTGCGCGTCGAGTAACGCAATCGCCGCGCGGGCATTGCCGGGTAGGTCGGTGGCAGCGCTGTGGCCATCCCAGCCGGGGCGATCCTCGGCGATCGTCATCGTTCTGCCCGCGATCGCTTCGACGACGCGATACCAGTCGCGAGCACCCCCTGGCTGTCCGTGTAGCAGCAGGACCGGATCGGGCCGCGGATCCACCCCGGCGCTGGCTAGCCGGCGCCAGGCGGCCCGCCGCGCGGATTCCCGCCGACCGGCTGTCCGTCCCGGCCGACATAGCCGCCCTTGCCGCCCGCCACCAGGACGACGGCGTCTTGGTCACCTGCGTTGCGCATGGAGCGGTGCGTGTGCGCGTCGACTCGCGCGATCCCACCCGGCCCGAGCAGATGCGACTGACCGTCGCCAAAGCGAAACTCCACTTCCCCCCTGTGGACGAAGTAGGTCTCCTCCTGCTCGTCGTGATAGTGCACGCCGGTCTCGTATCCGGGCGGCAGTACCACAGCGTTGATCCCGAACGCCGTGACGCCGAGCTCTCGGCGGACCTTGCGAAAGCCGTAGCCATCGCCCATCTGATCGAGGCTTGACACCGCGTAGCCGCTCTGTTCGGTCATGGTCGGGAACTGTATTCGTCTGTGGCGCGCCGCGCGCGCCAGTAGCGGCGCAGGAACTGGCCGGCCACGATCAGCATCAGGCCCGCGAACGAGAGCTTGAGCGCACGCTCGGGCAGGAGGTTGGCCAGCCCGACGCCGGCGAGCACGCCGACTGCCGACAGCGCACCGAGCGCCACCCCGTCCCTCACCTCCACGTTCCCGTAGCGGTGCTGCCGCGCCGCGCCGACGAGGGCGACCGGGATGATCGCCAGCAGGGAGGTGGCCTCTGCCGTGACCTGCGAGAGCGACAGCGCCAGCGTGAGCGCCGGCACGAACAGGATCCCGCCTCCGACTCCGAGCAGCCCGCTGACCACCCCGGCAGCCGCGCCCATCACGATCGCGATGATCACGACAGCACCAGGTCGATCGCGACCGCCAGCAGCAGCAGCGCGAACAGCAACGAGATCGTCTCCGTTCGCACCCGCTGCTGTGCCCAGGTCCCCAGCAGAACGCCTCCAACCGCCGGCAGGCCGACCAGCAGTCCCTTGGCCAGCTCGACGTTCCCGAACGCTCCCTGGGTGATCGTGGCCATCGCGGCGATCACCACGATCGCTGACAGCGAGGTGCCCGTCGCCGTGCGCTCGTCGTAGCCGAGCCAGAGGACCAGCAGCGGCACGATCACCGTCCCCCCGCCGACTCCGAACAATCCGCTGAACAACCCCGCCGCGGTGCCGGTGAACGCCAGCTTGAGTACCCGGGCCCGGGGCATGAGCGGGCATACTAGGAGGCGTGACGTCAACGCTCCTGTCCGACGCGCTCGCGCCGCTCAGGGCCAAGCCGGATCGCTCGGCTGTCCTGCTCGACATCGACGGCACGCTCGCGCCGATCGTCGACCATGCCGGCGACGCCAGCGTGCCTGAGGCGACGCGTCAACTGCTGATCGCGGTTGCCCGGCGTTACGCGGTCGTCGCGTGCGTCAGCGGGCGGCGCGCTTCGGAGGCGAGAGCGATGGTCTCGATCGGGACGATCACCTACCTCGGTTCGCACGGAGCCGAGCTGCTGCGGGCCGGATGGACCGAAGCCGTGCTGGATCCGACGCTCGAGGACTGGGTCCGGCGGATCCACGAGTTCGCCCGGGAAGCCGACACCGCCGACATCCGCCGCCGGCGGGTCCGCTTGGAGGACAAGGGCGCGATCATCGCCTTTCACTGGCGCGGCGCACCGGACGAAGAGGCCGCGCGAGCGGCGATCGACGCAATCGCCGCCCGGGCCGAAGCTGCCGGTCTGCGATCGCATTGGGGGCGCAAGGTGCTCGAGGTGCGCCCGCCGGTGCGGATCGACAAGGGGGCGGGGATCGAGAAGCTGCTCGAGGACGTCGATGTGGACGTAGCCCTCTACGCCGGGGATGACACCACCGATCTCGATGCGTTCCGGACGCTGGGCCAGCTCGTGGAGCAGGGCGAGCTCCAGCACGCGGTCCGCGTCGGCGTCGGGTCCGACGACGGCCCCGCCGAGATCGCCGAGGAGGCGGACGTGGTCGTCGATGGAACCGCCGGCGTGCAGGAGTTGCTCTCGATGCTGATCGTCGAGTAGTGGTCTAGATGCGCTTCTCGGATTTCCTCCGCACGACGGTCCTGATCAGCGCGGCCGCGGCCACGCTGCTTGCCGCGGTGACCCTGGCCGGCGCCAACGGCAACGGCGACGATCTGATCGTTCCGGTCGCGGCGGGGTGGTGGGTGATCGCGGCCCTGATCGGCGTCTGGCTTGGTCGCCGCGCCGAGACCTCGCCGCCGATCGCCTCGCTGCTGGCCAGCGCCCGGATGCGCCCGACCCTGCCAGAGCTTCAACCCGGGCGGATCGTCCTCAACCGCCTGTGGCCGCTGCTGATCTCGACGCTGGGCGCGGGCGCGCTCGCGTTCGTGCTGCCTCAGGTCCCTGCCGTCGCCACCGGCTTCGCGATCATCTGGTCGCTCGCCTGGCGGCGCCAGGCGTCGGCGGTGACAGCGATCGAGGAGCGAGACGGGGCGCGTTTCTACATCGAGCGCACCTCGCCGCTGCAGCCGATCAAGCTGGTCCGCACGCCGGGCTTCCGCTCGAACCTGTACGAGCTCAACGGCACCACGAGACGCGCCTCCCGGGCACACCCCCGGGCATAGCGCGTGGCGCCGGTCGACATCCTCGTCGTCTCGGTCGACAGCACCGGGGGCTGGAAGGTGTCGGCGCCCGAGCTGACCAGCGCGTTCGTGCGGGCAGGCGCGCAGGCGGAGCTGGTCGAAACCGGGCCCGTCCCGCGCGTGCGGACATTCGCTCTGACCGATCTCGTGCAGGCGCTGGCGGCCCGCCGAGCCTACACGCGCGCGGCCGCCGCCGGCCCTCCCGCCGCTGTCGTCTACTGCTCGGTGACCGCGGCATTGCTGTGGCCTCGCCCCGGGGCGATCTGGCTCGACGCGGTGGCCGCGGAGAACCGTCCCGGTCGCCACGGTGTGTGGCAGCGCACGGTCGAGCGCCGGCGGCTTGCCCGCGCGCCGCTGCTGATGAAGATGAGCGAGAGCTCGCTGGGGCCGCTGGCGGATCGCCACCCGGAGGCACTGGTCATCCACGCGCCGGTCGAAGCCTCTTCCCCGGACGGGAACCTGCCGCCGGCAGCCCGGGACATCGACGTCGTTGCCTACGCCGGGAATCCCCAGAAGAAGCAGCTCCAGCGCATGCTGGACGCCTGGGCACGAGCCCGCCGGGAGGAAGAGCAGTTGGTCGTGACCGGGGTCGAGGATGCGCGGCGAATTCCGGGCGTGCGCTTCGCCGGCCGCCTGCCGCCGGCGGAGCATCGGGCGCTGCTGCGGCGCTCACGGGTGTTCCTGGCCGCGCCGCGGCGAGAGGATTACGGCATCACTCAGCTCGAGGCGCTGGCCGACGGATGCGTGCTGGTCAGCGCCCCGGCACCGGGGGCGTATCCGGCGCTTAAGCTCGCCCGCCAGCTTGACCCGCGCCTGGTCGCCCGCGACCTCGCGGCGGCGCTGCGAACCGCGCTCGACGATCCGGCGCCGGGGTACGCCGAGCGCGCCCGCGAGCTGCTCGCGCCGTTCAGCCGCAGGGCGATGGATCTAACGATCGCTCAACACGTTCTCCCCGTGCTGCTGTCACCATCTGGACGCGCGTGATCGCCTTCGCGTCCATCCCCAGCCCATCCGCCAACGGCGTGCGAATCGGACCTCTGTTCGTCCACGCCTACGGAGTGGCCTACGTGCTGGCAGTGCTCGCGGCGATCCTGATCACCCGGCGCCGCTGGCGGGGCGCCGGCGGCAATCCCGATCTGGTCGGCGAGGTCGCCATGTGGGGGTTCCCCGCCGGGCTGATCGGCGGACGCCTCTACTTTCTCGCCACGAGCTGGGATCAGGTGCCGCCGCACTGGTGGGGACCCTTCGCGATCTGGCAGGGAGGCCTTGGCATCTGGGGGGGAATCGCGGCCGGGACGCTGGCTGGTCTGTGGGTCCTCCGCCGACGGCTCCCGCGCGGGGACGTCCTCCGTTTCATGGATGCCGCGGCTCCGGGACTGCTCGTCGCCCAGGCGATCGGCCGGCTCGGCAACTACTTCAACCAGGAGCTGTTCGGGGGTCCGACCACGCTGCCCTGGGGCCTGCAAATCGACCCGGCGCATCGCCCCTCCGGCTACGAGCAGTTCTCCACCTTCCAGCCCACATTCCTGTACGAGCTGATCTGGAATCTGTCGCTGGCCGGCGTGTTGGTGTGGCTCGGTCACCGACGCCGGATCCGGGCGCCGGGCCTGTTTGCGCTGTACGTCGCGGGCTATTCGGGGTTCCGCATCTTTGAGGAGCTGTTGCGTGTCGACCCGGCGCACCGCATCTTCGGCCTGCGCTTGAACTTCTACGTCGCTTCGCTGCTGTGCGTGGCCGGCGTAGCGTGGTTCATCGCGATTCAGCGGGGCTGGCGATGGCGGCGGCTACGTCGCGGCGCGGGAGCTCTCGGATTGGCCTGGATCGTGGCCTGGGCGGCCGGATGCGGTTCGTCGCGCTCCGACGTCGCGCAGCCTCAGCGCCGCACGTACGTCCCGATCAGCGTGGCGATGCCGATCGCCGTCGAGCGGAGCTGGTCGGCCCGGAATCCCGGGCTCAGTCCCGAAGCGGTCGACAGCGCGCTCAGCGAGAGGACGTAGTGGTGCGGCGTGGCGCCGGGTGGGGGACACGGGCCGCGATAGCCGAGGGTTCCGAAGCTGTTGACCCCGGGGGATACGAGCCCGGGCACGCCGCCTGAGGGCAGGTCCCCGATGGTCGGAGGGATTCCGGCCAGCGCCCAATGCACGAAGCCGCCGCCCGGGGCATCGGCGTCACGCATCACCAGGACCAGCTCTCGTGTCCCGTTGGGAACCCCGGTGATCTGCAACGGCGGAGAGATGTTGCTCCCGTCGCAGGTGAAGACGGTCGGAATCTGTTCGCCGGCGCCGAACGCCGGGCTGCTGAGATGAAAACCGCCGGCCAGCGTGGCCGTGGTGCTGGTCGCCGTGGTGGCCGAGATGCGCGTGCTGGCGGTCGCGCTGGCGGCGCTCGTGCTGGTGGCTGTCGTGCTGGTGGCAGTCGCGCTGGTGGCAGTCGGGCTGGCGGCGTTCGAGCTCTGCGCGGCGGGGCGAGCCGGGCTGCCGGCCGTGCTGCTGGCGGTGCTCTGAGCGCCGCCGCACCCGGCGAGCAGGGCGGTGGCCAGGCCACCCGCGCACACGGCCCGGAGCGCGATCACGCCGCCGAGTGGCTTCGTTTGCGCATTGCCGCCAGCTCGGCCCAGGGCCTGGTATTCGCCACGTCAGCGGCGGTCAGCCAGGCGCGGCGGGCGGTGGCCACCCCGTAGCGCGCCACCTCGAAGCCGCCGACCCGGTGGGCATCGCAATTGATCACGATCGGCACGCCCGCGGCGGCTGCGGCGCGGGCATTGACCTCATTGAGGTCACGACGATCCGGGCTGGCGTTGATCTCCAGCATCGTCCCGGTCCGGGCGGCCGCGGCGATCACCGCCTCGCTGTCGAATGAGTAGGGCGGCCGGCGCTCGATCTTGCGCCCCGACAGGTGGCCGATCGCGTCGACCAGCGGGTGCTCGATGGCGCGGATGATCCGCGCGGTCATCGCGTCGGAGGCCATTCGGAAGGAGGAATGCACGCTGGCAATGATCCAATCGAGCTCTGACAGAACCTCGTCGTCGTAATCCAGTGAGCCGTCAGGGAGAACGTTGACCTCGGAGCCCGCGAACAGCTCGATGCCCTCGACTTGGGCGCTGCGGATGTTCTCGACGTGGACCCGCAGCCGGTCGGGGGAGAGATCGTCCCCGAACCCGAAGCTGGCGGAGTGGTCGGTAATGGCGAGGTATTCGTAGCCGGCGTCCCGCGCGGCCTGCGCCATCTGCGTGATCGAGGCCGTTCCGTCCGACGCGGTCGTATGGCAGTGCAGATCGCCTTTGAGGTCGGTCAGCTCGAGCAGCTCGGGCAGGCTGCCGCTCGCCGCCGCCTCCAGCTCACCGCGGTTCTCGCGCAGCTCCGGCTCGATGTACTCGAGCCCGAGCAGCGCGTACACCTGGGCCTCGGTCTCGCAGCGGTGGGTCTCGCCGGTCGCGTCGTCCAGCACGCCGTATTCGGAGACATGCCGTCCCTTCCGCACGGCCGCGTCGCGCAAGGCCATGTTGTGCTCCTTGGAGCCGGTGAAATGCTGCAGCAGATTTCCGAACTGGTCCGGCGCGACGATCTTCAGATCGACCTGGAGCCCGGTGTGGGTCTGCATGCGCACGCCGGCGTCGGTCGGCGTGCCCGCGGACTCGATCAGGTCAAGACCCGCGGCGGCGCGCGCGAGCGCCAACGGGTCGGTCGCGGTGACGATCACGTCGAGATCCTTGACGCTGTCGGTCATCCGGCGAGCCGACCCGGCCAGCTCGACCCGCTCGGACGCCGGGTGCCCTCGCAGCGCCGCCACCAGCTGCTCGCCGACCGTCAGCGCACGGTCGAGCACGATCCGAGTCCGGGGAGCGCCCGCGGTCACGCTGCTCGCGGCGGCCAGCAGCGTCTCCTCCGCCTTGGGGCCAAAGCCCTTCAGCGACCGGATCCGCTGGTTCTCGGCGGCTTCGCGCAGGCCCTGGAGCGAGTCGATTCCGAGCTCCTCGAACAACCGCCGTGCCCGCTTTGGCCCCAGGCCGGGGAGCCGCGTCATCTCCAGCAGGCCGGGAGGGAACTTGGCCCGCAGCCTCGCCGCCGCCGGAATCACCCCATCGTCGGCTAGTGCCAGCACCTTCTCCTGGATCGTCGCTCCGATTCCGGGCAGCTCGGTCGCGCGTCGCTCGCGCGCCATCGCCGACACCGACACCGGGGCGTCCCTGACCGCCTTGGCGGCGTTGCGATAGGCGACGATCCGATGGATGATCGCCCCGTCGAGCTCGTACAGGTCTCCGAGCTCGTCGAGCGCGGTCGCGATCTCGCTGTTTGTGGGATCGGCCATCCAGGTCGTAGGCTAATCCGTAGGCAAGTGCCGCAGGGCGCCCGCGCGTTACGCGGGACTGGGTCCCCGCTCGCCCCCCCGCCCGCTATACTTTTTGAAGTAACTACGAACCCTCGAAGGAGCCCCGATGGCAGGCACCGTCTCTGAAGTGACCGATAACAACTTCCAAGCTGAAGTCATCGAGTCCGACACGCCTGTGCTCGTCGACTTCTGGGCGCCTTGGTGCGGGCCCTGCCGAATGGTCGCCCCCGTGGTCGAGGAGATCGCCAAGGAGCGCGGCGATGACCTCAAGGTCGTCAAGCTCAACATCGACGAGAACCAGCAGACCGCGATGCAGTTCAACGTCATGTCGATCCCGACGCTGATCCTCTTCCGTCACGGCCAGCCGGCCAAGACCGTGATCGGCGCGTATCCCAAGAAGCGCCTCGAGGCCGAACTCGAGCCGGCGCTGGCGTAAGCCAGCCCCGGTCCGCCCTCAGGCCAGCGCCACCCCGACCTGCAACTCGAGCCCGTCGATCTTGACCGGCTCCGCGCCGTCCAAGGACTCGTAGCTGACTTCGACGGCCAGCGTCTCGCCGGCGATGTAGTCCTGGTGGGTCCGGGCGGCGCCGATCAGCGCATCGTCGCCGGCCAGCGTCAGCGCGATCCGATCGGTTATCTCCAGGCCCGCATCGCGACGGGCCGCTTGGATCGCGTGCACGATCTCGCGCGCCCACCCATCCACCCGCAGCTCGTCGTCGATCTCCAGCTCCAGCGCGACCGCGTGCGAGCCCTCGCGCTCCACCTGATAGCCCGCCAGTGGTCGCATCGACACGAGCAGGTCCTCGGCCGTGAGCTCGTGGTCCTGGCCGCCGATGTTGATCGCCACGGGCCGATCCTCGCGCAGGGCCGCCGTCACGTGAGCCGGATCGAGCCCCCCCACCGCCGCCGCCACCATCGGCATCTGCTTGCCGAACCGGGGTCCGAGGGCACGGTAGTTGGGCTTGATCTCGACCTCTCCGAGCTCGTCGGCTTCTGAGACGAAGCGAAGGTCTCGGACGTTGAGCTCCTCGCGGACGATCGCCACCATCCGCTCGATCGCCTCGCGCTCGAACCCGGTGGCCACGACCACCGCCGCCCGCAGCGGCTGCCGGACCTTGAGCTTCGCCTGGCCGCGGGCGGCCAGGCCGAGACGGACCGTTTCACGGGCCACCACCATCGCGGCCTCGAGTGGTTGGTCGCGCTCGCCGGGCACCGGGAAATCGCAGAGGTGAACGCTTGGCTCGGCACCATCGAGGTTGTCGTAGATCTCGTCGGCCAGGAACGGCGTGAACGGCGCGAGCAGCTTGGCCACGGTGGTCAGACAGGTCCACAGCGTGGTGAAGGCGACGGCGTCGCCCTCCCAGAAGCGCCGGCGGGAGCGGCGCACGTACCAGTTCGAGAGCTCGTCGACGTACTCCGCGATCTCGCGCCCGGCCCCCGTCGCGTCGAATGCGTCGAGGCGATCGCGCACGACCTCGGTGGTCGCCTGCAGGCGGGACAGCGCCCACCGGTCAAGCTCGGTTTCGGCGCTCGCTTCCGCCTGGTTGGGGGAGACGTCGTTGGCGTTCGCGTACAGGACGTAGAAGAAGTAGGTGTTCCACAGCTGGAGCATGAACTGCCTGACCGACTCGCCGATCGTCTCCAGCGAGAAGCGGTAGCCGTCCCACGGGTTCTTCGAGGTGAAGAAGTACCAGCGGAACGCGTCGGCGCCGTAGCGGTCGATCACCTCCCACGGAACCACGACGTTGCCCAGCGACTTGGACATCTTGCGCCCTTCCTCGTCGAGGATCAGTCCCAGACAGAGGACGTTGCGGTAACTCGATCTTTCGAACAAGAGCGTGGACACGGCCAGCAGCGAGTAGAACCAGCCGCGGGTCTGGTCGAGCGCCTCGCAGATGAAGTCGGCGGGGAAGCGATCCCGGAACTGCGCCTCGCCCGAGTGCGGCGCGTGGTACTGGGCGAATGGCATCGACCCCGAGTCAAACCACACGTCGATCACCTCAGGCACGCGGCGCATCTCGGCTGAGCATTCGGCACATGGGAACGCGACCTCGTCGACGAACGGCCTGTGCGGGTCGCTCAGAGTCACGCCCGAGAGCTCGGCCAGCTCCGCGAACGAGCCGACCACGCGGACGTGATCGTTCGCGCAGCGCCACACCGGGAGTGGCGTGCCCCAGTAGCGCTCGCGGGACAGCGCCCAGTCGACGTTGTTCTCCAGCCAGTTGCCGAAGCGCCCATGCTTGACGTGCTCCGGATGCCAGTTGACCGACTCGTTGGAGTCGAGCAGCCGGTCCTTGATCTGGCTCGTGGCGATGTACCAGGAAGGCTTGGCGTAGTAGAGCAGCGGAGTCCCGCAGCGCCAGCAGTGCGGATAGGAATGCTCGTAGCTCTCCGAGCGCAGGAGCTTTCCGCTGGCGCGCAGGTCCTCGACCAGATCCTTGTCGGCGTCCTTGACCCAGCGACCGGCATAGGGACCGATGCGCTCGTCGTAGGTGCCGTCGAGCCGCACCGGGTTGACGACCGTCAGCCCGTACTGCTCACCCAGCCGGAAGTCGTCCTCGCCGAACGCGATCGCCGTGTGCACGAGACCGGTGCCGTCCTTGGCCGTGACGAAGTCGCCGAGCAGGACGGTATGTCCGCGCGGACCGTAGGCCTCTTTGGGGATGAACGGAAACGGTGCCTCGTAACCGACACCTTCGAGCGCACGACCCTTGAATGTGGTGAGGATCTGCGCCTGCTCGCCCAAGACGCGCTCCACCAGTGCCTCGGCGACGATCGCGATCTCGTCGCCGGTCTCCGCGCGGACGTAGGTCAGATCCGGGTCCACCGCCACGGCGGCGTTGGACACCAGTGTCCAGGGGGTGGTGGTCCAGATCAGCAGGTTGTCCCCGGGGTGGGCGGCCTCGTTGCCCTCGGTGACCGGAAGGCGAACGAACACCGACGGATCGACCACGTCCTGATAGGCGCCGGGCTGACCGAGCTCATGGCTGGAGAGCGTCGTGCCGTCACGCGTGCAGTAGGGAACGACCTTCAGCCGCTCGTACAGCAGACCCTTGTCGTGGATCGTCTTCAGCGCCCACCAGACCGACTCGATGTAGTCGTTGTCGAGCGTCCGGTACGCGTTGTCGAGATCGATCCAGAAGCCGATCCGCTCGGTCAGCTTGTTCCAGTCCTCGACGTGGCTGAGCACCTTCTCCCGGCAGCGCTGGTTGAACTCCGCGATTCCGTAGCGCTCGATGTCCGCCTTCGAAGTGAACCCGAGCTCCGCCTCGACGGCGAGCTCGACGGGAAGGCCGTGGCAGTCCCAGCCGCCTTTGCGCTCAACGTAGAACCCGCGCATCGTCTTGTAGCGGGGGAAGATGTCCTTGAACACGCGGGCCAACACGTGATGGGAGCCGGGAGGCCCGTTCGCGGTCGGCGGTCCCTCGTAGAAGCCCCACGGCGGCGCACCCTGACGGCGGGTGAGCGACTCCGCGAAGACGTCGCGCTCGCGCCAGCGTGCCAGCACGCGTTCCTCGAGCTCGGGGAACGCGGCGCGCGAATCAACCGGACGGTGGGGGGCGGCCATGCGCGCTGATTCTAGGAGGCGGCTGCTCGCCGCCGGTCCGGCGTCCGCCCGTGGAGGCGACCGGCCGCGCTAGCGGTTGGGCAGTGCGTATGCCGCAGGTACGGCAGCCGGCTCGGCGCGGCGCCCCTTGTGGACGTCCAGCCGCGTCAGCAGTGTGTCCCGGGCGTGGATCGGCGTCTCCCCGAGGCGGCAGACGGTGCTGGCGCCGGTGTCGGGGACGGCGCCGCGGTAGTCGAACACGACAACCTCCTGCACGATCGTGCGCACCGCGTAGACCAGGCGCCCGATCGAGTCCAGAGACACGCGTCGACCGGTCAGCACGACCGCGTTCGGGTCAAGCGCGCGCATCGCACGCCCAAGCCGCGCCAGCTGGATCGCCGGCGTCAGCATCAGCGTTCGCATCCCCGCGCGCCTGAGGACCAGCTCGAGCGCCTGGGCGTGCAGCGAATCGAGGTCGCAGGGCACGGACGCGTCGAAGATCAGGACGCCTTCCGCGCGAGAGGCGGGCGGCGAGAGGCGCTTGAGCGCCGACAGCCAACCGGTCGCCAGGCGCCATCCGAACTCATACTCGGCCGAGCTCCGGTCGGCTTCGGCGAGCGACTGGACGGCGAGCAGCAGCACCTCTTCAATCGTGCGCTCGAACGACCGGAGCGTAAGGCTCTCTTCCAGCAGGCGGTTGGCCTTCTCCTCGTCGAATGCGTTGAACGCGCCGGCCAGCCGGGCCGCGGAGGACGGGCCCTCGCCTCGCTCGCGAGCCAGCGAGACGGCCGAGGAGACATTGTGCGTCTCGGCCAGCGTCAGGCGCAGCGATTCGATCTCGGCCAGCGCGTACTGGCGGTGACCGCCGGGGGAGCGAAGCGGCTGCGGGAAGCCATAACGGCGTTCCCAGCTGCGCAGCGTGTTCGGGCTGACGCCGAGCATGACCGCGGCAGCATTGGTGCGGATTCCATTCATTTGTAGGAGTTATCGAGGTCTTGCTACGCCTTTGCAAGGAGCGCAAGCCCGTATGCACCTTGAACGGGTCCGTGCACGGGAAGGAGCCGATGCACCGGCGGCGACGGCAGAGCTGGTGGCCGGGCGCGGCGGCGGCGGCCGGGGCGGTCAGTCGAAGACCACGAGTGCGGCCGTCGGGGGGCCGCAGCTGGCGATCCGAGTCTTGAGTCGCACCCCGAACGTGTTCGTGGGCCGGACGACGACTCGCCTGGCCCCGCCGTCCCCTCGCGCGGCCCAGGTCACCGCTACGGCAAGGTTGGCGGCCCCCTGAGCCTCCGCGTCGGCCGCAACCAGCAGCTCGGTGACGTGACGGTTGACGGCGTCGGTCTCACACGTGGCGAGCAGGTTCTCGGCCGCCGCTGAGACGGCGCACACCGACAGCGAGCCATCCAGGACGAGGAACGGGTCGCCGGCGGCCGGCGCCACGTCAGCGTGGCTCTGAAGGATCAGTCCCATCCCGCAGCTGTCGCACACGCGGGAAGAGATGTCAGCGAAGGCAGGACGGATTCCGCAATGGCTGCAGAAGGACACGCGCGGCGAGTCGTCCGGCACCGTGTCCGGGACGACCGCCAGCAACCCGCGACGTGTATTCGACCTGGCCTCGATCATGCGCAACCTTTCCGAGAGTGTGAATGGACATCCGGCATCGCCGGCTTACATGCTCGCGCGCTGGCCGCCGCCGCTCGAGGCATCCCTGTGCGCCCGAGCTGAAGCCACCGCGATGCGGGCCGCGTCCTGCTCGGCATCGATCAGCTCCAGCAGACGCCGTTGCGCGTCGCTGGCTCCTGACGGCAACATGCTCGTGCCGGTGGTGCGCATCCGAACGCGTTGATCGCCCCTTCGGTACACGGCAACCGGCATCGCGCCCGCCGCCAGGCGGACGGCATATGCCCACCGAGCCACCGTGTCGTCCGCCAGGTGCCCGCCGGCCAGCACGACGATGTTGGGCTGGTGGATCGCCACTGCGTCCCCGATGCCGCTCACTCCGCGCGCGGACAGCGACAGGACCTTCATCCCCGCGCGGACGCAAAACAGTTCAAGTGCGCGAATGTGGGGGGCGTCGGTATCCAGCTCGTCCCGCGAGGCGTCTCCGATCACGATCGACACCGGGCGCACCGGCGGCGGCGCCAGCCGCTGGGCCCGGCGCAGCCAGTTGGCGCCCCAGTGCGCAGCGAACGCCCAGGCCGCCGAGTCGCCGCCGTAGCGGCGGTAGATCTCGTCCAGCGTCGGCAGCAGCACCTCCTCGACCGATCGCTCCACCGACCGCAGGGCGAGCGCAGCCTCGATCGCTCCATCCGCCCGCTCGCCCTCGTAGGAAACCAGCGCCCCCACCAAACTGTTGCTATCCGCCGCCAGCCCCTCACGCGCGCGCGAAACGGCCGACGAGATCGACAGGCCCTCCTGCAACGCATCTCGCAACGCCGCCACTTCGCCGTGCGTGAACAGGCGGTGTTTTCCCGGCGAACGCTGCGGCTTCGGGAAGCCAAAACGACGCTCCCACGCCCGCAAAGTATTCGGGCTCACGTTCAGCAACGCCGCCGCTTCGCTCGTCTTGAGATAGCGCATGCATAGGAAAGGTGGGCCAGATGTTGCTATATGGCCTGCAGAGGCTACAATTGCACAGGTTTTCCAGCGAAACTTGTGCAAAATCGCTTCACCTCGAGAACCTCCCAGCGGTCCGCTGGCGAAGCCGCTGGAGCACCACGTTCGACTCACAAGCTTGGACACGACCCAGATTTACGACGAAGTTTCGACCGAGAGGTAGTTATGTGCTGGCGTAACGGTTGATTTGAAGCACTTGTTGTAGCCGCAGTCGCGACGCGCTACCGTGCGCTGATGCTCCGCCGACAGGCTGGAGATTGGGTGTCTGCCCGCGAATACGTACCGGTCGCGGGTTGCCTGATCTGGGCAGTCTTGTTCATCTGCGCGATGGTTCTCTCGTTGCGTTCGCGGGCGGATCCCATCAACTCCCTGAGTCTCGTTCTTGGGATCGGCGCGGTTGCTTCCGGTCTCCTGGTTGCAGGCGTGCCAAACGGGCTTTCGGTTTCTGCCTCGTTCATCGTTCTCTCGATGGCGGCTGCGCTGCTGGGTCCGTTATCGGCCGCGGGAGCGGCAATCCTGTCCGAGCTGTTCGCTGCGTTGCGGCTTAAGACCAAGCCGAGGCTCGTTGTCCTGATAAATCTTCCGGCGAGCGTGATTCCTGCCCTACTCGCGGGACTGCTGATCAGAGGACTCGTCGCGCGCCCCGCCAACAGCGTCGGCTTCTACCTCGCAGTCGGTTCCGCGGCCTGCATCGTCTTCGCGCTCAGCTTCCTGATCTTCACGACGGCTCGGCGCGTATTCAATTCCCGCGTCGAGCAATTCGGACTCCGCGTCTTCATCGAATCACTGCCGAGCGCCGGTCTCAGCGTCCTCTTGGCTGTCGCCGGAGCCAGCATTTACCTCAAGGTAGGCCTCGGCGGAATCACCTTCGCCCTCACGGCGGTGTTTGCCTTCGCCTATATGGCCCACCTGCTGGAGCAGTCGCGCCACCGAGCTCAGCAGTACGTCTCCCTCTCCTGGGGCGTCCTGGCCGGGCTGATGCGCTCGCTGGACTTGCGTGATCAGCGCGCCGCGCGTCATGCCGCCGCGGTGGCACGATTTGCGCGGGATATGACCAGGGCGATGGGGATGAGCGCGCAGGAATGCGAGTTGGCCCATACGGCGGGGCTGCTGCACGACATCGGGCACTTCGCGCTGTCGGACCGGGTCGCCGAACGGGGACGGACGTTGACCGAGGAAGACTGGGTGGCGATTCAGCGCCACCCGGAACTGGGGGCGGACATGCTCCGGGACCTCGGGATGTATGGCCCTGTCGCGGACATCGTGCTCGCGCACCACGAGCGCATCGACGGGCGCGGGTATCCGCACGGCCGGCCGGCGGATGAGATTCCGGAGATCGCCAAGATCATCTCGGTGGCCGAGGTCTACGACACGCTGACCGCGAGCGACACGTATCGCACGCGGATGAGCTCGTTCGAAGCCCTGCGTGAGCTACGGCGTGTCTCAGGCTCCCAGCTCGATGGGCGCTACGTCGAGGTGCTCGCGGAGCTGCTGAGCGGCGAGGGGGTCGAATATCGCCACGCCGACATGGCCGACTTCGACACCGAGCTCAACATGGAGCGGCGGATCAAGGAAGCCGGGGCCGGCGGGTAGTGCTAGCCGGCTGCGCGCTGTTGGACGTGGCGGGTGCCGGTCTGCAGCGACTCGATGAAGTGGTCGATCTGCTCGCGGCTGAAGCGACGCTGACCGCCGGGAGTCCGGTAGGACTCGAGGTAGCCCATGTCCGACCAGCGACGGATCGTGCCGAGCGACACGCCCAGCGCAGTGGCCGCCTGCGAGGTGGAGAGGCCAAGGGGACTTCCGGTGATTGGTTGCATGTGGTCAATTGAGCCCTCTTTGGAGAGGGTTCGCGAACCTCAGGCAGCATTTGCACAACCTAGGGCGCTGAAAATCACAGTTACACAGGGGAATGCGAGGATGATGGTGATGCGATTGCGGCTCTATCACCATCGCGACGGCGCGCGCATCGCCTACCGGGAGACCGGAACGGGACCCCCTCTGGTGCTGCTGCACTCGCTCGGGCTCTCACACCGAGAGTGGGAGCCGATCGTCGCGCCGCTGTCGCGGCGCTTCCGGGTGATCCTGCCTGATCTACCGCTTCACGGAGACTCAGAAGACCGGCCGCGGCACCCCTACACGCCGGACTGGTTGGCCGACGTGATCGCAGGCTTCTGCCGCGAGGTGGCGGGACCGCGGCCGCTCGTGGCCGGCCATGACATCGGCGCGGAGCTTGCCCTACAGCTCATCACCAGCGGTCGTCTCCAGGTGGCCCGGCTCGTGCTGATGCCCAATCGGCTGCACCGGCGCGATCAGTTTGGCGGCAAGCGCGCCGCGTGGCGGGTCGCCTGCCGGATGGCGGCTCTGCCCGGCTTGGACCGCGTGCTCTCGCACGCCGCCAAGCTGACGTTCCGCCCGGCCTCGGGCGAGCGCCTATCGGTCCAGCGGAACCCCGCGGCGCGGGACCTCGTCCGGCACGCGTTCGCCGACGTGGGGGGCAACGGCAACCGCGCGCGCTCGTGGGCCAAGTTCGCCCGTCGCTGGCCGGTGGAGGCACAGAGCCAGCTGCTCGACGCCTACCCGCGGGTCGGGATCCCCGTGCTGTTGCTGTGGGCCGACGAGGATCACGCGCACCCGCTGATCGGGCCACAGGAGGCGCTGGACCTGCTGCCCAACGGTCAGTTGCGCACGCTGGCCCGCACCGGGTTCCTGATCGCCTACGACGACCCGGTCGGCGTCGCGCGGGAATTGATCGCGTTCTGCGGCTGAGCGGCTCGCCGTTCAGTGCCGGGGTGCGGCGGTCGAACCCCGGCTCTGGAGCTGCGGCTCGATCACCAGCCGCCGGCGCCCGCGGCGTCCCTCGATCGCCGCCAGCGTCATCCCCACGGCGGCATCGATCAGGCGATCGGAGTTCCAGTCGAAGCTCGTCAGCGGGGGAGCTAGGAGCGCCGAGATCGGGTGATCGTCATAGCCGATCACCGAGAGGTCGTCAGGGATCGTCAGCCCAAGCTCGCGGGCCGCCGCGTACACGCCGTAGGCGATCGAGTCCGAGAAGCAGAACGCCGCGGTCGGCTGACGCTCGGAGCGCAGCGCCTCGCGCGCGACGTCAGTCGCCTGCTCGAGCTCGTAGGCCGCGCTCACCATGAACACGTCGAGACCCAGCCGTTCGCTCTCCGAGGCGACCAGCACCTCGGCCGGCCGGTCGGTCGTCGGCGCGCCGGGGGGACTCAGCACGGCGATGCGGCGGTGTCCCAGCGCATGCAGGTGCTCCAGCGCGCCGGTGACGCCGGTGCGATTGTCGAACAGCACCTCCCCGGCCGCATCGGCCCCCGTCAGGGCATCACCGATCGAGACCACGGCCAGGGAGTCGGCCAGCTCGATCCAGAATCCGTCCGAGGGATCGATCGGCGAGAGGATCAGGCCGTCCACCTGCTGATCACGCAGCTGGGCGGCCAGGAGCCGCTGGCGCTCCGGATCGCCGCCGGCGTCAAGGATTAACGCGAACCGGTCCCGTGCGAGCAGCGCCCGCCCGGCCTCGGCAGCGAGCCGCTGCTGCCAGAGATCCTCCAGCGAGGGACCGAGGATGCCCACCATTCCGGTGCGCCCGCTGGCCAGAGCGCGAGCGATCGGGTGCACCTCGTATCCGAGCTCGCTCGCCACCTTGCGGACGCGCTCCTGGGTCTCCTCGGAGACCTGCATGCCCCGGAGGGCGTAGGACACCGCCGCGGGGGACAGCCCTGCGGCGTCAGCCACCTCGCGGATCGTCACACGCTTGGCGGGCGAAGGCACTGAAGGCAAGCCTATCCCCCCGGCGGCGACGTGCGGCGGGGTTCTTCTTGCGAGGATCCGCGCGAGTGTCGCCCCACCAACCGTCCCTGAGGCCAGCCTGGGGAGACCTGATTTCTCCTCAGGGCCCTTGACTTTGGTTAAGTGAACCGCTTCACTGAAACGATTCATGAACCGGTTCACGATGACATTGGCAGTGCGCTTGATCAGTGCCCTGAGGTTGGTGATCCGGTGATCGTGGACGTACATCAGCATCTGTGGCCCGAACCGCTGATCACCGCGCTGCGGACCCGGAGCGACCCGCCGCGCCTGCGGGATTGGACGCTGGAGCTGGCGGGCGAACCCGACTATCGCATCGATCCACACGAACACGACGTCGCGCGGCGCGTCACGGAGAGCCAGGATGATGGCGTCGGCCTGGCGCTCAACTCGTTGTCCAGCCCCCTCGGGATCGAAACGCTCGCAGCGCCGCAGGCGCTCGGGCTCCTCGAGGCCTACCACGACGGCTCGCTCGCGCTCCCCCGCCCGTATCAGGGCTGGGCGGCAGCCTGCCTGACCGAGATCGACCCTGCGGCCGTCGAGCGCGAACTCGACCGCGGGTTCGTGGGCCTTCAGCTCCCGGCCACCGCCTTGCTCGACGAGGCGGGTTACGACCGCGTGGCGCCACTGCTCAGCACCCTGCAGGACGCGGGCCGGCCGCTGTTCATTCATCCTGGCCCGGCGGCGGTCCCACGGAGCCCCGGTCCCGGATGGTGGCCGGCAATCGTGACCTACGTTCAGCAGATGCACGCGGCGTGGTTCGCCTTCCGCGCCTTCGGCCGGAAACGCCACGCGGATCTGAGCGTGTGCTTCGCCATGCTCGCTGGGCTCGGGCCTCTCCACGGCGAGCGATTCGCGGCTCGGGCCGGGTTGCGCACCGTCGCCGACCGGGGCGTGTTCCTCGAGATCTCGTCGTACGGCACGAAGGCGATCGATGCCACGGTTCGCATGCTGGGCATCGACGGGCTGGTCAACGGCTCAGACCGGCCCTATGCGCAACCGGTCAGTCCTGAGCTCGGCGACGCGGCCCTGCACGCACTACGAACTGCGAACCCACTCCGTCTCCTAAACCGGACAAGGGAGGTGTCCGATGAGCTGGCTTCCGCTTCCTGAGCGCAACCTTCAGATCGACGAGCTAAAGGCCTTGGTCAACCGTCTGGCCGAGGAAACCGACTTCTGGCGCGGCCACGTCATGTTCTCAGACCTCGCGCGCCACTTTGCCTCCCTCTACCGGGACGACTGGGTCGACGTGTGGTTGATCAGCTGGGCCCCTGAAGGCGATACGGGCTGGCACGACCACGACTTGTCCTCCGGCGCGGTGCGCGTGATCGAGGGGGCGCTCGTCGAATCGAACCCACGGATGGGCGGTGAAGCAGTGGTCCGCGTCGTCGGGGAGGCCGAGTCGTTCTCGTTCGGCCCCGAGCACATCCATCGGCTCTCCGGCCATGCGGCGCATTCCGTGTCACTGCACGCCTACTCGCCCCCGCTGTGGCGGCTCGGCCAGTACTCGATCGACGACGACGGCGTGATGCGGCGCCGCTCGGTCAGCTATGCCGACGAACTGCGCCCACTGGACCGAAGCCTCGCCGCCTGAGAGCGGCTGAGCAAGTCGCGGTAGCTTTCATGGGAGATTGCGAACGGCGAAAGGAAACGGCATGGGTGTGCAGGAGAAGCAGCAGCTCTGGGGCGAGGAGACGACCAAGGCAGTGGCGAACTTCCCGGTTTCCGGTGAGACCGTGCCGGTGCCGGTGCTGCGCTGGCTCGGGCAGATCAAGGCGGCTGCCGCGCGGGTCAACGCCGAGCTCGGGCTGCTCGACGGCGATCTCGCCGAGCGGATTGCCGCCGCCGCCGATCGTGTCGCCGGCGGCGAATTCGACGATCAGTTTCCGATCGACGTCTTCCAAACCGGGTCGGGAACGTCCTCCAACATGAACGCCAACGAGGTGATCGCGGCCCTCGCCGGCGACGAGGCTCATCCCAACGACCACGTCAACATGGGCCAATCCTCAAACGACGTGTTTCCTTCCGCGGTCCATCTCGCCGCGCTCGACACCGTCACCACCGACCTGCTGCCCGCGCTGGAACGGCTCGAGGGAGCCTTCACCGCCAAGGCCGGCGAGTTCAAGGACATCGTCAAAGCCGGTCGCACGCATCTGATGGACGCCGTGCCGGTCACGCTCGGGCATGAGTTCTCCGGATACGCGGCGCAGGTCAGGCTGGGCGCGCGCCGGATTCGCAACACGCTTCCGCAGGTCTCGCAGATCCCCCTTGGGGGCACCGCCACGGGCACCGGACTGAACACGCACAAGGAGTTTGCAGCCAAGGTCAGGGCACGCCTGACCGAGACCAGCAACCTCGAGATCCGGGCGCCGGAGGATCCGTTCGAGGCGCAGGGCAACCGCGACGCGCTGGTCGAGCTCTCGGGAGCACTCAAGGTCCTGGCGGTGTCGCTGACAAAGATCGCCAACGACCTTGCGCTGATGGGTTCCGGTCCGCGGGCGGGCATTGGCGAGCTGCTGCTGCCGGAGCTTCAGAAGGGCTCGTCGATCATGCCGGGCAAGGTCAATCCGGTGATCCCGGAAGTCGTGCTCCAGGTCAGCGCCCAGGTGATCGGCAATGACAGCGCGATCACGATCGCCGGCTCTCAGGGCAACTTCGAGCTCAACGTCCGGGTACCCCTGATCGCCCGCAACCTGCTCGACTCCATCAGGCTGCTGGCCAACACGTCCCGGATCTTCGCCGAGAAGTGCGTCGAGGGGATTCAGGCCAACGCCGACGGCGCCAACCACTCGGCCGAGGCGACCCTCGCGGCCGCGACCGCCCTGAACCCGCACATCGGCTACGACAAGGCCGCCGAGATCGTCAAGGAGGCCGCCAGCTCCGGACGCATGCTGCGTGAGGTCGCCTACGAGAAGGGCGTCGACGAAGAGACCTACAACAAGGCGATGGACCTACGCAAGATGGCGCAGGGAAATCTGTAGCCGCCCGGGCGAGCTGGCGCTCACGAGCCTCGAATGGGACGGCCGCGCTAGGTCGCGTTAGGTCGCGACCGTCTCCGCGCCCAGGCCGATCACGCCCTGCGCCACGTCGATCGAGTAGTCGATCGGCACGACGATCACCGACGGCTTCTCGAGCGCGAGCGCGCGGTTCAGCAGCCGGGGGAAGTCATCGGCCGACGCGCAGCGCCAGGCCGGCAACCCGAAGGCCTCAGCCAGCTTGACGAAGTCCGGATTGCCGAAGTCGACGTCGAAGTGGCGGCCGAACTTCTTGTCCTGCTTCCAGGCGATCGAGCCGAACTGCCCGTTCTCCCAGATGATGTTGACCACGGCAGTGCGGAGCCGCGCTGCGGTCTCGAGCTCCTGGAAGTTCATGAGAAAGCCGCCGTCACCGCTGACCGTGACGACGTTACGACCCGGATACACCAGCTTGGCCGCGATCGCCGTCGGCAACGCGAAGCCCATACCCGCGAGGCCGTTGGCGATCAGGACGGTCCCCGGTTCGTGGGCGGGAAACATCCGGCCGATCCAGAGCTTGTGCAGACCGACATCCGAGACCAGGATGTCCTCCCGGCCGAGCGCCTCACGGATCTCCCACAGGACCCGCGGGGGACGCATCGGGAAGTGGTCGTCCTCCCGCGCCTCCCCCAGGGCGCGCAGGGTGACGTCACGGAGTCCGCTCGAGGCGGCGGGCGTGGGCGAGCGGGTGCAGCCCGTGGCCAGCCGCGCGAGGACGTGGGCGATGTCGCCGATCAGCTCCACCTCGGGGACGAAGAACTCGTCGATCTCGGCCGCCACGCTGTCGATCACCACGATCTTCTTGTTCGCGTGCGGATTCCAGTGCTCAGGTGAGTGCTCGACCAGGTCGTAGCCGATCGCGACCACGACGTCGGCATCCTCGAACCCGGCCTCCTCGTAGTCCCGGGACTGCAGGCCGACGGTCCCGAGCGCGTGCGGGTCCCGGTAATCGAGCAGGCCCTTGGCCATGAACGTCTCGGCCACCGGGATCCCGGTCACCTGGGCGAACGCGCGCAGCGCCCGGGCGGCGCCGGCCCGGATCGCCCCATTGCCGGCGAGGGCGATCGGATTCTCGGCTGCGTCGATGATCTCGGCCGCGCGCTGAAGCTCGCGCACCCCCGGCTCCGGCTGAACCGGGGCGCGGCGGAGCAGCGGCTTGGCGTCGAGCTGCTGGCCCATCACGTCCTCTGGCAACTCGAGGTGAGTCGCTCCCGGCTTTTCGGACTCGGCCACCTTGAACGCCTTGCGGACCACCTCGGGGACGATCTCCGGACTGGAAACCCGCGCGTTCCACTTCACGATCGGCCGCAGGATGCCGATAAGGTCGATGTACTGATGTGATTCCTTGTGCATCCGCTCGAGGTCGGACTGCCCGGTCAGGGCAACGAGCGGGGCGCGGTCAAGGGTCGCGTCGGCCACGGCGGTGATCAGATTGGTCGCGCCGGGCCCGAGGGTACCGAGGCACACACCGGCTCGGCCGGTGAGTCGCCCGTAGGCGTCTGCCATGTAGGCGCCGCCCTGCTCGTGACGCACGGGCACGAACTGAATCGAAGAATCGGCCAGGGACTCGTTCAGGTCAAGCGTCTCCTCGCCGGGAATACCGAATACGTACCGGACGCCCTCGGCCTCCAAGCACTCGACAAAAATATCTGAAGCTCTCCGCTCGGCCATGACAGTCCCTTATCTAACCGCATCACGCCTAAGACAACCCCGCACGCTGCTGCGAGGCGTCTGCCTGGTGCTCGCGACGATGCTGTTCTCGGCCGCCGGAGCCAGCGCCGCCACCACCTTCTTCGTGCGCGGGGGCGGATACGGACACGGCATCGGGATGAGCCAGTACGGCGCCTACGGTTACGCCCAGCACGGCAAGTCCTACAGCTGGATCCTCGGCCATTACTACCAGGGGACGCAGCTGGGCCAGATCGGTGCGGGCCAGGTGGTGCGAGTGCTGGTGGCGAGCGGCCCGGCGGCGTTCAGTGCTGCCACCAGGGCGGGCAGCAAGGCGCTCTCAGCATCGGCGACCTACACGGTCACGGCGAACGCGGACGGCACGGTCAGACTCGCGGACGCGGCCGGCAAGAAGGTCCTCGTCAGCGGCGCGCCGCTGACGGTGACCGGCCCGGGCCCGCTGCAGGTGGCCGGCGCCGGGACCTATCGCGGCTCGCTCGAGTTTCGTCCCGACGGTGCGGGTGGCATCGAAACCGTCGAGGCGGTCGGGCTCGACGACTACGTTCGCGGCGTGATCTCGGCGGAGGTCCCTTCCGGGTGGGCGGCGGAGGCGCTGAAGGCGCAGGCCGTGGCCGCCCGCACATACGCGATCACGACCAACGTCGGCGGTGGTGCGTACGACCTGTACGCCGATACGCGCTCCCAGATGTATCGGGGGGTAGCCGCGGAGACCGCGGCGACCGACGCCGCTGTCAGCGCCACGGCGGGCCAGGTCGTCACCTTCCAGGGCGCGCCGGTCGTGACTTACTTCTTCAGCAGCTCCGGCGGCCATACCGAGAACATCGAGAACGTGTGGAGCGGGGCGACGCCCGAGCCGTGGCTGCGCGGAGTCCCCGACCCCTACGACGGAGCCGGCGGCAACCCCTACCACCATTGGGGCTCCGATCTGAGTCTGAGGGCGGCGGCGGCGAAGCTCGGAGGACTGCTCAAGGGCGCCTTGATCGGCGTCACGGTGACGAGGCACGGCAGCTCGCCGCGGATTCTGAGCGCCGACGTCGTCGGCACGGGCGGGCGCACCAGCGTCACCGGCACCCAGCTGCAACAGGCCTTCGGGCTGGCCACCACCTACGCTGCCTTCACCACTATCTCAACGGTCCGGGCAGCGGCCCCCACGGGCGGCCTCCTTCGGCATGTCAGTAGCTCGGCGTTCCGTCTGCGCGGCAACGTGTTCCCGGCTCCCCGCCGCGGATCAGTCGTGGTGCAGGTGCGTCAAGGGGCTGGGTGGCGCGCCGTCACCCGTGCCGTCATCGGTGGCGCCGGTCTCTACGACCTGCAGGCACCCGCTCCGGGGACCTACCGCGTGGTCTACGGCACGCTTGCCGGACCCGCCGTCACCGTCAGCTGATCTCTAGTGGTCTCCGACGTAAGTGCGGTCGCACCGAGAGGTGGCACTGGTGGATGCCGGGCGCGGACGCAGAATGCGATGTGCACTGGAAGTTCATGAGCATTTGAGGACAGCCGGATGACTCGGGCGCGGCCCGATCGGGCGAGGCTGGATGCCGAGCGGGCCGCAGGCCCGAGCCGGCGCCGCCAGAGCCGCCTCGAATGCGAGCGTATTTGCGTCGGCGACCACTACTCTGGTCGGGTGTCCGATCCGCTGCTCGTAGTCGACGCGCCGTTCCTGCTCTACCGCTCGTTCTTCGCGCTCCCGGACTCGATCCGCGGGGTTGACGATCACCCGGTCAACGCGTTGCTCGGGGCGACGAACGCGATGTTGCGGATTGCCGCCGACCGCGATCCTCGCGCGATCGTGATGTGCTTTGGAGCCGAGGCGGCCGCGTACCGCACGGAGCTGTATCCGGACTACCACGCCGCTCGCCCTCCGGTGCCCGACGCGTTGGCGTGGCAGTTCGACCACGCCCCCGAGCTGTTCGGCGGGTTCGGCTGGAGCTCCGCATCCGATGACGCGCTGGAGGCCGACGATCTGCTCGGCTCCTACGCCCAGGTTGAGGCCCAGGCGGGGGGCGAGACGCTGATCGTGACCGGAGACCGGGACATGTACCAGTGCGTCGGCGACCAAGCCCGCGTCCTCTACCTGAAATCCGGCCTCAGTGGCTTTGAAGAGGTGGACGCGGCCGAGGTGCGCAAGCGCTACGGGATCGCCCCGGCCCTGGTTCCGGATTTCATCGCCTTACGGGGAGACCCCTCCGACGGACTGCCCGGGGCTCCGGGAATCGGCGCCAAGACGGCGGCCGATCTGCTGACGCGTCATGGCTCGCTCGACGCGGCGATCGGGGGGGCGATCCATGAGCGGCCTCGCGTGAGGGCCGCGCTGACCGAGCACGCCGAGCAGCTACGGGCCTTCCGGGAGATCGCCACGCTACGAATCGTCGACCTCGAGCGGCCGGCCGATCGGCCCACGGATCTCCAGGGGGGCACTCAGGCGGCACGGCGCTACGGGATGGGCAGGCTGGCCGAGCGACTCGAGCGCGCCGAGCGACTCAGCGATCTCTGACCCGAGCGAGCGGTCCGCGACGTCAGCCGCGGATGATCCGGAACACGCCGCGCATGAACGGATGGATCCGGCAGAAGTACGTGTAGGTGCCCGGCCTCAGGCCGCCAGGAGTGCTCCAGCTCAACCGGCCGATGGCCGGCGTCCCGAACCCCAGCTGTCCCGAGTCGTAGTTGCCGGCGCCGTTGGCCAGCGGATAGGAGATGCCGGTGTCGAGGCCGCAGGGGTTCTGGCACGCCGTGACCGAGTGGAAGATCGACTGCAGGTAGTCCGGGCCCGGCATGAAGAGGTTCAAGGTGGAGTTGGGGCTGGCGTCCTGGTTGGTGAAGGTCAGCGACTGACCCTGTTTCACCGTGGGAACACAGCGGTTGGGTCCGGGGGCGGAGCTGAGGTCTCCGGGCAGGAACGTGAACCCCGCGATCGACACCTGCGTGCGGCGGCAGGTCTTGAACTTGGACAGGGGCACGCCGACCAATCGAGCACCGCCGTGATGGTTGTTTTCCGCCAGGTGGCCGTGGGTGAGGTGCTCGCGCAGATCCAGCTTGTGGGCGAACGGATCGACGCCGGTGGTGTCATTCCACGCCTCCCACACGACCATGATCCCCATCGACTCGTACCAGGATGCGCGCCGGGTCTCGTACGTCGTGCTGACCTGGAGCACGTCTCCCGCCTTGACCTGTGGTCTCCAATCCGGAGCGGTGGCACCCATGGCCATGTCCCAGGAAATCGGGCCACGCTTGTCCCAGTAGTGCGCGTCGGAGCGGAACAGCCGCACCGATCCCGGGACGCTGCCGGCGATCGTGCCTGCGCTCCGGGTCGTGCCGGATCGCGTTAGATCCAGATCGTCGTACAGGCCGCCAGGGTGGACATGTCCGGCTGTCGCCACCAGCGTGCCGGCATGCTGCACCGTGACCTGGTTCAGGGGAGTCCCGCCGCCGTACGGATTCTTGGCCATGTTGGGGAACGTGAATTTGCCGTTGCGCCCGCTGTAGCGGTGGACGTCGAACACCGGATAGATGTTGTGCGCCTCGACGTCCATCCAGATGGGGTGGACGGGCTTGATCGAGGCCGCCAGCGGTGAGGTGGCGGGGATGAAATCGATGTCGTAGGTGATGTAGACCTTCGCGGCGGTGGCCGTCAGGTTGTGGATCATGTAGTTCAGGACCCAGTGGTCACTCGCCCTGATCGGGTAGCCGTATCCGGACGGGAACTGGTAGACGGTCTTCTCCTCGCCGGTAGCGGCGAACGGGTAAAAGCCGGCGAGGCCGTTGCCCTCGCCCTGACCCGCGGCGCCGTTGCTGAGCCACACCCCATGGTGCAGGTGGATCACGTCGACGCGGGGAATCGTTCCGCAGCATTGTCCGCCGGGCCGGGCGTAATGCAGGTTCGGCGCCATTCTCACCATGAAGCCGTCCTGCGCCGGCTTGGGGACCTGGTTGGCCTGCAGCAGGATCAGGTTCGCGCCCGGAGTCACCAGGTACGGGCCGGCCCGGAAATGGAGGTGCTCGATCCCCGTCGACGCCGACGCCAACGCGGGCGTCAGGATGAGCACGGCTGCCGCAACTACTAGTCCCCGAACGGCAGCTCTCGTCATCTCTCCTCCAGCGTTATGCCCCGCCCCTGAGCGATTCAAGCACAATCACGGTCCGCGCGGTGCCGGCTTGACAATCACCTCCGGCGCGTGGGACCGTGTTTGGCTCCGTCCTGATGTTCGTCGATGCCGTTCGGGGGTCTCTCGTTGAAACGCACCCTGGTCGTGCTGCTCGCAGCGCTGACCGTCACATCACTCTCGCCCGCGTTGGCCGGCGCCGGCAGTTCTCGGGCCAAGCTCCTGCTACGTAAAACGGCCAAGGGGACCATCCTCGTCAACGGCCGCGGTTTCACTCTGTATGCGTTCACCACGGACAAGCGCAATTACGATTCGTGCGTCAAGAAGTCCGGGTGCCTCGCCGCCTGGCCGGCGGTGACGACGGGCGGCACGCCGATCGCCGGGAGCGGAGTGCGCTCATCGCTGATCGGGACGATCAAGCTGGGGAGCCGCCGGCAGGTCACCTATGCTGGTCATCCGCTCTACACCTACATCGCCGACCGTCACCCGGGGCAGACGAACTTCGTGAACATCCTGTCGTTCGGCGGGCGCTGGCCCGCGGTCAACGCGGCGGGGCACGAGGTCAAGTAGGGGCGCTGGTCTAGGGCGTGAACTTCACCGTGATCACGTCCCCGTCGGCCACCAGATAGTCCCGGCCCTCGAGCCGCAGCTCCCCGCGGTCACGCGCGCCGGCGTAGCCGCCGGCGTCGACCAGGGCCTGCCAGCTGACGACCTCGGCACGGACGAAGCCGCGCTGGATGTCGCTGTGGATCATGCCGGCCGCGTGCCAGACCGATAGCCCGGAGCGCAGGTGCCATGACTGGGCCGGCTTGTCCTCGCCGGCGGTGAAGAAGGCGACCAGGTTCAGCAGCGAGAAGGCCCCGCGGACCACGGTGGCCAGCCCGGACTCGCTGAGCCCGAGATCCGCGCGCATCGCCGCCGCATCTTCGTCCTCGAGCTCGCCGAGCTCGGACTCGAGCCGCGCGGACACCGCCACTGCAGCGGCCCCGTGCGCGCCGGCGTATCCGAGCAGGGCGGCAGGCACGTCGGAGCTCCCTTCGTCGACGTTGATCACGAACAGCACCGGCTTCGCCGTGAGCGGCGACAGCAGCTTCATCGCGTCGGCAGCCTCGTCCGGCGGCGGGACGGTGCGGGCCGGGCGCCCGGACTGCAGCGCTTCGATCACGGCCTGCAACCAGGCGGCCTCGGCGACAGCGTGTCGATCGCCGCCGCGGGCCTGCCGCACGACGCGGTCGTGCCGGCGCTCGGCCTGCTCGAGGTCCGCATAGATCAGCTCGGTCTCGATCGTCTCGATGTCCGCCAGCGGATCGACGCGGCCCTCGGGATGCACGACGCCCGGATCCTGATGCGCGCGCACGACATGGACGAGCGCGTCGGTCTCGCGGATGTTGGCCAGGAACTGGTTGCCGAGACCCTCGCCCCGGTGCGCCCCCGCGACCAGACCCGCGATGTCGTGGAACTCGATCGTGTCCGGCACCACACGGGATGACCTCACCGTCGCCGCGACTGCGTCGAGCCGCTCATCGACGACCGGCACGACAGCGATGTTGGGCTCGATCGTGGTGAACGGGTAGTTTGCCGCCTCGACCGCCACGCCGGTCAGCGCGCGGAACAGCGACGATTTGCCCGCGTTGGGCATCCCCACGATCCCGACCTTCATCATGC
>DATCPD010000222.1:0-20995 GCA_036564325.1 Solirubrobacteraceae bacterium | reverse complement strand
GAATGCGGGCAGCGGGACAGCTGGCGGCCCCGCCACGCGGCCGCTACCCGGCTTCGGGTCAGCTAGTTAAGCTAGTGCTTGCTCTCGCCCGTCGAGGCCGGCGGTCGTGATTCCTCGGCCAGCGAGGTGATCGCCAGCGTGCCGCGGGCAGCATCCTCGAGCACGTCCGTGGCCTCCTCGGCCGAGCGGGCGTAGAGCTCGACCAGAAGGTGCACGACGATCTGCTCCTCGTCGTGCTTGTGAAAGCGCACGTGGGTGAAGAACTCCCGTGTCCCGTGGTCGCCGAAGGCGGCGTAGGACAGCGCGTCCCCGGCTTCAGGTCCTGAACACGTCTCGACATCGTCGGCGTCGACCGTCACCGTGCACGAGGCGACCCACGGGGTGCCGGCGATCATCCGCTCCCATCGGTCCTCGATCGGCTCCACACGGCCGTTGTGAAAGCCCAGGTGGGGCTGGTCGTGCATGCACTCGAGGCACTGGACGACCGCTTCCTGCATTTCGTCCACAACCTCGCCGCGCTCACCGCTCTCAGGGTCGATCCGGTGGATGCCCTCATAGTGGACCTGGACCTCCAGGTTCTGCGACCAGCACCGGTAGCAGCGCAGCCAACTTCTGACCTCCGTTGAGCCCTCCATCCGGTTGATTCTACGATCCCCATGTGAGTGACCCTCAGGACAGCCCGTGATCGCCCCCCGCGGCGAGCCGATCGGGGTGATACTGGCCGGGGGAATCGGCCGCCGCATCGGGGGCGCGAAGGCGCTGGCGCAGCTTCAGGGACGCCCGTTGATCGAGTATCCGCTGGAGGCTCTGAGATCGGTCCTGACCGACGTGGCGGTGATCGCCAAGCCGGACACCGATCTGCCGAGGCTGTCCGGCGTGGAGATCTGGATCGAACCGGCGGAGCCGCGGCACCCGCTGACCGGGATCACCGAGGCACTGGCCCACGCGGATGGCCGGCCGGTGGTGGTCTGCGCCACCGATCTCCCGTTCGTCTCGCCGGCCGTGATCGAGCGTCTCGCCCGTCACCCGGTACCGCGGGCGCCGGTGGTGGTGGCCGGCCGCGGTGAGGAGATTCAGCCGCTGCTGGGGTGCTATCACCCCGGCGCCGCGGCGTTGCTGAGCGCCGCGGCGGCGGAGGGCCGGCGCCCGATGCGCGAGGTGGTGGAGGGCTTCGACCCGCACGTGCTCGAGGTCGATCCTGAGGTCCTGTTCAACATCAACACCCCGGAGGACCTGGCCCGGGCGGCCGCGCTGCTCGAGCGGCGGCGCGCCGCTAGCCGAATGTGAAGCTGTAGGCGCTGACCCCGGGCGGGACCCTCACCGCGAGGTCGTGCTGCTCGGCTCCGGGCCGGGAGACGAGCGAGTAGAGACGCTGGCCGCTGACGGTCAGGAACGAGCCATGCACGTCCGCTCCGGCGCTTCCCCGGGCGATCGCCCGTCCGTCGAGCAGCACCTGGACCCGGCGCGGGACGTTGCCGGCGGAGGTCAGCACGAGATACACGTTGGCGGCTTGGAACCGGGCCTGGATCTCGGCGCCGGCTGACTGCGGCGTGGACGACTGCGAGCCCACGTTCCAGGTCCCGCGGAGCGCGAACTCGTTCAGCGCAGGGTGGGCGACGCCCGAGTAGCTGTGGGTGCCGCCGCGCAGCGGCACGGCAAAGCCCTGCGCGCGCTGGTCGTCGAGGTAGGTCTCCGGGGTGGCCAGCTTCGCCGAGGGGATCAGCGCCTTGGCGGTGATCGGGGGTGGAACGGTCCGCGCGCCCGCCGCGCGCAACAGCGTGCGCACGGCCTCCTCGCTGCCCTTGTAGTCCCCTTCGCCGAACTGGGTGTGTCGCACCTGTCCGTGCGCGTCGATCAGGTACTCCGCGGGCCAGTACTGGTTGCTGTAGGCGTCCCAGGTTCCGTACTGGTTGTCCTGGGCCACCGGGTAGCGGAGCCCGTCGGAGCGGATTGCCTGAGCGACGTTGCCGGCGTCCTGCTCGAACGTGAACTCCGGCGTCTCGACGCCGACGATCTCCAGCCCGTACGGGTGATAGCTCGCGTACAGCGCCTTCAGAAACGGGAGGGTGCGCAGGCAGTTGATGCACGTGTAGGTCCAGAAGTCGACCAGGACGACGTGCCCGCGCAGGCCGGCCAGGGTGAGGGGACGCCCGCCGGGAGTGTTGAACCACTGCTCGGTGCCGGTGAACTCAGGCGCCGGCCCGAGCGTCGGCAGCGACGGGCTGCCCTTGTCCGCCGCCTGCGCCACCGCGAACGGCGAGGCGGGGCGCAGCGAAGCCAGCCGGTTCTGCACGGCGCTCGAGTTCTCAAGGGCGCGGGTGGGATCGACGAGGAACCCCGGCAGGCTCTGGTTCTTGGCCAGCGCCTCCTCGAAGCGCACGTCGAGGTTGGCCGCCATCAGCACGGCGGTCAGCAGCAGCACGGCCCCGAGCGAGCGCTCGACCACGTGCCCGCGGGCCCGGCGGCGCACGCGTTCGATCACGGCCCTGCCGCCGACGGCGTAGAGCAACAGCACGGCGGAAAGCCCGACGGCGTAGGAGATGGCCACCGCGACGATCCGGGCCGACGCGCCGCCGGACGCGCTGACCGAGGTCACGGCGGCCAGGATCGGGCCCGCGCACGGGGCGCAGACGAAGCCCAATGCTCCACCCACCCCGACCCCGGACCAGAAGCCGTCGCCACGGGTGCGAGGGCCGAAGCGGGCCAGGCGGGAGAGCGGCGCCTGGACCCGGGCGGCGAGCTCCGGCACGAGCAGGATCACGCCGAAGCCGACCAGCACGACTATCGCCGCGGTGCGCGCCGCCCCTCCGGCCAATCCCACTCCCTTGACCAGCTGGGCCAGCGCGACGATCGCGATCGTGAACGTGCTGGCCAGCCCGACCACGATTCCGAGTGGGCGCCGCCGGCCGCCGAGCGCGCTGGCCGAAAGCAGCGCCGGCAGCACCGGGAGCACGCACGGGGTCACGGCGGTTCCGGCGCCGGCGATCAGCGCGAACAGCATCAGCAGAAGCATTCCGGCCTCAGATGATGCTGGGTGTCTGTTGCAAAAGGCTTAAAGGGGTCGCGAACCCTAACCGCCGATCGCGGACATCGTCCGCGACGGCTGGATGAAGCCAGCCTCACCCACGTGGTGCTTGAGTTCCTTGCGCCACACGGCGTCGCGGATCGTCTGCTCGAGCTCGCCGTCGTCGGCCCCGGAGCGGATCACCGCCCGCAGATCGGTCTCGTTCAGGGAGAAGAGGCAGGTGCGCAGCCGGCCGTCGGCAGTGATCCGGATCCGGTTGCAGTCGCCGCAGAAGGGCTCGGACACCGGATTGATGAACCCGATCTTGCCCCGGCCATCGGCGAACCGGTAGACGCGAGCCGTCGCATGCGGCTCGCGGGGCAGCGGCTCCAGCGGGTGCACGGCGTGGATGGCGGCTCTGATCTCCTCGCCGGAGAGGACCTGCTCCGGCGTCCAGGCATGGTCGGCGTCCAGCGGCATGAACTCGATGAACCGGATCTCGTAGTCGCTGCTGCGGGCCAGCTCCGCGAACGGGATCAGCTCCTCCTCGGTGAACCCCCGAATCGCCACGGCGTTGACCTTGATCGGATGGGCTTCGGGGAACGAGGCCAGCAGCTCGAGGCCGCGGAGGACCTGAGGGAGCGCGTCCCGGCGCGTCATCTCGAAGAAGCGGTCGCGTTGCAGCGAGTCCACCGAGACGTTGAACCGGTGCACGCCGGCCCGGACGAGCGCTTCGGCGTCACGTTCCAGCAGGAAGCCGTTGGTGGTGACCGACAAATCAGCGAGATCTTCGATCTCGCTGAGCATCCTCGCCAGCCGCGGGAAATCCCGGCGAACCAGCGGTTCACCGCCGGTCAGGCGAACATCGTGAACGCCCATCCCTGCCAGGAGCGCGACCAGCCGCCGGATCTCCTCAAAGCTGAGGATGTCCTCTCGCTCCAACCAGGGCAGGCCCTCGGCCGGCATGCAGTACTGGCAGCGGAAGTTGCAGCGGTCGGTGACCGACACCCGCACGTCGCCGATCAGGCGGCCGTGTCCGTCGCGCAGGGGTTCCAGCTCCATGTTCACAGGCTACTCACCTCGGGCCCTTCGCCCGCCGAGCGTCACTGGTGAGTCGCGACGTTCGGTGCGACCGCACTTACGTCGGAGACCACTACGGCCGGCGGACCATCACCAGGACCGCGCTGATCGCGAACGCGATCTGGCCGAACGCCAAGGCCGTCCCCAGGTTCACCGCCCCCAGCGCCCCCGCCAATGCGCTGGCCAGCACGAACGCACCGAACATGATCGCGAGGTCAACGCGCACACCGGGATTGTGACCCATGCCGCGCTAGTGGTCGCGACCGCACTTACGTCGGAGACCACTGGCCGGACATGCCGGCGTGCTGCTCGAGCGCTCGGCCGAGGGCGGGAACATCGAGTCCGGGATCCTGCTCGGCCAGCCATCGTTCGGCCTCCCGCCGGCCGCCGACCGAGCGCAGCCCGCGATCCCCGTACTCGGCGCTGAAGTCCGCCAGCGCGTGCATGCGCCGGGACCGGGCGCGCCTGGGGGCGAGGTCAAGCTCCGACCGGTGGGCGTCGAGTGCGTCGGCCAGCTCGCCGATGCCGCTCGGCGGGGGGACCGAGGAAACCGACACCACCGCGGTTTGGGTGCCGCCGAGCGAGCGCAGCGCGGCACGAAGATCGGCCTGGGCCCGCATGGCCACGCGCCCGAGGTCGGACTTCGTGACCACGAGCACGTCCGGCACCTCCATGATCCCCGCCTTCAAGAACTGGAGAACGTCGCCGGATCCGGGTTGCACGACGACGACGGTGGTGTCGGCCACGTCGGCCACCTCGGTCTCGGACTGGCCCACCCCGACCGTTTCGATCACCACCACGTCGAAGGCCACGGCCAGCGCCGAGGCCGCCGCGCGGGTGGCGGGCGCGAGTCCCCCGAGCCGGTCGCCGGCCGCGGTCGAGCGGATGAACACCGAACGGTCCCCGGGATCGACCTCGATCCGCGCGCGGTCTCCCAGCAGCGAGCCGCCGGAACGGCGCGAGGTCGGGTCCACGGCCAGCACGGCCACCGAGCGCTCGCGCTCCCGCCACTGCGCGACCAGGCGAGAGAGGAGCGAGGACTTGCCCACGCCCGGCGGCCCGGTCACGCCAACCAGGTGCGCCGGTGCCTCGCCGCCCGTGGCCGCAGGGGCGAGCTCGCCCAGCAGGGCGGCCGTCTGCGCGCGGGCGGCGTCGGTGCGGGTCTCGACCAGATTCAGCACCGCCGGGGCGGCGCTCAGATCGCCCTCACGCAGACGCCGCGCCAGCTCGCGGCTCTCAGCCGGCGGCTGGCTCAAGCGGGTGCGGCCGTGTCCACGCCGTGGCCCACACCGACGAGCGAGATGATGTCCCGCATCATCTGGTTGAGATTCCAGTCCTTCGGCGTGTAGACGGCGGCCACCCCGATCTCCCGCATCCACGCGGCGTCGGCTTCGGGAATGATCCCGCCCACCACGACCGGCACGTCTCCGGCCCCGGCCTCCCGCAGAGCCTCGAGCACCGAAGGGATCAGCTGACGATGAGATCCGGACAGGATCGAGAGCCCGATCACGTGGACGCCCTCCTGCGCCGCCGAGTTGGCGATCTGCGACGGCGTCAGCCGGATCCCCTCGTAGACCACATCCATGCCGGCGTCTCGGGCGCGCACGGCGATCTGCTCGGCGCCGTTGGAGTGCCCATCGAGGCCGGGCTTGCCAACCAGGAACTTGATCCGCCGTCCGAGCGCGTCGCTGACCCGCTCGACCTCCTCGCGCAGCTCGGCCACGTCCTCGCTCGACACCGCGGCGGCTTCGCCGACTCCGGTGGGGGCCCGGTACTCGCCGAACACGTTGCGCAGTGCCTGAGCCCATTCGCCCGTCGTCGCGCCGGCGCGGGCGGCGGCGATCGTCGCCGGCATGATGTTCTCGGCGTCGTTGCGTGCCACCCGCTCGAGCTCGGCCAGCGCGGCGTCGACCGCTGTCTGGTCGCGTTCAGCGCGCCAGTGCCGCACGGCATCCTGCTGCTGGGCCTCGACCGCCGGATCGACGACGAGGATGCCGCCGTCGGCGTCGGCGGTCAGCGGAGACGGTTCGGTGCTGGTGAAGCGATTCATGCCGACCACGGTCAGATCGCCGGACTCGATCCGGCGCCAGCGCTCGCGATGCGAGTCCACCAGGGCGGACTTCATGTAGTCGACGGCCTCGACCGCCCCGCCCAGCTCCGACACACGCTGGATCTCCTCCCGCGCACCGTCGACCAGGTCGGCGACCAGGCTCTCCATCACGACCGAGCCCTCGAAGATGTCCGGGTACTCGAGCAGATCGGTCTCGTAGGCCAGGATCTGCTGAAGGCGCAGCGACCACTGCTGGTCCCACGGCCGCGGAAGGCCGAGGGCCTCGTTCCAGGCCGGCAGCTGGATCGCGCGGGCGCGAGCGCCGCGTCCGAGCGTCACCGCCAGTGCCTCGAGCGCGATCCGGTAGACGTTGTTCTCCGGCTGGGCCTCGGTCAGCCCGAGCGAGTTGACCTGCACGCCGTAGCGAAACCGGCGGTGCTTGTCGTCCTGGACGTCGTAGCGCTCACGGCCGAGCTCCTCCCACAGCTGTGACATCGCCCGCAGCTTTGCGTGCTCCTCGATGAACCGCACGCCCGCGTTGACGAAGAACGAGATCCGGCCGAAGACGTTGCCCATCAGCTCCTGCGGGACGCGGTCGCGGACCGCATCGAGCACGGCAATCGCGTTGCCCATCGCGTAGGCGATCTCCTGGATGGGTGTGGCTCCGGCCTCCTGCAGGTGATAGGAGCAGATGTTGATCGGGTTCCACTTCGGCACGTGCTGCACGGTGTAGGCGATCGTGTCCGCGATCAGCCGCATGCTCGGCCCCGGTGGGAAGGCGTAGGTGCCGCGGCTCAGGTACTCCTTGAGGATGTCGTTCTGGGTCGTGCCCTGCAGCTGATCTTCGGACACGCCCTGCTCCTCGGCGGCGACGATGTACAGCGCCAGCAGCCACGCCGCGGTGGCGTTGATCGTCATCGACGTGTTCATCTCCCCGAGCGGGATCCCGTCCATCAGCGTGCGCATGTCGCCCAGGTGGGCGATCGAGACCCCGACCTTGCCCACCTCTCCGCGGGCCAGCTCGTGATCTGGGTCATAGCCGGTCTGGGTCGGGAGGTCGAACGCCACCGACAGACCCGTCTGCCCCTTTTCCAGATTCTTGCGGTAGAGCTCGTTGGAGCGCTTGGCGTCAGAGTGTCCGGCGTAGGTCCTCATCATCCACGGGCGGTCAGGCTCTCCGAGGCGCGGCGGCGGGCTCTGCGACATGCGCTCATTGTATGGGCCGTATGGGCCAGGTTGCCGCCGGATACCCTTGGCCGATGCCTTCTATTGCGGTCGTCGGCGCAGGCTTCGGTGGAGTGGGGGCCGTCGTCATGCTGCAGCGCGCCGGCTACAAGGACGTGACCGTGTTCGAGCGGGGTGAGAGGGTCGGCGGTGTCTGGCACCACAACACCTATCCCGGCGCGGCCTGCGACATCCCCTCACACCTCTACGAGTTCTCGTTCGCGCCCAATCCCCGCTGGACGCGCCGGTACGCGCCACAGGGCGAGATCCAGGCCTACCTGGAGGACGTGGCGCGGCGCCACGGGGTGTTCGAGCGCATCCGCACCCGTACCGAGGTGCATTCCGCCACCTGGAACGCGGAGGGCTGCCGGTGGGAGCTCGAGACGAGCGCGGGCCCGCACGCTGCCGACATCCTGCTCACGGCCTGCGGACAGCTGTCGGTGCCCAGCGTCCCGCCGCTCCCGGGACTCGACGAGTTCGACGGACCCTCGTTTCATACCGCGCGCTGGCGCCATGACGTCGAGCTGAGCGGGCGCCGGGTTGCAGTGGTCGGAACCGGCTGCAGCGCGATCCAGGTCGTCCCGGCGATCCAGCCCCAGGTCGCCAAGCTCGACGTCTACCAGCGCTCACCCGGCTGGACGTTCCCGAAGATGGACTTCGCCTACCGCGACCGGACGATGCGACTGCTTAAGCGGATGCCGATCCTGCAACGGCTCGACCGGCAGTCGGTGTTCGCGATCAACGAGCTGGGCGCGATGGCCATGACCGACCGGCAGTGGCTGCTGCCGGCGCTGCGCGCGATGGGACGTCGCCAGATCAACAAGGCGATCGAGGATCCGGAGCTGCGGCGCAAGGTCACGCCGACCGACGAGATCGGCTGCAAGCGCGTGATGCTCACCGACGAGTGGTACCCGACTCTGACCCAGCCCAACGTCGAGCTGGTGGCCGATCGCATCAGCCAGGTCACCCCGGCCGGGATACGCACCGAGGACGGCATCGAGCGGCCAGCGGACGTGATCGTCCTGGCCACCGGCTTTCAGACCCACGGCTTCGTCGCGCCGATGGAGATCGTCGGTGCGGGCGGCCGCCGTCTGGGGGAGGAGTGGGCGGAGGTTCCGCGGGCCTACCTCGGGCTCACCGTCCCGTCATTCCCGAACCTGTTCCTGCTCTACGGGCCGAACACCAACGGCGGCACGGGGTCGGTGATCTACACGCTCGAGGCCGGGATCACCCACGTCATCGCTGCGCTGCGGGAGCTCGAGCGAGCCGGCGCCGACCGAATCGAGCTGCGCCAGCAGGCGGCGGAGCGGTTTGACCGGGAGCTCAGGGCCGCGCTGCGCGAGACCGTCTGGCACTCCGGCTGCACGAACTGGTACGTCGACGAGCGCGGCAACGACCCGAATCAGTGGCCCTGGACCTGGAGCGCGTACCGCCGCCGGACGGCCGCAATCTCGCACGACGACTATCAGTTGTCCAGCGCGCGTTCACCGGCCGGAGCGCTCCGGTAACTTCTGTAGCGGATGCCCGACCAGAGCTCAGCTGCGGACGAGCACGCACTGCTGCAGGAGATCACGGCACCGCTGGCCAACCTGCCGGACGATGCGGTCCGGATCGCTGCCGATGTCGACTTTCCGGTGGTGCTGCGGGGCTACGATCGGATTGCCGTTGACGCCTACGTCCAGCGGACCAGCCAGCTCGTAGCGGAGCTGCAGGCCACCCGCTCACCGGAAGCCGCGGTGCGGCGGGCGCTCGAGCGGGTCGGGGAGCAGATCGCCGGCGTGCTTCAGCGCGCGCACGACACCTCGGGCCAGATCACCGCTCAGTCACGGCGGGAGGCGGAGGACCGGCTGGACGTCGCCCGCGACGAAGCCCTCCAGATCACCGCCGCGGCCGAGCAGCGGCTGAAGGACCTGGATGCCGACACCGACCGCATCTGGTCCGAGCGCATGCGGATCGTCGAGGATGCCCGCCAGCTGGCCCGTGAGCTGCTCGCGCTGGCGGACAGCGCGGCCGAGCAGTTCCCGGCGGCGCAGGACGGCGGGACCGACGAGGTCGACCCGGTCACACCGGTGCCCGGCACGATCATGGACTTCGCCGCCGTCGACGAGACCGAGGTGCTGTTCGAGCCGGAGCCGGAGCCAGAGCGGGAGCCGCCTCCCGCCACCCCGGTGGAACTCGATCCGGATGTCGATGCTGACGCCACGGCCGCGTTCGCGCCGGTCGAGCCGCATCAGCCGGACGAGGCGGCCGCGCCGGATGAGCTCCTTGCGCCGGACGAGCCGACTGAGCCGGACCACCCGGCTGGGCCGCCGGATCCGGCGCCGGACCACTGAGCGCTCCGTGCGGCTGATCGACCTCCAGCACCTGGGCCGGGCGCGGGTGATCGGGAGCTATCTCGTCGGCGAGGTGATAGTCGACCCGGGCCCCGCCTCCTGCCTGCCCACGCTGCTGTCCGCCCTGGGCGACACGCAGCCAAAAGCGCTGCTGCTGACCCACATCCACCTTGACCACGCCGGTGCCAGCGGGTCGCTTGTCGAGCGCTGGCCCGAGCTGGAGGTCTACGTGCACGAACGGGGGGCTCCGCATCTCGCCGACCCGTCGCGGCTGCTGGAGAGCGCTCGCCGCCTCTACGGGGAGGACATGGACCGCCTGTGGGGCGAGATGCTGCCGGTGCCGGAGGCCAACCTGCGGACGCTGAGCGGGGGCGAGCGCCTGTTCGATGACTCGTTCGCCGTCGCCTACACCCCCGGGCACGCCTCCCACCACGTCTCCTACCTGCATGAGGGCACGGCGTTCGTCGGGGACGTCGGCGGGGTACGGATCACCTCGTCCTCGCTGACGATCCCGCCGACGCCGCCTCCGGACATCGACGTCGAGGCCTGGCACGACTCGATCGAGCGGGTCGCGGCGTGGAAGCCGCGGCGCCTGGCGATGACGCATTTCGGCTTCGGCGACGACGTCGACGATCAGCTCGACGAGGTTGCCAGCCGCCTCGATGCCTGGGCCGCGCTGGCGCGCGACTCAAAGGAGGAGACGTTCATCGGGGCCATTGAGGCGGAGATCGAGGCCGACGCCGGCCCCGACGTCGCTGCCGCCTACGTGCAGGCCGCGCCACCGCAGCAGCTGTACGCCGGGCTCTCCCGGTATTGGCGCAAGCGCGCCGAGAGCGCGTCGGTATCCTGAGTCGCGATGGCGAAGACGGTGGAGCTGCCGCGCGTAAGCGGGCCGGGCAGCGGGGTCGGCGGACTCTGGCGCGTCGTCGTCCTCAACGACGACTTCAACACGTTTGATCACGTCGCCGAAACGCTGGCCCACGTGATCCCGGGAGTCACCCTGGCGGAGGGTTACCGGTTCGCCGACCGCATTCACAACAACGGCTGCGCGATCGTCTGGAGCGGCCCGCGCGAGGACGCCAGGTCGTACTGGGAGCAGTTGGACGGCGCCGGCCTGTCGCTGGCGCCGCTGGAAGCCGGTTAGGCGCGGGCGAGCCGTTAAGCTCCGGGCGAGCGGTCAGGCGCGGGCGGCCGGCAGGGTCTTGGCGCGCTGGCGCTCGGGACTGACGCGGACGACGTTCCACACGATCCCGAGCTTTTCCAGCAGCGCGATCATCAGCCCGGTGGGGTCGGCCAGCCGCTCCCAGAACCGCAGGCCGTGAAACGCCGACGTGGGGAAGGCGTGATGGTTGTGGTGCCAGGCCTCGCCCATCGACAGGGGCGCCAGCCAGAACACGTTGCGGGACTCGTCCTCGATGTCGAAGCGCTTGCGGCCGAAGAAGTGGCAGACCGAGTTGATCGACCAGGTGACGTGGTGGAGCAGGAACACCCGTACGAACCCGCCCCACAGCAGCGCGGTCAGCGCCGTACCGATGCCGCCCCCGACGATCCACCCGAGCGTGAACGGGAGCGCGAAGCCGGCTATCACCCAGAGCCAGAACATCTTGTCGACCTTCTGGATGACGCGGTCCTTGACGAGATCTCCCGCGAAGCGCTCGCGCTCAGCGGTTCCGACCGACTCGAACAGCCAGCCGACGTGGGCATGCCAGAGGCCCTTGATCGCGCCGGCGAAGCCGGGGCCGCTGAGATGGGGGGAATGCGGATCCCCGTCCTGGTCGGTGAAGGCGTGATGCTTGCGGTGGTCGGCCACCCACGTGATCACCGAACCCTGCACGGCCATCGATCCGAACACCGCGATGATCGCCCTGAACGCCCGCGAGGACTCGAACGCCCGGTGCGTGAACATCCGGTGGTAACCGAGCGTCACGCCGAGCGCGGTGATGACATATAGGCCGACCATCAGGCCGAGCTCCAGCGGTCCGATCGCGCGGTTCCACAGCAGGGCGATGGCCACGACCAGGCCCACGAGCGGGGCCGGGACGCCGATCAGGTTGACGATCTTGTGCGTACGGGACACGGGAACAAGTTTACCGCGCCAGCATGTCAACTTCTCCTAGGTTTGGCATGGGTCGTTTGCCTAAACTTGTAGCTTCCGTATGAGAATGGACGCTCAGCCCTGGCATGACCTGCCGCCAGCCGTGGCGGCGGTGCTGCGCCCGGTTCTGGCCGACGTGGCGGACGAGATGATCGACGCGGTCCGCCTGGTGCCGGCCTATGCCCGGCCGCTCGAGGGCGCTTTCGGCAGAGGTCTGCGCGCCGGTGTGGAGGCGGCTCTGTCTCATTTCCTGGTGGAAATCGAGGCAGGGGGCCCGGTGGCGCGGGCGGACGTGTACGTGACGCTGGGCCGTGGGGAGATGCGCGCCGGCCGCAGCCTCGACTCGCTGCTCAGCGCGTACCGCGCCGGCGCCCGGGTCGCGTGGCGCCGGTTCGCGGAAGCGGGCGCTGCGGCGCGCCTCGAGCCGGCCACGATGTACCTGCTGGCCGAGTCGATCTTCGCCTACATCGACGTGCTCTCGGCCGAGTCGGCGGAGGGCCACGCGCTGGAGCAGTCGGCAGCGGCCAGCGAGGCGGAGCTGCGGCGGCGGCGCCTTGTGCGCCTGCTCGTGCGCGACCCTCCGGTCGAGCGGGCGCTGGTCGAGGCGGCGGCCAGCGATGCCGGCTGGGCCCTCCCCCGGACGCTCGCGGCGGTGGCCATCGCCGGCGATCGGCGTGACACTGCGGCGCACCTGCCCGCGGACGCGATCGCCGAGACGATCGGCGAGCTCACCTGCGCGATCGTGCCCGACCCGGACGGACCCGGGCGGCGCGGCCTGATCGAGCACGCGGTGATGCGCTCTGGCGCGAGCGCGGGGTTGGGGACGACGGTCGAATGGACGGAGGCCTCGGTCAGCTTCGTCCGTGCCCAGGGCGCACTGTCGCTGGCCGCCGGCGCACCCGCTCTGGCCGTCGCACGGGACCGAGCGGGGGAGCTGCTGCTACGGAACGACCCCGGCCTTGCCGACGAGCTGGCGCGGTCCAGGCTGGCGCCGCTGGCCGGGCTGTCTCCCGGCGCCCGCGCGCGTCTCACCGAGACACTCGCGGTGTGGCTGGCCGAGCAGGGAAGGCTGGGGCGGGTCGCGGCGCGCCTGTCGGTGCATCCGCAGACCGCGCGCTACCGCGTCACCCGGCTCCGTGAGCTGTTCGGCGCGGCGCTCGACGATCCCGACGAGCGCTTCTGGCTCCAGTTGGCGTTGCGCGTCCGGAGCCCAGCCTAGTGCGCAATTAGCTTAGGCGGCGGCTTCGGGCAGCGGTTCGGCGGGCTCGGGCGCCAGCGGGACCTCTGGACCGAGGGCACCGGCGACGAGCTCGTCGTGCCAGATGTAGGTGACCGGGATCTGGAAGTGGCCGGAGTTGCGGCGGCGGAACTCGATCATCTCCGGGCCCTCCCAATAGCGGTACCAGTCCCGCTTGGTCTCGAACCACGCCATCTGCAGCACCTTGTACCGATCGTCGTGCGAGCGGTGCACCGCGTACTGGGTGGCGCCGTAGCGCAGCGCGATCGGGGCGATGCGGGACACCTCGGCGGTGAGCGCATCCTGACGGAGGATCGTCGCGTACCAGGGGATGTGGACCACCGTCGGCACTAGGCCCCCACCTCCGCGCGGATCGCTCCGGGCCCGTCGGCGCTCTTGCCCTGATCCTCCTCGGAGGCTCCGACGAGAATCGCGATCTTGCCCAGGTGCTGGTTGTCACGCAGGAGCTGATGTGCCTCTGCCACCTTCTCGAAGCCCATCGTCTTCCACAGCACCGGGCGGATCTTCGATTCCTCGATCAGCTCGTTGGCCTTGGTCGCCTCCCAGGCGTTGGCGAAGTGTGAGCCCAGGATCTCCTTCTGGCGCATCCACAGGTAGCGCACGTCGAAATCGAGCTGGTAGCCGGAGGTGGCGCCACAGATGACGACCTTGCCGAACGGCTTCACCGCCAGCACCGAGGTCGGGAACGTGGCCTTGCCCACGTGCTCGAACACGATGTCGGGTGGTCCGCCGAGGATCTGCTCAACCGCCTTGCAGAATCGCCGCGACTCCTTGAACCGTGCCTTCTCCTCGTCGGCCGACTCGCCGCCCTTGCGCATCATGCCCGCAAATTCGGCGCGGTTGATGTAGCCCACGGCCCCGAGCTGTTCGATCAGCTTGCCCTTCTCCTCGCTCGAGACGACACCCACGGCATCGGCCCCGGACATCGCGCACAGCTGCGTGGCGAACACGCCGAGGCCGCCGGCGGCGCCCCAGATCAGGACGCGATGCCCGCCCTGGAGCTTGCAGCGATCGATCAGCATGCGGTAGGCGGTGAAGTAGGTGAGGCCGTAGGAGGCGGCCTCCTCCCAGGAGAGATGCTTGGGCTTGTGCAGCAGCTGCTGGGCCTGGACCTTGCAGAACTGCGCGAACGAGCCCCAGCTCGTCTCGTATCCCCAGATCTGCTGGGACGGCGCGGCGAGCGGGTCAAGTCCATGCACCTCGGGATCCTCGTAGGACGCCTGGTTGCAGTGGATCACGACCTCGTCCCCGGGCTTCCAGCGGGTGACACCCTCGCCGACCTTCCACACGATTCCTGACGCGTCGGAGCCGCCAATGTGGTGATCCTCGTTCGGGTGGTAGCGGAACACGGACACCGGCTCGCCCAGCGCCGCCCAGACGTTGTTGAAGTTCACCCCGGCCGCCATCACCCGGACCACCACCTCGAACGCGCCGGGGGCCGGGACCTCCATCTCCTCGAGCTGAAAAGCGTCGGTCGGCTCGCCCTCACGCTCCTGCCGGATCACCCAGGCGGCCATCGTGCTGGGGAGCTCGCCCGGCGCTGTCTCGACGTTTGCGACTTGGCTCAGATCGACGGCCACTACGGTGCCTCACTTGGTTGGGGTACCAGGAAGAGGTGGAACTGTAGAGAACTTGAGGCCCTAGGGCAGGCCGCGGCGCCGCGTTGGCTACGCCGCGAGCTCAGCCTTGGGCGCGACGCTCTGCTCGGTCTCAGACGTCGGCTGCTCTGCGCCCTTCGGCGCCGCGGGCTTGCGCTCGATCAGGACCCAGGCCAGCGCCGCACCGACGACCGTCACGATCGCGCCGATCAGCAGCCCGGTCGAGAGGGCGGAGACGAAGGCTTCGCGCACCGCCGCCACGATTCCCGCGGAGGCGTGCTGCCCGGTGACGCCGCCACCACCGAGCGAGTTGGCGATCGCGGCCCGAGTTCCGGCCGGGAGCTGGGGGAGACGAGCGTCGATTTTCGAGCGCCCGATCGTGGTGATCAGGGCACCCATCACCGCCACACCGAACGTGCCTCCGACCATCCGGCTCATCGACAGCACGCCGGAGGCGACTCCGGCCTTGGTGCGGTCGACGGCGTTCATCGCCGCGGTGCTCATCGGCGACATCACCAGGCCCATCCCGATGCCCATGAGGATGAACCCGGGGAGCAGGACTCCGTAACCGGTGTGGACGGTGATGTGCGACTGGATGAAGATCGCCGTGGCGACGACGGCCAGGCCGAGGGTCATCAACGGCCGCGGCCCGACCCGGTCGGTGAGGCGTCCGGCCAGCGGTCCCATGACGATGATCAGCACCGTCGAGGGCAGGAAGCGGACCCCGGCCTGGAGCGGCGAGTAATGCAGGATGTTCTGCATGTACAGCGCCAGGAAGAAGAACTGCGCGAGCATCGCGAAGGTGACGATGAACGCGACCAGGTTCGCTCCGAGGAACGTCCGGGAGCGGAAGAACCTGAAGTCGACCATCGGGGTCTTGCTGCGCCGCTCGATCGTCACGAACGCGATCAGACCGGCCAGCGCGATCGCGAACAGCGCGAGCACGCGGGTGGAGCCCCAGTGCCAGCGATTGCCCTCGACCAGGGCGAGGACGATTGCCGTCAGCCCGACCGTGATCGCCGCGATCCCGGGTATGTCCACCGTCTTGCCGACCGTCTCGTCGCGGGACTCCCGGGCGGCGAACAGCGCCACCGCGACAGCGCCGACGGCGATCGGAGGATTGATGAAGAAGATCGCGCGCCAGCTGACCTGCTCGGTGAGGAAGCCGCCGAGCACCGGGCCGATGGCCAGAGCCAGGGCGCTCACGCCTGCCCAGGTCCCGATCGCCATCCCACGCTGATGGGGCGGGAAGGCCTGGGTGATGATCGACAGCGTGGCCGGCATCATGAACGCCGCGCCGATGCCCTGGGCCGCGCGGAAGGCGACCAGCATCGTGTCGTTGGGGGCGAACCCGATCGCGGCGCTGGAGATGCCGAACACGATCACGCCAAAGATGAACATCCGGCGCCGGCCGAAGATGTCCCCGAGGCGCCCGCCGGTGACCATCAAGACGGCGAAGGTCAGCGTGTACGCGTTGACCGTCCACTCGAGGGCCGACAGCGACGCATGGAGGTCGCGCTGAATCGACGGCAGCGACACGTTCACCACCGTGTTGTCCAGCATCACCATGAACAGCGCGAAGCACATCGCTCCGAGCGTCCACCAGCGGCTGTTCTCGTCGGTCACGAGTCGGTGGCGGTGGGCCAGAATCCGTTCGGTCTTCGTCACTGGTCAAGTCCTTCCGGTCGGCACGCCGCGACGTCATCACGCTCGAGCAGCTTCGAGAGCGCTGCCGCAAGCTTCCGTCGTTCGGCGTCGGTCAACGTCTGGGCGAACTGCTGCAGGCCGTTCAGCCGCGCGGCGTTCAGGCGGCGAATGACCGAGCGTCCGCTGTCGGTCAGGCCGACCCGCTTCATCCGGCGGTCGGTCGCGTCCTCATGGCGCTCGACGAAGCCCCGGCGATAGAGCTCGTCGACCATCCGGCTGGCGGCCGGGAGGGACACGTGAACCAGCTCGGCGCCCTCCTTCAGCGTCAGTTCCCGGTCAGAGTTCTCGAGTTGCTGCAGCAGCTTGATCTGCGTCAGCGTCAGCTCGAGCGCACCAACGGCCTCGAACAGATCCGCGTTGCAGTTCTTGTGCAGGAACACGACCAGCGCATAGAGGTCCTGCGCGAGGTCGGGGATCGCGACCGGGGCGCTTGTGGTAGTTGCTTGCACGCACGCAAGTATTGCAGACGAGCAGCTGTTTCCGGAAATGCAAGTTGTTTTTAGGGCTGCAGCAGGTCGTTCGATCCGTTCGGCCGCGGCTTGCCGATATGCAGCGGTGCGGCCTGGATCGGGGTGGCCGCGGCCTGGGCGGCCTGGGTGGAGCCGGGCTTGGTCGCGGCGACGGTGTAGTTGCCTGGGTTGCCGAAGTCGACGGTGACCTCTGCCGTGGCCTGCGGGTTGATCGGGCCGGTCGTGGCGAGGCTCTGCGAGCCGCCCGGAGCCTGGATGTTCAGCGACTCGGTCTGGGTTGCGGCGTTGGTGACGATGAACACCACGGGGCCTGCCCCGACGGAGGAGGGGGAGACCGAGACGCGGGCGTTGTTGATGTACACGGTGAGGTTCACCGGGGAAGCGGGCCTCGGCCGGTTGGCGAAGGTGCCGCCGCTGCTGCCGCAGGCAGACAGGATCAGCGTCGGGGCCACGAGAATCGCGAACGTCGTGTTGCGCATCGTCGGCTTGGCTCTCCTCTCCTTGACTTCTCTTGAGAAGCGCGGCGCGCCGCTCAGGGTCTCGTCTTTGCGAACCCTAACCGACCGGATCGTGGTGCGCTAGTAAACGTCAAGGACAGGACGGGGGCTCAGCCTGATGCGAAGGCGGTCAAAAGCTCAGTCTGCGGTCTGGTCGAGCGTGCGCCGGCGGCGCTCGAGACGGCTCAGCTCGGTCTGGAGCTCTTCCCAGGACTCGTCTTCCGCGTGCTCGTACTCTTCGCCGCTCAGCTCGCGCAGCCGGTCACTGTAGGCAGACCAGGCACGGCGGGTATCGGCGTCGAGCTCGCGAAGCTTGTCAGCGTCATGGGCGATGGTGGTCACGGACGACTCCTCTCGGGGATCTGTCGGTGCCGATGCTACCCCCGGGCGCGGTCAGCAATCCATGGCGTCTGCAAGCGGGCCCTCATGCCGTCCGGCCCGCGGCGTATCACGCATGGCTTGGAACTCCTGGAGCAGCCGATCGCCACGGCCGAGTTCATGGTCGTCGACACCGAGACGAACGGTCTCGGCGGGGACGCCTGCGAGGTCACGGAGATCGGTGCCGTACTGGTCGGCGGAGGCGAGCTGCACGATCACTGGGATTCGCTGGTGCGGACGAACATGCCGCTGCGGCGCGGCATCCAGCGGTTCACCGGCATCACCCAGGCAATGGTCGACGGCGCGCCGGCGGCGGAGGACGTGCTGCCCGTGCTGCAGCGCCGGCTGGAGGGGCGCGTCATGGTGGCCCACAACGCGCCGTTTGACCGGCGCGTCCTGCGCCAGGCCTTCGCCCGGGCGAACCTGGAGTGGCCCGATCCGCCGGTGATCTGCACCGCGGCCGTGGCGCGGACGATGCTGCCCCTGCAGCGCGAGCGGCGGCTCGGAGCGCTGGCGGACGCTCTCGGAATCGACGTCGCGCTCGCGCATCGCGCGCTCGCCGATGCGGAGACCTGCGCTCGAGTGCTGTGTGCGCTGTTCCCTCGGCTGTGCGCGAACTCGACCACGATCGCCGACACGCTGGCGCTGCTGAAACCTCGGCGGCCCTCGCGGCGACGGCTGGGCGCCAACGGCGCCACGCGTGGCCGGCGGGTGGATCGCGAGCCGGTCGGCTCGACGCTCCCGCAACTGGACTTCGGCGAGCTGCCCCGCGACCCGGGTGTCTACCTGTTCCGGGACCCGGCGGGCACGACGTTGTACGTGGGCAAGTCCGTGTCGATCCGCAGCCGGGCGCGGGCGCATTTCGCCCCCTCGACGCCGCGGGCCGATTGGAGCTCGCACGCCTCGATCGTCGACTATCGCTCGACGCGGTCTGAGCTCGGAGCGCTGGTGCTCGAGAACCGGCTGATCAAGGAGCTGCGGCCGCCCGGGAATGCGCGGCTCACGCGGATCGACGATCGCCTGGTCTATATCCGCTGCCGGCTCGACATCCCGTTTCCGATCCTCGAAGTGGCGCGGGCCCCCGCGGCCGGGCACGCGGTCAGCATCGGCCCGCTGCGCGGCCGCCGCCTGGCGCTCGAGCTGGTCGAGCAGCTGGACTCACTGTTCGGGTTGCGCCACTGCGGCCGGCGGCTGCCGCGCCGGGATCACCCCTCCGCCTACGGGCAGATGGGCCGGTGCCTGTCCCCGTGTCTGGGTGACCTTGATCCGAACCTCTATCGGCGCCGCCTCGATGCGGCCCTGGCGGCGTTCGTCGGCTCCGAGGGCGACTCTGCTCGGCGCCTGCTCGACCACGTCCACGCCCAGATGCGGGAAGCGGCGGCGCAGCAGCGCTTCGAGCGAGCCGCCTGGCTGCGCCGGCGGGCCCAGCGACTGCAGACCGTCCTCGGCCGGCTGGATGGCGTGCTCGAGGCGACCCACGTTCGAGCGCGCCTGATCCTCGCCGCGCATCCGACCCGGCCGAGCTTCGACGCCTTCTGGATGGTCGGCGGACGCCTGGTCGACTGGGGCCCGCTGCCGGACGGCAGCGCGGAGCTCGAGCAGCGGACCGCGGCCGCCCTCGTCCGGGCCGGCCGCGCCGGCGAGCTGGGGGCGCACATCCCGCCGCTGGAGATCGACGAGGTCCGAATCGTCGAGACCTACCTGGTCTCGCACCCGGACACGCCGCAGCTGGCCCTGGGCCCGGCCGCGGACCCCAAGGGGCTCGCGGCGTTCGTCGCTCAGGCGAACGGAAGCTCGACGACCTCGGCCGACACCTCGGCCGAGCCGACGGCGACGGTTGACCCGGGCGGCGCCTCGCGCCGGACGAGGGCGAGCGCGATCGCCCCCGAGCGCGGTGAGATCGCAGCGCTGCCGATCTGACCGACCGGCCTGCCCTCGAAGGTCACCGCGTCGCCTCCGCTGACGCTGTCCGAGCACCGCAGGCCCCGGAGCTGACGATTGGGCTTGCCGCGGTAGTACAGGCGCGCGACCGTCTCCTGGCCGACGTAGCAACCCTTGGTGAACGACACCGCACGCTCGTTGAGGCCCGCTTCCTGCGGGATCACCGTCTCATCGAGGTCGATTCCGTAGCGCGGCCGGCCTCGCTCGATCCGCAGCGCCTCGACCGCGGCCTCCGAGACGGAGACAGCCCCGGAGCGCTCGAGCTCGGTGCGCAGCTCAGCCGTCTGCGAGGACTCGCACAGGAGGTCGACTCCGACGTCCGTGCGAATCGCCCGCGCGGTCACCGTGCCGAGCGAGACCGGCGAGTGACTGTGCTCCTCCTCGAGCTCGGGGGCCCCGGCCAGGGCATCTGCTTCGGGCCCGATCAACGACAGGAGTCCGCGCTCGAGCGTGCGCTTGTGCAGTTCGGCCTCGTAGCCGACCCGGAAGCGACGGATCATGTTGAACAGCTCCTGCAGGGCGACGCGCTCGGTGTCGAGCAGCAGCTCGTCGCCCGTGTCGAGCACGCGCAGATCGCCGAGCATCTTGCCCTTGGGGGTGAGGAAGGCCGCGTAGCAGCCACGCCCGGGCTCCAGGGCCTCAATGTCATTGCTCACCTGCCCCTGCAGGAACTCCTTGGCCTGAGCGCCGCTCAGCGCCAGCTTGCCGCGCTCGGAACGGTCGAGCAGGCCGCAGGCTTCGGTGATCGTCCGGTAGTCGCTGAGCGGTGGGGCGATCGAGCTCACGCGGTAAAGGATAGGAACTCCGCGCCGGCCGCCCGCACCGTAACCTAAACCAAGATTTAGGCATGCCATAATTGATTCTCGTGGGAACCCAAGAACAGCCAATCTCCTCGGCGGTCGAGGACTACGCCAAGGCGATTTATGCCCTCGAGTTGCGAGCTCAGGAGCCGGTTAGCACCACCGCGCTGGCCGAACGGCTCGGGGTGACGCCGGCATCGGCCTCAGGGATGATCAAGCGCTTGGGCGAGCTCGGGTTGGTCGAGCACCAGCCCTATCGCGGTGTGGGGCTGACCGACTACGGGCGACGGGTGGCGCTCGAGGTGATGCGCCACCATCGGCTGCTGGAGCTGTACCTCGTCGAAAGTCTCGGTGTGCCGTGGGACCGCGTCCACGCGGAAGCCGAGGTGCTTGAGCACGTCCTCTCCGAGGAGCTCGAGGGAGCTGATCGCCGCCAAGCTCGGCGATCCGACCCTGGATCCGCACGGCGATCCGATCCCCACCCGCGAGTTGACGATCCAGGAGCGACCGACGCTCAGCCTGCAGGCTTTGGAAGGCGGGGCGCGCGGTCGCTTCGCCCG
>DATCPD010000284.1:0-2036 GCA_036564325.1 Solirubrobacteraceae bacterium | reverse complement strand
CTCTCGAACCTGTTCGGCGGCGCTGCGGGTACGGCCGGGAGGGCGCCCGGTGGCGCGCGTGGTGGCCGTCCCCGTGCGGCTCGAGGCCGAGACCTCGAGACCGAAGTGTCGCTGAGCTTCGACCAGGCCGTCAACGGGACCCAGGTACCGCTCGCGGTGCCGACCAGCGCGCCATGTCCCACGTGTCACGGCAGCGGCGCCAAGCCCGGCACCTCGCCGCGTGTCTGCCCCGTGTGCGAGGGTCGCGGCATCGAAGCCCAGAGCCAGGGGATCTTCTCGATGTCGCAGCCGTGCTCGAACTGTCACGGCTCCGGGACCGTGATCGACGATCCCTGCCCGACCTGCAACGGCACCGGAGCTCAGCGGACGGTCAAGCGACTGCGCGTGAACATCCCGGCCGGGGTCAAGGACGGAAGCCGGATCAGGCTGGCCGGAAAGGGCGAGCAGGGAAACGGCTCCGAGCCCGGCGACCTCTACGTGATCACGCGAGTATCTGAATCCGAGGTGTTCAAGCGCAACGGCGAGAACCTCGAGGTCGAGGTTCCGCTGACGATTCCCGAAGCGCTTCGCGGCGCGGTGATCGAGGTTCCGACTTTGAACGGCACGAAGCGCCTGCGCGTCCCCCGCGGCACCAAGCACGGCACCGTCCAGCGGCTTCGCGGCGAGGGCCCGCAACGGCTCGGTGGGAAGGGCAAGGGAGACATCCACTACCGGTTCGTGATCGACGTCCCGGCGTCGCTCTCGGCCGAGCAGACCGCGGCGGTCGACAAGCTCTCCGAGGTGATGAACGGAAATCCCCGCGCGAAGCTGTTCTCGGCGGCGGGTGAGGCGAGCTGATGGCCACACGACGCGTGCACACGAGGATCAAGGTCTCATCCGATCGTGGCGTGTTCATGATCTCAGTCGCCGCCGAGCTCGCCGCCATGCATCCTCAGACGCTGCGGATGTACGAGGCTCGTGGCCTGATCGAGCCCAAGCGCTCGCCGAAGGGGACCCGGCTGTACTCGCACGAGGACGTCGAGCGGCTGCGGCGGATCCAGGAGATGACTGCTGAGCTGGGCATGAACCTCGCCGGCGTCGAGCGTGTGCTCGAGCTGGAGGCGCAGCTCGAGGCGATGACCAGGAAGATTGCGGCGCTGGAGAAGCGCGCCGGCGACCTCAAGGCCGAGGTCGGGCGACTCGAGGCGCTGCGACGGGAGCTTCGCGCCGAGATCGTCCCCTACGCCAGGGGCGAGATCGTCCGCCGGGCCGACCTCGAGGGCTTCGGCGCGCGCTAGTTCGCGGCCTCGCCGAGCGTCCCGGAAGTCGGCGTCGAATCCCGCCGACCGAAGCCCGGCCCACCCGGGTGTGCAACGATCCGGAAGTTAGCGATTAGCCGTCCGGCGACGAACGGCGGAATGGGGAGGATTCAATCGTAGGACGGAACGCAGCTCCAGCACGGCGCGGGTGGGCGTTGCTGCTCTTCGCGCTGGCGTTGCTGACCGCGGCTGCCATCTCCCCGCCGGCGCTCGCCGCCGGGCCCGTGGCCCACGCGACCAACCTCGGCGCCGCGCCCGCGGCGCGGAAGCTGAGCCTGGTGCTGCCGCTGAAAGCCGACCTGGCCGGGCTCCGGCGCCTTGCCCAGGCGGTCACGAACAGGAGCTCCCCTCAGTATGGCCAGTATCAACCGCTCTCGCGGCTCGTCGCGCGGTTCGGCGCCAGCGCCCGAGAGCGGCGCCAGGTAGTGCGATACCTCCGCTCCCACGGGGCAACCGGGGTGCACGTGGATGCGACGGGACTGTTCGCCGACGCCACGATGAGCGTCGGACTGGCCCAGCGCACCTTCGCCACGCAGCTCAGCCGGTTCCGCACTGCATCCGCGGCGCAGTACTTCAGTCCCAGTGCCCGGGTGACCGTGCCGGCGCCCGTCCGCGGGCTCATCACCGGCGTGGTCGGACTCGACACCAAACCGCTGTCCGGCGCTCCATCCCAGGCGCTGCGCCGGGACGCGGCGCACGTGACCTCGGCCAACCTGGTCCGCAGCGGCACCCCTTCAG
>DATCPD010000192.1:0-8835 GCA_036564325.1 Solirubrobacteraceae bacterium | reverse complement strand
GGGTTGCAACGTGCACACACGCCGCCACGCCGCCGCGCTGCCACGCCCCCGCGCCGCCGCGTCCCCGCGCCCCCGCCGCGCGCTGCTACTTGCGGGCGAGGCGCTTGACGACCAGTCCCGGAATCGGGACCGGCGAGAGCTTCTGGGCGGCGGAGGCGGCGAACAGTCGGGGCTCGGCTCTGGCGATCAACTCGCTCAGCTCATCCTGTTCACGCAACGAGAGATTGCGCCTGCGCCCGCGGCCGATCCGGATCAGCTCCACCAGCCGCTGCCGCTCGCCGCGGTCGAGCTTGGCCAGATGCTGCTGGGCCAGCAGCAGCACCTCGCCCAGGGCCAGCAACTTCAGCATCGGCAGTCGCCGCAGTCCGGGGATCCGGTGCGAGGCGAAGCCGATCATGCGATTCGTGGTCGAGGAGGGCATCGCAGTCGAGTGTAGGTACCCCATCCGGCTACCTTTGATCCTGCGATGGAACTCGAGCAGGCAATCCGCACCCGCCGCACGCACAAGGCGTTCGGACCGGAGCCCGTGCCCCGCGAGATGCTCGGCGAACTGCTGGAGCTCGGCCGGTGGGCGCCGAACCACCACCTGACCAATCCCTGGCGCTTCCGCGTCCTGGGAGCGGAGGCACTCGCGCGGCTCAAGCAGGCGGCCGGGCCCGAGGGGGCCGCGAAACTTGACCGCGCGCCGACGCTGGTCGCGGTCACCTCAGTCCGCGCCGAGGACCCCGTGCAGGACAACGAGGACCTGATGGCCAGCGCCGCGGCGACCTACGCCGTGCTGCTGGGCGCCCATGCCCGAGGCCTGGCCGGGTACTGGCGCACCCCGGAGGTTCTCCGGACCCCCGAGGGCCGCGCCGCCCTCGGTATCCCGGAGCGCGAGCACTTCGTCGGCCTCGTGCACCTCGGCTGGCCCCGCCAACCCAAGGAGGCGCCGGAGCGGGCGCCGCTGAGCTCGGTGACGGAGTATCTCGACTGATGAGCGAGCTGTCCTATCGGACGCGCCCGGCCGCCGGGTCCGCTCAGGGGCTGCTGGTGCTCCACCACGGCCGGGGTACCAGCGAGCTGGACCTGCTGCCGCTCGCCGACGCGCTGGATCCCGAGCACCGTCTGCACGTCGTCGCCCCCCGAGGCCCCCTGGAGCTGCCGGGCTCTCCGGGCTATCACTGGTACCGGGTGCCGCGCGTCGGTTATCCGGACCCGGTCACGTTCCAGGCCGCGCGAGAGGCGCTGGGCGCGCTGCACGATCAGGTTTCGGCCCACACCGGGATACCGATTGCGCGCACCGTGCTGGGCGGCTTCTCGATGGGAACGGTGATGAGCTACGCGCTGGCCCTTGACCCGGATCGCCCGGCTCCGGCCGGCATCCTCGCCTTCTCGGGCTTCATTCCGACGGTCGCAGGCTGGCGGCCTGAGCTCGAGGACCGGGGCGGCACGCGCGTGTTCATCGCTCACGGGCGGCGGGACCCGGTGATCGATGTGTCCTTCGCGCGCGCGGCCCGCCAGCTGCTGGAGGACGCGGGCCTGGAGGTCGATTACCGCGAGTCGGAGGCCGCCCACGACATCGATCCCGCTGACGTGGTCAGAGCGGGCAACTGGCTTCTAGGTACAGTCCCGGCCTGATGCGCGACGCCGTGATCTGCGAGCCCCTGCGGACGCCGGTGGGGCGATTCGGCGGTGTGTTCCGCGACGTGCCCGCAGCCCAGCTCGCGTCGACCGTGATCTCAGCGCTGCTGGCGCGGACCGAGCTGCCGCCCGAGCACATCGACGACGTCCTGCTCGGGCAGTGCTACCCCAACGGCGAGGCGCCGGCGATCGGCCGCGTCGCCGCGCTGGACGCCGGGCTGCCGGTGGCGGTGCCCGGCCTCCAGATCGATCGCCGCTGCGGCTCCGGGCTGCAGGCCGTGATCGAGGCGAGCATGCAGGTCCAGACCGGAGCGGCGGACCTGGTCCTGGCCGGCGGAGTCGAGAGCATGAGCTCGGTGGAGCTGTACTCGACCGCGATCCGCTGGGGCGTGAAGTCGGGCGGTGCGATGCTCGTCGATCGCCTCGCCAGCTCTCGCTCGAGCGCCGGCGGCAAGCATCATCCGGTGCCCGGGGGCATGCTCGAGACCGCGGAGAACGTCCGCCGTGAGTATCGGATCCCGCGTGAGCTTCAGGACGAGCTGGCGCTCCGATCCCACCAGCGAGCGGTGGACGCCCACGAGCGCGGAGCCTTTTCCGAGGAGATCGTTCCGGTCGAGGTGACCGACGGGCGCAGCGGCTCCCGTCTGATCGACCGCGACGAGCACCCCCGCAGCGATGCGACGCTCGAGAGCCTGGCCAAGCTGAAACCGGTGATGGGCCAAAGCGATCCGGACGCGACCGTCACCGCCGGCAACGCGAGCGGGCAGAACGACGGCGCGGCGATCTGCATCGTCACGCACCCCGAGCGCGCGCAGGAGCTCGGGCTGAAGCCGTTCGGAAGGCTGGTCAGCTGGGCCGTGGCCGGGGTGCCGCCGGAGACGATGGGCATCGGCCCGGTTCCGGCAACCGAGAAGGCACTGCACCGGGCCGGGCTGGCGCTCGAGGACATCGACCTGATCGAGCTCAACGAGGCGTTCGCGGCCCAGGTGCTAGCGGTCCTCCGCGAGTGGGGGATCGAGGACGACCGGGAGCGCGTCAACGTCAACGGCTCGGGGATCTCACTCGGGCATCCCGTCGGAGCGACGGGCGCGAGAATCCTCACCACCTTGCTGCGGGAGCTGCGCCGGCGAGACGGACGCTACGGGCTCGAGACGATGTGCATCGGCGGCGGTCAGGGACTCGCCGCGATCTTCGAGCGCACCGAGGCCCCCTGACGCTGGTGGCGGCCGACCGGTTGGCCGGTCGTCGGGTCGAGGATCAGCTTGTGGCCATTGCCGCGGTCGTAGCCGAAGTGCCGACCCTGATCGCCACCACCGCCGCGGCCGAAGCGGAACATGCCGGCGAGGTCGAACGGCAGTCCCGAGGCGACATTGCTGCTCGCCTCGATCTGATCCGCGGACCCGCTGATCGCCGGCAGGCCCCAGTTGTACTCGACCAGGTTGATCACCGAGGCGAGGTTGCTGATGTGGTGATCGACATGGTTGCGCCTGGCGAACGGCGAGATCATCAGGAGCGGCTGCCTCGGCCCGAAGCCGCAGCGGCCCTGCTCGCCGGCCAGCGGCGCTGTGGTCTGCGGACTCGGTCCGCACTGACCTGAGGTCGGGTACGGGAACCGCGTGTTGGTCTGGTTGTCCGCCGGCGACAGCGACGGGTTCTGGATCCCGGGGAACTGATGGTCATACCAGCCGTCGGAGTCGTCGTAGGCGACGATCACCGCGGTACTCGACCAATCCGGGCTGCGCTGAAGCGCGTTGATCTCCTGCGTCACGAACCGCTGCTCGTCGGCCGCGTCCGAGTATCCCGCGTGGCCGTCCTGATACCCGGGGGCTTTCAGGAAGCTCACCGCCGGCAGCGCGGACGGCGGCAGCGCACCGCTGGAGATCGACGCAACGAGCTGGTCGAAGTCGCTTGAGTCGTAGTTGTGGTTGGGCGTGTCGAACTGCGGCTTCCCGTTCTGGTAGGACTGGGTGTCGGTCCCGATCTGACGCAGGCCGGCGAGCGTGTCGGCGCCCGATGCATTGGTGGGGATCGTCACGTGGTGGGGGTTGGCCGTCGAGGCGTAGTACTGGAACGGCTCGTGGTGGGGGATGTAGTCGTCCTTGTAGCCGTACTGCCCGGTTCCGCCCAGGGCGGGGCCGACCGCGTGGACCGTGTTGCACGTGCCCTGGTTGGAGGAGTGCGGCGGCCGGTTGGCCGTGGTGGCGAAATACGTCCGGAACTGGTCCGGGCTGAACGTGCTCGTCGGCTGCCCGCTGCTTCCAGTCGCGGCCAGCGCGTCGCTGTAGGAGGTGCTCGGCCGGAAGCCGCCCTGGAACCAGCCCCAGGAGATGCCTCGCGTATTGAGCAGATCGCCGATGTTCTGGCCCGACATGGCGACGGCATCGCGGGTCGAGCAGTCATCCCAGTAGGGATGGGCGTCGGAGGTCAGCGAGTAGCCGCCCTGTCCGTCGGCCGTCAGGTCGGCGTTCGGGCTTGTGGGGGTGGAGATCGATGGGCTGTTCGCCGTGTGCGACATGTCGACGGCCCCGGTGTCCCCGGAGACCAGATTGATCGCGCCCGGGGTCGAGGGGCCGAACGTGGTCGAGTGCGAGTTGTCGCTCATCGCGTAGTGCTGGGCGTAGTTCCACATCGCGGTCACGGTGTTGCCGTCGTAGTAGTCCATGACCTGGGGCTGCTGGCACGGCGTCGTCGTCCCGGGCACCGTCGACGGGGGCCCGGTCCCAACGCTCTGGACGAACTTGTCCATCTTGCCGCCGTCGAACGCGGTCTGCTCATCGGCGTAGTTGTGGTTCTGGTCGCAGGTGAGCTGGCCGCCGGGGCTGCCGGGCGCGCCGATGGGAGTGCTGTCCAGCCGCTGGGGGTTCGACGTGTTGGGATTGTTCGTCAGCAGGTTCGCGCTGCGACGCAGCTCGGGGGGCAGCGACGTCGCTGTGGCCGGGAGCAGGCCGTCGACCGCGGGCGTGTGCGGCGCGGGCGTGAAGGGCTGACCGTCCGTGTTGGCGGCGTTCGGATAGGTCCCGAAGTAGTGGTCGAACGAGACGTTCTCCTGGAAGATGACGACTACGTGCTTGATCGGGGTGCTCGGAGTGTGGACCCACTTCTCGGCCACATGGCCACGGAGCGGGTGCGGGCTCGCTCCGGCCGCCGCGGAACCGACGACGATCGCGCTCCCGGCTGCGACGGCCAGAGCCGCCGGCAACAGCGGGGCGATGCGCATGCGCTTGCGCGACATTTGGTCTCCTGAGATCGATTGGCGTGGTGTAGCTCTGCGCGCGGCGCGCCGAGCGTCCCGGTAACTGTCCCGGCGCGCCCGCGCCGAGAAGTTGCCCGCCTGTTAGCGGGATGTGGCGCGGTTGTGATCGGCGGGCGGGCGTAAGCTTCGCGTGCTCCGCGATGCCGCCTGAGCTCTCCCAGCGACGCCCGGTTGTCACGATCTCCGCCCCCTACGGGGCCGGGGGCAGCGTGGTGGGTCCGCGACTCGCCGCTCGTCTGGGCGTTCCGTTCGTGGACCGGGCGATTCCGGTCGCGGTGTCCCGCCGGCTTGACGTCCCCCTGGATGAGGCCCTCACCCAGGAGGAGCTGAAGTACGACACGCGCAGCCGCCTGCTCGCGTCGCTGGCCATGATGGCCCAGATGTTCTCCGGGGCGCCGAGCAACCTCGTGAATCCGGCCGATGACGAGTCGTTTCGCAAGACGACCGAGCTGGTCCTCCGCGACCTCGCGGCGAGCGGCGCGGTGGTCCTCGGCCGGGCGGGCGCGCTCGTGCTCAAAGATCTTCCCGCTGCGCTCCATGTACGCCTGGACGCGCCGCACGAGCAGCGCGTGCTTCAGGCCATGCTCCTGGGGAACGTCGACCGCGAGACGGCGGAGGCCGACTTGCGTGACTCCGATCTCGCGCGGGAGGCCTACGTCCAGCACTGGTACCGCGTGGATCCAAGCGATCCGCGGCACTACCACCTGGTGATCGACTCGACGTCGATCGACCTCGACACGTGCGTGGAACTGGCGGCGCGAGCGCTCGCCTCACGCACGCCTCGCGCGCGTCCCGCCGCGCTCAACCCCGAGTGATCAACACGGTGCCGCCGATCACCAGCGCGAGCCCGAGCGCCCGCGCCGGACCGATCCCGACGTGACGGAGGCCGAGCCATCCGAACCGGTCCGCCACCAGTGAGACGAACAGCTGCGCGGTCACCAGCAGCGCGGTGACTCCCCCGGCCCCGAGCGGGCGCACCGCGATCAACGAGACGATCACCACGGTCGCCCCGCCGATCCCTCCCAGTGCGTAGAGGGGCTTGAACGACCCCAGGCCCGACAGCCGGCCCGGATGGCCGATCGTCACCAGCAGCAGACCCACAATCGTCACGGTGATCGCAGCGCTGAGGAACGCCGCGCCAATGTCCCCGACGTGATTGGACAGCGCAGCGTTGGCCGGAGGCTGCAGCGCCACGACCCCGCCGGCGACCAGGGTGCAGATCAGGGCAATCGTCCGCGACATCGTCGCTCGGTTCCCCGCGGGGCCGGGAATCCCTGCCGGTGGTGCATCTCGGCCCGGCCTGGATAGCATCCACCGCCGTGCGCGACCCGGCTCCGGAGCAGTTCGGCCTTTCCCCGACCGAGGACAGCCTCCTCGAGGCGCTGCCGACGCTGCGGGAAGTCGTAGAAGCGCTGGCGCCGCTGGAGCGGCGCGCCGGTTCAGCCGGGGAGGAACAGGCGGCGCGTTGGATTGCCGAGCGGCTGCGTGGTGCGGGCTGTGAGGCGCAGGTCGACGAGGAGCAGTTCCTCGACGGTTACGCGAAGGTGATCGGCACGCTGGCCGCAGCCGGCGCGGTCGCCGGGGCGGCCGGTTTGACCAAGCGGCTGCGCAAGCTGGGCGCCGCGGCGGCGGCGCTCGTCACCGCCGCGATCGCGGATGACGTCTCCAACGGACCGAGGGTGTTCCGCCGTCTCAGCACCCCCCCGCGGCCGACCTGGAACGTGGTCGCGCAGTGCGGCGATCCCGCGGCCGAGCGGACGCTTGTCGTGCTGGCGCATCACGATGCCGCGCCGACCGGGGCGATCTTCGACGACACCGCTCAGGTCTGGTTCGGCGAGACGTTCCCCGGGATCATCGAGCGAATGGACACTTCGCTGCCGCTGTGGTGGGCGCTGCTCAGCATGCCGGCGCTGGTGGCGCTCGGAGCGGCGAAGCACCGGAAGGGATTGGTGGGAACGGGGTTCGCGGGATCGGTCGTCGGGATGGCCGTGTTCGCCGACATCGCGCGGCGACCCGTCTGCCCCGGCGCCAACGACAACCTGACCGCCGTCGCGGTGCTGGTGGCGCTGGCCGAGCGGCTGGCCGCGAGTCCGGTGCCGGGGCTGCGCGTGCTGCTGGTCTCCTGTGGCGCCGAGGAGGTGCTCCAGGGCGGAATCCACGGGTTCGGCAGACGCCACTTCCCGGGTCTCGACCGCGACCGCACGTGGTTCCTGAACCTGGACACCGTCGGCTCCCCGAAGCTGATCATGCTCGAGGGCGAGGGCTCCGTCGTGATGGAGGACTACCACGACCGGAGCTTCCGGGATCTCGTCGCGCGGGCCGGCGAGCGGGCCGGAGCGCCGGTCAGACGCGGGATGCGCTCGCGCAACTCGACCGACGCGGTGATTCCGAGCCGCGCCGGCTACCCCACTGCCACTATCGCCTCGATGGATCGCTACAAGGCGCTGTCGAATTACCACAAGATGTCCGACACGCCGGAGAACGTGAACTACCGGACGGTGTTCCAGGCGCTGACGCTGAGCGAGGCCGTCGCCCGCGAGCTCGCCGCCAGCCCGTGGTTCGGTCGCTGAGCTCGCCTTGCCCGCCGCCTCAGAACTGTCCCTTCCCAGCTTCGACCACACCGACCCGCAGCTGCGCGGCGATCGCTACCGCAGCGCGATGGAGGCGCTCCGCGGTCACGAGGACTGGCTCGCGGCGGGACCGTTCGGGTTCATCGTGCTCGATCGCGAGAGCGGCGAATTTTTTCTGCGCCACCGCGACGCGGTGTTTCCCGGCCTGACCATCGGCGAGCTGTTCGGCATCAACGCCGGCCCGCTGCACGAGGAGATAGTCCGCAACATCATCAACGTCAACGGCGACGATCACCGGCGCCTGCGAAACCTGGTCAACCCCGCCCTCGCCCCGCGGCGGGTGGATCGCTACCGGCCGGCGATGGGGCGGTTTCTCGAGAACCTGCTTCCGTCGCTCCCCGCGGACGGCCGCCTCGAGTTCATCGAGGAGTTCGGCAAGCCCTACCCATCGATGGTGATCGCCGAGGTGATGGGCGCGCCGCTCGAGGACGCGCCCCGCCTTCACCACTTCTCCAACTGGATCCAGCGGCAGTTCGACCCGACCAGCCTGACCACCGAACGAGAGCTGATCGAGCAGGCGGTGAAGGAGTTCTACGAGTACGCGGACGCGCTGATCGTGGCCCGGCGGCAGACCCCCGGCGACGACCTGATCACCGATCTGATCGCCGCCGAGGAACACGGCGACCGGCTCAGCCACGACGAGCTGCGCAACCTGGTGCTGAACATCCTGGTGGGCGGCGTCGACACCAGTCAGAGCCAGCTCGCGCATGCCGTCCGGCTGCTCGCGGAGCACCCCGATCAGTGGGAGCTGCTGCGCACCGACCCCCGCGGCCTGGCCCTGGCCGCGGTCGACGAGGCGGTGCGGGTCGAGCCGATCACGCCGTTCACGGCGCGGATCACCACCGCCGAACTCGAGTACCGGGACGTCACGTTTCCCGCCGGCACGATCGTGCTCGTGTCCGCGTGGCACGCGAACCGGCACAGCGGCGGCGGCGGCCGGTTCGACATCGCGGCCGAGCGCGGACGCGACCGCGTGCTGACCTTCGGCGCCGGCATTCACTACTGCGTCGGCGCGAACCTCGCGCGGGCGGAGATGCAGGAGGGGCTGGCGTTCCTGGCCGAGCGGGTCAGCTCGCTCGCCCTAGACGGCGAGCCGGAGTTCGGGACGCCGTCCGGGATCTACGGGCTCGAACGCCTGCCCCTGCGCGTCGGATAGCGCAGGCCCGATCAGGCACGGATGCAGACTTCCTTTCGCCAGACGAAAGGAAGTCTGCAATCGCGCAGAAATTCCCGCTATGCGGGAATTTCCGCGCGGCGCGGCGCGGCGCGGCCGGCGTCGGCGGCGGTCAGGCAGCGAGCGCGCGGGCGGCGGCCGGTGCGAGCCACAGC
>DATCPD010000136.1:0-1693 GCA_036564325.1 Solirubrobacteraceae bacterium | reverse complement strand
CCGACACTCTTGGAATCGTGGACGTCGGGCCCCTCCTCTGGCAGGGAGACTTACCCGGAATCGGGGGGGATGGGCCGATGTTCGTTCGCGATATGGGCTCGGAGGCCAATGCCCGCCTGATACGGAGATATCCGGACCGGGTACCCGCAATGCTTCTTCGGCCCGGCGACGACCAGCCGCCGAAACTGATGCCCTACGCCGATGGAATGAATCTGCTCTGGCCGATCCGCTAACGCGCTACCTGTTTGTCCAGATCCGCCCAGGACCGGGCATATCCGTGCGGCTCGCCGACTGAGCCGCTCTTGCGCCCCGTCCGGGGTGGGACGATACTGCGGGCGGTCTTTCCGAGGAGTCACCCGCTGCGCTCGTTAATCAGGTCCGAAGGGCCCTTGCGCGAGTGTCTGGGGGTCTTCGTCGTCGTGGTAGCGGCGTATCTGCTGCTGCGCGGCTCCGCTCTCTTTCTGGTCGGCGCCTTCAATGACGACGGCGCCTACGTGATGCTCGGCAAGTCGCTCGCGGACGGCACCGGCTACCACCTCACGTACCTTGTCGGCGCCCCCGTCGCGGTGAAATACCCCCCCGGTCTCCCCGCATTGCTCGCGATCCCATGGGCCCTGGGTGGAACGCTGGCCGCAGTGCGCGCAACCGTAGGCATACTGAACCTAATCGTATGCGGGGTGGCCGCAGCGGTCATCTGGTGGATCGGTCGTCGTGACCTGGCGCTCTCCCCGGGTCCGCTCGCCGTCGCAGCCCTCGGCCCCTTCCTCCTCGACCAGGCGATCCAGTACTACAGCATCCCGCTCGCTGAACCCTACTTCTTGCTGGGATGGGCCGCCGCTGTGGCGCTCGCGGCCACCACCACGCGCATCCCTGGGGCGCTCGCGCTCGGCCTCGTGCTCGCTACCACGGCGTTATTCCGATCGGCTGGACTGGTACTCATCCCGGCCTGTCTCGCCGCGCTCGCGCTGCGCCGCGTCCCGTGGCGTGTCGTGGCCGCCGGTGCCGCCGCCGCAATCGCGCCGTTGATCGCGTGGGGCGTGGTGCACGGACGGCTGGTGGCGGAGGGACCGCTCTCCTCATCGCCCGACGAGGTGTCGTACTGGAGCTGGATCCCAGTCGGGCCGGCACAGCTACCGGCGTACCTGCTCCACACTCTGTGGAACAACGGGCGCGCCTACCTCTCGGAGCTGAGCGGCGCCCTCGCCGGACCGGTCGTCGTGGGACATGTGTTGGTCCTTGGAACGCTCGTGGCCGCCGCGGTCGGAGCCGCCTGGTCGTGGCGCCGAGCGCCAGCCGTCGCGCTGACTGCGGCGGCGTCGCTCGCCGTCGTCCTGGTTTGGCCGTTCGCGCAGGACAGGCTCCTCCTTCCCGTGATTCCCTTTGTGGGTCTTCTCGCCGCCTTCGCGATCGAGAAGGGCGCCAAGCGTCTGCCCACGCGCTTGCGCCTCGCTGCGCCGATCGGACTCGCCCTCACGGCCCTCATCGTCGGTCTCCGGCAGGTGCAATTGCGGCGCGCGGCGGCGGCCAGCTTCGTCCAGGGTCTGAGTCCCGCGCCGCGCGACGCTTCGATCTTCTTCGTGCTCGCCCAGAATAGCCGGCACATCGCCGTGCTGAGCGAGTGGATCCGCACCCACACCACGCAGCAGGATCGGCTGCTCGTGGACTTTCCTGCGGGGACATACCTGTACTCGGG
>DATCPD010000099.1:0-40626 GCA_036564325.1 Solirubrobacteraceae bacterium | reverse complement strand
GGGGCGCGGGGGCGCGGGCTCAACTCCGATCTCGTGCAGCTGAAAAGGCCGAGTTCGGATTGGGACACGTCTAGGCTGCCCGCAGCCGACCTCGAGCCTCACGGATGCGCGAGATCGGAGTTGTGCACGCTGCAACCCAGGTCCACGAGCAGCTGCCTCCTTGACTCTGACCCCGCGTGAGGCCCTACGGTCGTGGCCATGAGGACGGTCGGCTGAGGTATCGGAGCTTGCGGGCGTAGCGTTCGCGCCTGCCCGCTACGACGAGATCCGCCCAGCACGCTGATCGCCGCCAACGCCGCGGGGCGAGCCGTCAGTCGGTGATGCTCACATGCCCCGGCTGGGCGGCGACTCGCTGCAGCCAGGCCTGCACCGCGGGATAGGGCTCCAGCGGGAACCCACCCTCCGGGGCGACGTGCGTGTAGGCATAGAGCGCGATGTCGGCGATCGTGTACCGCTCGGCCACGAGAAAGCTGCGACCCCCCAGGTGAGACTCGAGCGCCTGCAGGGCCGCGCCGCCGCCCCGGCGCTTGGCCTGAAGCTCGGACTCGGCCGGCTCGATCCCGGCGATGCGCCAGAACCGCGCCACGGCGATGTACGGCTCGTGGCTGTACTGCTCGAAGAACAACCACTGGAGCACCTGCGCCCGTTCGTAGCGGTCCTCCGGGATCAGCGGCGTCGGCTCGGCGAAGTAGAACATGATGGCGTTCGATTCGGCCAGGGCCCGGCCGTCGTCGAGGACGAGCGTCGGGATCCGCAGAGCCGGATTCAGATGCCCGATCACCGCCGGCCGATCCGAGCGGTCGACGACATCGAGCTCACGGCGCTCGAAATCGATGCCGAGCTGCGTCAGCAGCAGCCGGACCTTGTAGCAATTGCCTGACACGCGAGACTCGTAGAGCAACATGTCCGGAGAAACCCTAGCTGTCGCCCCCGCCCGTCTGATCCGCGTCGTCGTATTCGTTGTCGGCGCCGGGAGCCTGGGCGCCGAGATCGCCGCCGCGCGGCTGCTCGCCCCGTACTTCGGCGCCTCGACGATCATCTGGGCCAACACGATCGCGACGGTGCTCGTGTCGCTATCCGCCGGCTACGCGATCGGCGGCCGGCTGGCCGATCGCCGCGCCGATCTGCGCGGACTGTGCGGCGTCGTGCTGGCCGCCGCGGCGCTGCTGGCGCTCGTGCCGTTCATCTCCGATCCGTTCCTGCGACTGTCGGTCAACGCGCTCGGGGCGCTGTCGGTGGGCGGCTTCCTCGGCTCGCTGGCCGCCGTGCTCGTCCTCGTCGCCCTCCCGGTGATGCTGCTCGGCACGGTCGCCCCGTACGCGAACCGGCTCACGCTCGGGCAGGTCGGAGAGGCCGGAACGGTGACCGGCAACCTGTACGCGATCTCCACCGCCGGCTCGCTCGTGGGCACGTTCCTCGCCGCGCTGCTGCTGATCCCGCTGGTCGGCACGCACCGGACGTTCCTCGTGTTCGCGCTGGCGCTGGCGCTGGTCGCGGCCTTCGGCCTGCGCGCACGGGTGTTCCTGGCCGTGCCCGCCGTCGTGGCTGCGCTGCTGGCCGTGCCACCGGCCGCGATCGGCTCCGGCGTGAAGGGGGCTCGCGTGATCTTCTCCGAGGAGACGCAGTACCAGTACGCGCGGGTGGTGCAGCTGCGCAGCGGCGAGCGCTGGCTGCAGCTGAACGAGGGGGTGGCGGTGCATTCCGTGTTCCGGCCGTGGAGCTACCTGACCGGTGGGTACTGGGACGACCTGCTCACGCTGCCGCTGAGCTCCGCGCGCGGGGTCCCGCACCGGATCGCGATTCTCGGCGACGCGGCCGGCACGGTGGCTCGCGGCTACGGGCACTACTTTCCCGCCACGCTCGTCGACGCGGTCGAGATCGACGGCGAGCTGACCTCGATCGGGCGGCGCCTGTTCGGCCTGGGCGGCCCGCATCTGCACATCTACACCGCCGACGCGCGGCCGTGGCTGGCGGCCAGCAGGGCGCGCTATGACGCCATCGTCGTCGACGCGTACCGGCAGCCATACATTCCGTTCTACCTCCTGACCAAGGAGTTCTTCCGCTCTGCGCTGGCGCACCTGAACCCGGGGGGCGTGTTCGTGGTCAACGTCGGCCACCTGCCCGACTCCGAGGCGCTCGAGAAGGTCGTCTCGGCGACGTTGCGAGCGGTCTTTCCCGACATCGTCCGCGATCCGGTCAGCACCACCAACTCGGAGGTGGTGGCCAGCGAGGCGCCCGTGTCGCCGATCCGGATGGCGCAAGCCGCCGCTGCCCACGCGCCTGCGCTTGGACCCCTGGCCGCGCAGGTCGCCGCACGCCTCGCTCCCGCGCTCCCGGGCGGCAGCGTCTACACCGACGACCGGGCGCCCGTCGAGTGGCTGACCGACCTGTCGATCCTCCGCTACGCGACCGGCGCGCGGTAGGGGCCTACGCCGCTCGGGCGCTCGGCGGCTGGGGCAGCACGACCCGCACCCCGTTGCGAGGAGCCAGCGTGATGGCGCGGAACTGGACGTCGTCGAGCTTGGGCTCGGCCGCCTGGAGCAGCGTGCGCTGGAGCACCCGCTCGAGCACGATGCGCATTTCCATCAGGGCAAAGCTCGCGCCGATGCAGCGGCGGATGCCACCGCCGAACGGCACCCAGGTGTAGGTGTCGGGCGCGTCGTCGCCGAGAAAGCGCTCAGGGCGGAAGCTGGCGGGATCCGGGTAGATGTCGGCGCGGCGGTGGATCATCCGGATCGAGGGATTGATCTCCACCCCCGGCGGGATCGTGTAGCCGTTCAGCTGGAACGGCTCATTACGCACGACCCGGCCGACGCCCGGGATCACCGGCCGGATCCGGAGCGCCTCCTTGACGACCGCATCCAGGTAACTGACGCGCTCGGCATCGTCAGCGAAGCTCGAGCGCGCACGCTCCAGTACCGCCGGCGAATGCAGCAGCAGGTCGAACGTCCAGGCCAGCCCGGTGGCGGTGGTCTCGTGGCCGGCCAGCAGCAGGGTGACCAGCTCGTCGCGCACCTCGCGGTCGCTCAGACTCTCACCGTCCTCATCGCGGGCCAGCAGCAGCGACGAGAAGACGTCGTCGCGGGTTTCCAGGTCTGGGTCGTTGCGGCGCCGGGCGATCTCGGCCAGCAGGATCTCGTCGACCGCGCGTCGATTGGCCTCGAAGCGCCGTGCCGCTCCGCGCGCTCCGCTGCCAAAGCGCCCCATCGTCATCATCAGCAGCAGCCCCCGGGGGCGGGCCAGGGGCTCGATCATCGCCCGCAGGCTGCGGCTCAGCTCGTCCTCGGCGGCGCCGGGCTGGTAGCCGAAGACCGCGCGGAGGATCACCCGCAGGGTCAGCGACTGCATGCTGGCCAGCACGGGAAACGGCTCGCCCACCGGCCACGACTCGATCTCGAGATCGGCCGACTCCCGCATCACCTCGCCGTAGCTCTGCATCCGGCGCCCGTGGAACGGCGGCAGCATCAACCGCCGGTGACGCAGGTGCTCGGAGCCATCGAGCAGCAGCACCGAACGCTCGCCCAGCACCGGCCCGAGCAGCGCGTTGGCCTCGCCGGCATGCAGCTGGTCGGCCGAGCCCTGGAACACCTGCTTGACCAGGCCAGGCTCGAACAGCATCACGAAGCGGCTGTCGAACAGCGTGCTGAACGTCACGGCGTCCCCGTAGCGGCGCCGGCAGGCGTCGAGGAAGCGGGGGCCGACGAACATGAAGCCGGCCGTCTGGAGCACCCGCGGAAGGGGCGGTCCGGGTGGGAGATCCGTTGCAGAGGCGCTGCGAGAAGAGATCACGGACCCGATCGTCGCACAATGCTAACTCCGGCCTTATCCAGCACTTATTGGATCGGGGACGCTTGCTATGCCCGTCGGGATCCCGAAGGGCGCTTAGTCGTCGCGATGGGAACAAAACAGATGCGGGATAGCTTTCTGATCTTCGGGAGCCCGGTGATCGGCGAAGAGGAGATCGCCGAGGTGGTCGATTCACTGCGCTCGGGCTGGGTCGGCACCGGCCCCAAGGTGCAGCGGTTCGAGTCGATGCTCACCGACTACGTGACCGTGCCGCATTGCCGGTGCGTCTCGTCGTGCACGGCTGCCCTGATCCTCTCGATGCAGGTCCTGGGCATCGGCCCCGGGGACGAGGTGCTGGTCCCGGCGATGACCTTCGTGGCGTCCGCCAATGCGGTCGAGCACGCGGGGGCGACGCCGGTGCTGGTCGATTCGGCTCCGGGCACCGGCCTGATCGACCTCGACGCGGCAGAGGCTGCGATCACCTCCCGGACCCGCGCGATCATGCCCGTGCACATGGCCGGGCGTCCGGTCGACATGGAGCGTCTCAGCGCGTTGCGCGATCGCCACGGACTGCTGGTGATCGAGGATGCCGCTCACGCCATCGGCGCCGAATGGCACGGCCGGCGGATCGGCTCGTTCGGGAACGTGGCTGCGTTCTCGTTCTACGTGACCAAGAACATCACCACCGCCGAGGGTGGCGCGCTGGTCACAGATGACCCGGAGATCGCGGCCGAGGTCGAGCGTCTCGCGCTGCACGGCCTCAGCCTCGGGGCCTGGCAGCGCTTTTCCGACACCGGGTTCCGGCACTACGAGGTCGTGCGCCCCGGCTTCAAGTACAACATGACCGATCTGCAGGCGGCGATGGGGATTCATCAGCTGCCGCGGCTCGACGGTTGGATCGACCGGCGCGCCGAGCTGTGGGAGCGATATGACCAGCTGCTGCAGGGGCTGCCGCTGCTCACGCCGCCGCCCCCGGAGCCCGACACCCGGCACGCGCGTCATCTCTACCAGGTGCTCGTCGGCCCGGACGCGCCGATCACGCGTGACGGCCTGCTCGAGGCCCTGACCGAGCGCAACATCGGGACGGGCGTCCACTACCGGGGTGTCCATCTGCATCCCTTCTACCGGGACACGTACGGCCTTTCCCCGGACGCGTTCCCTGTGGCAACCTTATTCTCCGAGCAAACCCTGAGTCTCCCGCTCAGCCCGAAGATCAGCGACGCTGATCAGGACGACGTCGTCGAGGCCCTGGCCGAGCTCCTGGGCGAGCGATGAGCACCTCCGAATATCCGGCGCCACGGTTGGACCCGCCCCGGCTCACCGGGGTCCGGGGCCTGGCTGCGCGGGTGGCGACGCAGGTGTCGGCCGACGTCTGGGCGGTCGCCGGCCTGATCGCGGTGGCGGCGGCGATCCGGATCCTGACCATCGACAACCAGAGCTTCTGGACCGACGAGGCGCTCACCGCCTACGAAGCCCATCTTCCGTTCGGCGGGATGATCACCACGGTCACGCACGTGGAGACGACGCCGCCGCTGTACTTCGTGCTCGTCTGGTGCTGGGCCAAGGTGTTCGGCACGAGCGAGATCGCGCTGCGCTCGATCTCGACGCTGGCCGGGATCGCTCTGGTGCCGATCGCGTATCTGTCCGCCAAGGAGCTGGCCTCGCGCTGGGCCGGCGTGATCGCGGCTGCGCTGGTCACGGTCAACCCGTTCCTGATCTGGTTCTCCCAGGAGGCTCGCTCCTACATGCTGCTGGCGACGCTCACCGCGGCGGGATTCCTGTGGTTCGTGCGGGCGCTGCGAGATCCCTCGGGCCGGAACCTGGCCTGGTGGGCGGTGTGCTCGGCGCTCGCCGTGACCACCCATTTCTTTGCCGGGTTTGTGGTCGCTCCGGAGGCGGTGTGGCTGCTGTGGATCGCCCGGAGCCGTGCCACCTGGGCGGCGGTCGCCGTCGTCGCGGCCACCCAGGCCGCGATGCTCCCGTTCGCGCTCGCCGACACGACCCACGGGACCGGCTGGATCGCCGCCGTGCCCCCAATGATCCGGGTGGGCTCGGGCGCGCTGGAGTGGGGCATCAGCCTGCTCCGCCGGACCGCTACGGCGAACGACGGCCTGATCGCCGCCGGCGCATTGATCGTGATCGTCGCGCTGCTGGTCCTGCTGGCCGGAGACGAGCGAACGCGCCGGGCGGCCAAGGTGGGAGCGGCGATCGGGGGCTTCGCGATCGCGGCGCCGCTGGTGCTCGGATCCTTCGGCCAGGACTACTGGCTCTCCCGCAACGTGATTCCGGCGTTCATTCCGTTGGTCGTGGTCATAGCGGCGGCGTGCGCGGCGCCGCGAGCGCGCGTGGTGGGCGGTGCGCTGGCCGTCGTGCTGCTGGCGATCTTCTCGTACGCGGCGATCGACGTTCAGACGCACGCGTCGCTGCAGCGGTCGCCGTGGCGCAGCGTGGCGCGGGCGCTCGGGCCGGCCCCGGTACCGAGGGCGGTGCTCGCGGCCAACGGTGAGACCAACGATCCGCTCAAGATCTATCTGCCCCACGTCAATTGGGTCGTGCCGCAGGACAAGCGGGTGCGGATTTCGGAGATCGACATCGTGGGGCTGGCCAGACGGGAACCGGTGGCCGTCGCCCTCCCGCGCGCGGCCTCCTCGCGGGAAGAGGCGCTCACGACGGCTGCTCCGCCCCGGGCGCCTCAGGGCCAGGTCGTGCCGCGCTTCCTCGCCCCGCCGGGCGCACGACTGATCGCCCGCTTCCGCATCGTCAACTGGGTGATCGCCCGGTTCGCGCTCAGGCATCCCGAGCGCCTGGACGTGAAGGCGCTGCTTCGGCTCGCGCCGAGGTATTTCCTTCACACGCCGAGGTCACTGCTGGTGTTCTTCCAGCAGCCGGGCCGATGAGCGCAGCGCCCGCAACCCCGCTGCCGGAGGTCGTCCTCAGCGTCGTCGTTCCCGTGTACGGCTGCGCCGACTGCCTGGGCGCGCTTCACGAGCGCCTCACCCGTAGCGTCGCGCAGGTCACCGATCGCTACGAGTTCGTGTTCGTCGACGACCGCAGCCTCGACGGCGGCTGGGAGGTACTGCAGCGCCTGACCCGCCAGGACGCGCATGTCCGCGCCTACCGGCTGAGCCGGAACTTCGGTCAGGACGCCGCGATCACCGCCGGGCTGGCGCAGGCCAGGGGGCAATGGGCTGTGGTGATGGATTGCGATCTGCAGGAGGCGCCGGAGGACATCCCCCGCCTGTGGGCGGCGGCAGGCGAGGGGTACGACATGGTCCGGACCGTGCGGCGAGGCTGGCGCCACTCCGCGTTCCGCCGCTGGACCAGCCGGGCGTATCGGAAGCTGACGCTGGAGACCGACGTGCGCCCGGACTACAGCAATCTCAGCCTCCTCAGCCGGAGGGTGATCGACGCCTTCCTGCGACTGCGCGATCGTGATCGCGAGTACATGATCGCGCTCGACTGGCTCGGCTTCGATTCGACCGCAATCGAGATCGACCATCACGAGCGCCACGCGGGGGAGAGCGGCTACAACCTCACGCGGTTGGTCAAGGTCGCCCTCGACGGGATGTTCTTCCGCAGCACAGTGCTGCTGCGCGTCGTCGTGCTGGTCGGGTTCATCGTCGCCACGATCGGGATCGTGGTGGCCGGCTTTGAGGTGGTCGACTACTTCGTCGAGAAGGACAAGGCGGTGCCCGGCTACACGAGCCTGGCGGTGCTGCTGCTGGTCCTGGCCGGCTTCATCATCGTCAGCGTCGGCGTCGTCGGCCTCTACGTCGGGCGGATCTTCGAGCAGGTCAAGGGCCGGCCGCTGTTTCTGATCGACGCGGAAGCCTCGGCGGCTGTGGAGGCGCCGGAACCGCTGCTGACCGAGTCAGCCGCCGGCCCCGAGGACGTAGACCTTCTCGCGGCCCCCCGGGATCAGGAACGCTGAGCGGACCCGCTCCGCGTAGCCCTGCATCAGCCGATCCAGGCTTGCTTCGGTGAAGCGCTGCTCATGACCGCCGACTCCCGGGTCGGCCGCGCGGCGCCCGAGCAGCCCGATTCCCGGTAGCCGGCTGCTCGAGAGGTTGCGAATCGGCTCCGCCACCACGACGCGCTCTTCCGCCGCCGCCAGCATGCGGTCGACGAGCGATCCCGCGTCGGGCAGGAAGTGGTAGAGGCTGGCCTGGATGATCGCGACGTCGGCGCCGGGCAACGGCACGCCCGGGTCAGCCAGATCCATCACCCGGGCATCCACGCCCTGACCGCGCAGCTTGGACACGAAGGTCTGGTTGACGTCGAGCCCGATGTAGCCGCTCGCCCGGTCACGAAGGTGGCGGGTATAGAGCGTTCCGGGGCCGCAGCAGAGCTCGACCACGGTCGCTCCGTCGGGGACCTGGTCGGCCACCGCCTGCATCCGATCCTCGTAGTGGCGGCCGTACAGGGCACGCATCAGCAGCTCATAGCCGGTCGCGCTGCGATAGATGACGCTGGTGCTGCTCACGACGGCCTTCCGGCGGGCTTGTCGGCGGCCTTTTCGGCGGATTGCGAGGCGGCAGCGCGCGGGTCGAGGTCCTGGAGCGTGAGTGGATGCGCGGGCGGCTGCTCGAGCACCGTTCGCAGGTCGACATTCAGGTTCTCGTCCACGTGCAGCAGTTGCCCGGGCCCGAGCGCCTGCCAGCCGGGATCCTCGTCCATCGGCTCCGTGGCCACCACAACCGCGGGCGCGGTGGCGAGGTCGCCCGAGCGCACCCGCACCGAGCCGCGGGCGCTCGCGTGGTCGAGGTGGCGGCTGCCGCTCGGGCCGCCGGCCGCGCGCTGAAGCACGTGAAGCTCGTGCGTGTCGGGGTAGCGGAGCGCCCACAACTCGGACGCCGTGATCAGCACGCAGTTCAGGGCGAACACCGGCAGCTGCTCGGAGATCCACCGGGCGGCGGCCGTGATCCCCTCGCCGACATTCCCGGCGCGCTCGATCTCCCGCGTGATCAGCGCGAAGAAGCGCTCGGAGTCGGTCTCCCCGTGTACGAGCTTGCCGGCGTCGCCGAGCTCCGAGTCCAGCCGGGGCAGGTCGCCGATCACGCCGTTGTGGGCAAAGAGCCTGTCCTGCTGCTCGAACGGGTGCGTGTTCACGGCGGTGAGGCCGCCGGTGGACGCATAGCGGACGTGGGCGATGAAGGTGTGCGAGCGCCGCTCGCGAGCCTCTCTGGCAAACGTCTGATCCTGATAGGCGGCGATCGGCTGCTTGGAGACGACGGGGTGCCCCGCGGCATCAAAGGTTCCAAGGCCCGTGCCATCCGGTTCACGCCGGCTCTGCTCGGCGAGCGAGTCTGGGGCTTCCAGCAGCCAGAAGGTCGCCCGCACCGCGTTAGGCCCTCCGCTCATCCCGAACAGGCGACACATGCCACCGGACGGTAGCTACCTACGAGTACATTGCGCGGGTGCTCGAACTACCTTCTCTGCTCCAGCGGCCGGCCGACGTGGGTCGCAGGGGACTGGTCGAAGTCCGCGCGGCGGTCCATGCCTGGCGGGCGGGGATGCTCGGGGCGGACCCGCCGGCGCGGGCGCTGGCCGTATTCCGGGCGATCGATCGCCTCGGCCAGCTGGGCGGGGCGGTGGCCATCGCGGCGATCCGCCACGGCGATCAGGTGGGGCTGATCGACGAAATCGGTTCCCTGACCTTTGCCGAGCTGGATGCCCGCTCGGATGCGCTGGCGTGCGGGCTGCGCGCCCGCGGGCTGGTCGAGGGCGACGGCATTGGAATTCTCTGCCGCAACCACCGCGGCTTCCTCGACATCACGTTCGCGGGATCGAAGCTCGGCGCCCGGATCCTGTACCTGAACACGGACTTTGCCGGACCCCAGCTGCGAGATGTCTGCGAGCGCGAGAACATCTCGCTGCTGGTTCACGACGACGACTACGACGAGCTCGTCGCCCCGATCGCGACGCGCCATGGGCGCCTGCTGGGGTGGACCGACGGCGACCCGCCGGCGGACTCGCTCGAGGCGGTGATCGCCGGGCACGCGGGCATGACGCCGCCACCCCCGGCGCAGCCTGCGGCCGTGGTGCTGCTGACCAGCGGCACGACCGGAACCCCGAAGGGTGCGCCACGCCACCAGGGCCGTTCGCTGGCCCCGATCGGGGCGCTGCTGTCAAAGGTGCCGTACCGCTCCCGGGAGTCGACGTACGTCGCCGCGCCGATGTTCCACGGGCTCGGGTTCACGCAGATGGTGCTGTCGGTGCTCCTCGGCTGCACGACGATCGTGCAGAGGCGCTTCAACCCGACCGCGGCGATTGACGCGATCCAGCGCGAGCGTCCGACCGCGCTCGTGGTCGTCCCGGTGATGCTGCAGCGGATCGTCAGCGTGCTCGAGCAGGAGCCGGGCCACGACACGAGCTCGCTGCGGATCGTGTTCTGCTCCGGCGCCCAGCTCGAGGCGGAGCTCGTTCGCCGCGCTCAGCGGACGATCGGGGACAAGCTCTACAACTTCTACGGCTCCACCGAGGTGGCCTACGCCACCTTCGCCACGCCTGAGGATCTGCGGGCGGCGCCCGGAACCGCCGGGCGCGTGCCGTTCGGGGCGATCGTCAGGCTGTTCGACGGCAACGGCCGGCCGGTGTCCGGCGTCGGGAAGGTGGGCAGGATCTTCGTCGGCAACGGCTTTCAGTTCGACGGCTACACGGGCGGCGGCAACAAGGAGGTCATCGACGGGCTGATGAGCACCGGCGACGTGGGACATTTCGACGCCGCCGATCGTCTGTTCATCGACGGGCGCGACGACGACATGATCGTGTCCGGCGGCGAGAACCTGTTTCCGGGGGAGGTGGAGGAGCTGCTGATCACGCACGAGGCGGTGGAGGAGGCGTCGGTGATCGGTGTCGAGGACGCCGACTTCGGCAAGCGCCTGGCCGCCTTCGTCGTGATCAAACCCGGAGCGTCGCTGAGCGAGGAAGACGTGCGGGACTTCGTCAAGGGCAACCTCGCGCGCTACAAGGTCCCGCGCGACATTCACTTCATCGATGAGCTCCCGCGCAACCCGACGGGCAAGGTGCTCAAGCGGCAGCTGCGCGAGCGCTACGCCGGCGCCTGAGCCTCGGAGCCGAGGCAGGGCATCTGTCAAAGTAATTTCAGGCTTCTCGCCTATCTTGGCCTTTGTCACGAGAAAGGCGGATGTTCATGAAGTTCCTGCGCACAGTCTCCACCCAGCGCCTGCTGGCCAGCATCGCCGGTCTGGTCCTCGCGGCCGGCGCCGGCACCGCGATCGCCGTGGCCGCGTCGGGCTCCGGGCCCGTTCCGGCCAAGAAGCCGCTCGCGCGGGCGCTCCACGACGCCCTCGCGGCCAAGAGCATCAGCGGCATCAGCGCCGACGTCACCTTCACCAACCACCTGATCGACTCCTCGAATCTGCAGGGCTCTGACCCGCTGCTGACCGGGGCCTCCGGCCGCATCTGGCTTTCCAGTGACCATCGTCTCCGGCTCGAGCTGCAGTCGGACATCGGCGACGCGCAGGTCGTCGTGAACAACGGCTCGTTCTGGGTCTACGATCCCGGCTCGAAGACCGTCTACCAGGGCAAGCTGCCGAAGGGCGTCGGCGCGGGCAAGGCCAAGGACGCCGCGGCGGGCAAGCAGGACAAGCTGCCTACGGTCGCTGAGATTCAGACCGATCTGGCCAAGCTGACCAAGCAGATCAACGTGTCCGGCGCGATGCCCTCCGACGTCGGCGGCCAGGCCGCCTACACGGTGCGGGTCTCCCCCAAGCACGATGGCGGCCTGCTCGGCGCGGGCGAGCTCGCCTGGGATGCCGCCAAGGGCGTGCCGCTGCGGTTCGCCGTCTACGCGCAGCATCAGAGCGCGCCGGTGCTGGAGCTGAAGGCGACCAACATCTCCTATGGCCCCGTGGCGTCGTCGGTGTTTGCGATCACGCCGCCGCTCGGGACCAAGGTCGTCAGGGTCTCGACGCCGAAGGGGTCGGCCTCCGCGGCCGACAAGAAGACCGGTAAGAAGTCCGGCAAGGCTCACAAGCATGCCGACGTCCACGGAGCGGCGGCGGTGGCCAAGCACGTTCCGTTCACGCTGGTGGCTCCGAGCAAGCTCGTCGGCCTGCCTCGCCGTTCGGTGACGCTGCTCGACTGGGCCGGGCATCCCGCCGCGCTGGTGACCTACGGAGAGAACCTTGGGGGGATCGCCGTGATCGAGCAGAAGGGCGGTGCTCAGACCGCGGCCCCGAAGACCACCGGCGAGCATCATCACGGGCTCAGCCTGCCGACCGTGTCGATCAACGGCGCGACCGGAACGGAGCTCGACACCGCGCTGGGGACGATGGTTCGGTTCACGCGCGGGGGAGTCGCCTACACGATCGTGGGCTCGGTTCCCGCTGCGGCAGCCGATGCCGCGGCCCGGGCCCTATGACAGAAGCGCCGGCACGCACAGGCGAGGCCCCGCCGATCGAGGTTCGGGGCCTCGTCAAGCGCTACGGAGAGCTGACGGCCGTCGCCGGCGTTGACATCACGGTCAACGTCGGCGACGTCTATGGGTACCTCGGCCCGAATGGGGCCGGCAAGACGACGTCGCTGCGGATGATGCTCGGCCTGATCACCCCCACGGCGGGGCATGTCCGGTTGTTCGGCCGCGATCCGATGGAGGGCGTGCGGGCACTGGAGGGCGTCGCGGGGTTTGTCGAGGCACCGACGTTCTACCCGTATCTCAGCGGTCTGCGCAACCTCGAGCTGCTCGCCGCCTTCGACGGCGGCGACGCGGCGAAACGAATCGACTCAGCGCTGGCGACGGTCGAGTTGACCAAGCGCGCGGGCGACCGGGTGGGCGGCTACTCGCACGGCATGCGCCAGCGCCTCGGGCTGGCCGCGGCACTGCTGCGCGATCCCAAGCTGATGCTGCTGGACGAGCCGGCGACCGGCCTGGACCCCGGCGGCATGCGGGACATGCGGCTGCTGATCCGCCGCCTCGCCGACGACGGGATCACCGTGATGCTCTCCAGCCATCTGCTGACCGAGGTCGAGGAGCTCTGCAACCGGGTGGCCATCGTCCGCTCCGGCAGCATCGTCTACGAGGGCATGATCTCCGAACTCAAGCGCGGGGCGGGCACGAGCTACCGGCTCGCGACGACCGACGACGTGCGTGCGCTGGCGGTCGTCCAGGCCCAGCCGGGCCTGGGCGACGTGCACACGGTCGGCGATCGGATCAACTTCACCGGCAACGAGATGGCGGTGGCCTCGCTGTCCCAGGCGCTCATCGAGGCCGGCGCGCTGATCCGCGAGCTGGCGCCGCAGACGGTGACGCTCGAGGACCTGTTCTTCTCGCTCACCGAAGGCCCGGGGGCCGAGCGTGGAGCCGAAGCGCCGTCCGAGCCCCAGCCCGTGGAGGCGAGCTGATGCCCGGCGTCGCCACCGTGTACCGCTGGGAGCTGGCCAAGCTCCGCTACCAGAAGCGCACGTACCTGGGACTGGGTGCCGCCGCCGTGGTCCCGATCCTGTTCGTGGTGGCCACGCAGGTCCGCGGCGGTGGACCCAACGACGTGCCCTTCGGGAGCTACATCCACAAGAGCGGCCTGGCCATCCCGCTGGTCATCCTGCTGTTCGGCGCGGTCTGGATGTTCCCCCTGATCACGGCATTGGTCGCGGGCGACATCGTCGCCTCCGAGGATCACAACGGGACCCTGAAGACGATCCTCACCCGGTCGCTCGACCGCGGTCAGATCTTCTCCGGCAAGGTTCTGGCGGCGTCCACCTACGCCATCTTCGCGATCTTTCTCACCGGAACCGTCGGGGTGGTGGCCGGCAGCATCGTGTCGGGCTTCAATCCGCTCCAGAGTCTGTCGGGAACGATCGTGTCGGCGCCGAAGGCCCTCGAGCTCGTGTACGCCAGCCTGCTCGTGTACCTGATTCCGATCGCGGCGATCGTCTGCATCGGGCTGCTGCTCTCCGCGGTGACGCGTAACAGCGCCGCCGCGGTCGTGGGCACGCTGATGTTCTCGCTGCTGATCCAGCTGGTCGGAATTCTCCCGGGACTCAGCGGGCTTCAGCCCTACCTTCTCAGCACGCAGTTCAACGCCTGGCAGGGCCTCCTGCGCTCGCCGATCGACTGGGCTCCGATCGTCCGCGCGGCCTGGGTCTGTTCGCTTTACGGGGTACCGGCGCTGTTCGCCGCGTACCTGGTGTTCCTGCGCCGCGACGTGGCTGGTGGCTGACGGGCACTCCCGCTTGGATGGGTCGCCCGCGGCCGGCGAACGGGTGCTGGTAGTCGACGATGATCCCCCGCTGCGGCGGATGCTCGAGCGGACACTGACGGCGGAGGGCTTCGAAGTCACCCTGGCCATCGACGGCGGCGCGGCACTGGTGGCGGCCGAGCGTTCCGCCCCCGACGTGATCGTGCTCGACGTCGCGATGCCGGCGCTCGACGGCCTGGCCGTCTGCCGGCGCCTGCGCGGCAAGGGATTGCCGACGCCGATCCTGATGCTGACCGCGCGGGACGCGGTGCCCGATCGCGTCGCCGGACTGGAGGCGGGGGCCGACGACTATCTCGTCAAGCCGTTCGCGGTGCAGGAGCTGATCGCTCGGATCCGGGCGTTGACGCGCCGGCGCGCCGATCCTCGCCCCCTGCTCTCCTACGCCGACCTGACCTTCGATCTACCGGCGCGCCGGGCCGTCCGGGCCGGCCGCGCCGTGGAGCTGACCGGCCGGGAGGCCGCGCTGCTCGAGCTGCTGCTGCGTGACCCGGGCCGGATCGTCACCCGTGAGCGGGCGATCGATGAGATCTGGGAGAGCGCCGCCGAGCCGAACGTCGTTGACCGCTACATCACGCGGTTGCGGCGCAAGCTCGGAGAACCGCAGCTGATCAGGACCGTCCGCGGCAGCGGGTTTGCGCTGCGCGCGTGAGCCTCAGGCCGCCGCCAGCAGGGCATGGACGTCTTCCGCGGGAACCGGGCGGCCGAGCAGGAACCCCTGCGCGTCGTCGCACCCGAGCGATCTGAGCTCCGCGAGCTGGGCGTCGGTCTCGACTCCCTCCGCGGCGACATCGAGCCCGAGCGCGTGGCCGAGATCCACGACCGCGCCGATGATCGACGCGTCCTCCGGATGACCGCCGATCGCGCCGACGAACGACTCGTGGATCTTCAGCGCGTCGATCGGAAGCCGTTTGAGGTCGGTCAGCGACGAGGACCCGGTCCCGAAGTCGTCGATCGCGATCTGCACCCCGATCGTCTTGAGTCTCGCCAGCGTCCGGATGGCCGCCTCGGGGTTTCGCATGACCGAGCTCTCGGTGACCTCGACGCACAGCGCACCGGGGTCGACGTCGGCTCCGTGCATCGCCCCGGCCAGCATGCCCGCCAGGCTCGTGTCCTCGAGCTGGCGCGCGGACAGGTTGACCGACACCGTGATGCCCGGCTTGAACTGCCGCCAGCGCGAGATCTCTCGCAGCGCCTCGCCGACCACGTACTCGCCGATTCGCAGCACCGCGCCTGTTTCCTCGGCCAGCGGCATGAACTCGGCGGGGGCGATCAGACCTCGCTCCGGGTGCTGCCAGCGAACGAGTGCCTCGAACCCGGTTACGCCGAGCTCCCCGCTCAGGGACACCTTCGGCTGGTAGTGAACGCGCAGCTCGGAGCGATCGACGGCGTGATTGAGCGCCGATTCGAGCTCGAGCCGCTCCATCGCCCGCAGCCTCGAGGTCTCGTCGGACAGCTCGTAGCGCGAGGGTCCGAGCTCCTTCGCCCGGTACATCGCGGCGTCGGCCTCGCGGATCGCCGTCTCGGGGGCGATGCTCGGATCGGCGACCATCGCGATGCCGATGCTGACGGTGATCGAAGCCTCGCCGTCGTCGAGCGTGATCGGGAGCGTCGCGGCATGGCTGATCCGTTCGGCGATCAGCACGACCTCGCGCTCGCTGGCCAGGTCTTCGAACAGCAGCGTGAACTCGTCTCCGCCGAACCGCGCGACCGTGTCCATCGGGCGCAACATCCTCCGCAGGCGATCGGCCAGCTCCGTCAGCACCACGTCGCCGGCGGCGTGGCCGAGCTTATCGTTGACGTCCTTGAAGTCGTCCACGTCCAGGAACAGCACGGCCACCGAGGCACTGGTCCGCCGCGAGCGGTCGAGCGCCACGCCGAGACGATCGAGAAACAGGGCACGGTTCGGCAGGCCGGTCAGCGGATCGTGCAACGCGAGCTCGGCCAGATGGACCTCCGAGCGCTTGCGCACGATCGCGTAGCGCACCGAGCGCCGGAGCGCCACCGGGGAGAGCTCCGCCTTGACGAGGACATCCTGCGCCCCTGCCCTGATCGTCTCGAGCGCCACCTCCTCGTCGGCGCGCTCGGCCAGCGCGACGATCGCCGCCCCCGGCGCCGCGCTGCGAATCTCGTCAACGCTGGTCAGCGGGTCGCTGGCGGGCAGCGACAGATCGAGCAGCACGCAGGTCGCTCCGTGCTCGAGCAATTCCTGTGTGGCATCGCCGAGCCGCTGCGTCTGCGCTATCACCACCCGCTCGGGCCAACTCGTCCGGAGCATTTCCCCGAGCAGCAGCGCCGCACGGGCGTCGTGCTCGACGACAAGCACCCGCACGGGCTCGGTCGTCCCGGGCTCGGGTACGTCAACGCGCGGGATATCCCCTGTCTTGATCAAAACTTCCCGGTCCTTGACTAAGTCTCTCCGTTTTAGAGCGTCATAACCCGTGAAATCGGTCACATTTGGTCCGGTGCGCGTGTTTTCCGCTCCCAAGACCCTGCGCGCCCGCCTGGCCATCGCCTCCGGAGGCTCGATTCTGCTCGCCGTGGCCCTGTTCACGGGGGCCACCATCGCGCTCGTGGGCCATCAGCTGCGCAGCTCGCTCGACACCGCTCTGCGCGAGCGCGCGCAGGAGGTGGCGCAGCTGGCGGTGTCGGCGCCGGCGGTGCTGACGGACCCCGGAGCCCTCGAATCCCCTGTGTCGGGGCGGCAGATCGCCGTCGAGGTGATCGACGGCCACGACAGGATCCTCGCGCGCTCGCTGACGCTGGGGGCGAGGCTGCTGCCCGAGGACGCGCTGGCGCGCGCCGCCCGGGTGGCCGGGCAGACGGGGTTCGAGGACGTGCAGGTGGGCGGACGTCGCTTCCGCCTCTACGCGGCGCCGGTCGCCCAGGGGTTGGGCGGCCCCGCGGCGGGCGGCGCGGTGCTGGTCGCCTCCGACACGACCGATATCGCCGCCACGACGCACCACCTCGGGATCGTGCTGGCTCTGGTCGGGGCGGTTGTGGCGCTGCTGGCGGCGCTGAGCGCCGGCGCGCTGATCCGGCGCGGGCTGCGTCCGTTGCGCAGGCTGGCGGGGGCGGCGGAGGAGATCGAGCGCACCGGGGATTCAGCGCGGAGGTTGCCGGCGGGGCCGGGTCCGGGCTCGGGCGGGGCGGCCGGCGGCGCTCGGGCCCGACCAGCTGAGGAGATTGGACAGCTCACCGGCGTGTTGAATCGAATGCTTGATTCGCTCGAGCGCTCCGGCGCGAGCGAGCGGCGCTTCCTGGCCGACGCCTCGCACGAGCTCCGCACGCCTGTCACCACCCTGCTCGGCAACGTCGAGTACGCCGCGAGGCACGGCGTCGACGACGAGTTGTTGAGCGACCTGCAGCGCGACGCGGTCAGGCTGGCCCGGCTGGTGGACGACCTGCTCGTGCTGGAGCGCGAGGGGGCCGGAACTCCGAGCGCCGCCCCGGTGCAGATGGACCGCATCGTGCGTGAGGTGGCCGATGAGATGAACGGCGCCACGGACCGGATCATCGTCCGCGAACTGGAGCCATCGCTGGTCAGCGGAGAGGAGGACGCGCTGCGCCGGGTGGTGGGCAACCTGATCGACAACGCGCTGGTCCACGGGCCGGTCGGGGGTGGCGTAGGCGTCGATCTCCGGCAGGCCGGCGCACATGTCCGGCTGACCGTGCGCGACGATGGTCCGGGCCCCGACCCCGCTCAGCGTGAGCGGCTGTTCGAGCGGTTCTGGCGGGGCGCCAACACGTCCGGACGCCCCGGCTCGGGCCTCGGTCTGTCGATCGTCGCGGCGATCGTGGAGCGCCACGGCGGCAGCGTGACCGTCGACGGGTCGGCGTTCACGGTCGAGCTGCCGGTGGCGTGATGCAGTGCAGACAAACTTTCGCCAGGCGAAAGGAACTCTGCATTCAGGGCGTTGCCGCGCTCCGCCTGCGTCATCCCCGGCCAATAGGGGAATTCTCATGCTGCTCTTAGTGAAAGCTGATGCAGTTGCCGAATAGTGTCGGACATGGATAACTTCCAACAGCGCACCCCCAGAGGCCCGGCCAAGGCACGTGCAGCGCACGATCGTGACGCCGCTCTGTGGAGGCTCTCCCGCACCCGGCGCTGGGTGGCCGGCGGCGCGGCAGCGCTGACGGCAGCGTTCGCCGCGCTCGTCTCGACGATCGCGCCCGCGAGCAGCGCCTCCGCGAGATCTCAGTCAGCGAGCACGGCAGGTAGCACCACCGGCAGCGCCTCGGCCTCCGGCTCCCGTCCGAAGATGCCGCCGCTGGCCAGCGCCGGCACCCTGGGGCTGCAGGCGAGCGCGGCGCAGTCCACGCCCACGCCGGACGAGTCGGCCGCTGCTGCGCAGGCCGCTGCTGCGCAGGCCGCGCCGGCGCCGACCCCCGCGCCGTCGACCGTAGCGCCGGCTCCGGCCGCGTCTGCGCCCGCCGCGGTGTCCGGCGGTTCCTGACCCTCGTCGAAATGACTCAGACCCGCGCCACGTTTCCGGCGTTCGGCGGCACCGCGACGGTGGCAGTGACCGATCCCGCGGACCTGCGTACAGCCGAGGACGTCGTCAGACTCACCGTCGCCGAGTTCGATTTGGCCTGTTCGCGCTTTCGTGACGATTCCGAGCTGTCGGCGCTGAACGCCGCCACCGGCTCCGACGTCCGGGTCAGCGCGCTGATGTTCGACGCCGTGGCTGCGGCGATCCGGGCCGCGCAGATGACCGACGGCGACGTCGATCCGACCGTCGGGGCGGCTCTGCTCGCGCTCGGCTACGACCGTGATTTCGACGATCTGCCGGACCTGACCGACGCGGGCCGCGCTCCACGTCGCATCTCCGTCACCGCGACGGCGGGCTGGCGCGCGATCGAGCTCGATCCACAGCGTCTCACCGTGCGGCTGCCGCGCGGTGTGAGTCTCGACCTCGGCGCCACGGCGAAGGCGCTCGCGGCCGACACCGCCGCGGCGCGGGCCAGCGAGGACTGCGGCCGAGGAGTGCTCGTGGGCTTCAGCGGTGACATCGCGGTCAGCGGAGAGCCGCCCGCCGACGGATGGGTCGTGCGCGTGACCGACGACCATCGCGCGGGGCTCGAGGCCCCCGGCCAGTCGATCACGCTGACCACCGGCGGACTGGCCACTTCCAGTTGCACCGTCCGCCGGTGGCGGACGACGGCCGGCGAGGCCAACCATCTCGTGGTTCCCTCGACCGGACAGCCCGTGGCCGGACCCTGGCGGACGGTGAGTGTCAGTGCCGCGTCGTGTCTGGACGCGAACACCGCCAGCACGGCGGCGATGGTCCGCGGCATCACCGCGCCGGCCTGGCTCAGCTCGCTTACGCTGCCGAGCCGCCTCGTCGACGTCGACGGCCGTGTTCGCCACCTGGCGGGGTGGCCGGCGGCCGGCGATGAGTTGCCGAGCGTGTCCGAGCTGGACCCGGTGCCGGCGTGAGCGCGCCACTCGCAGTTGCCGGTCCGAGCGCCTACTGGTGGCTCGCCCGCGGCACCGGCGTGGTCTCGTTGCTGCTGCTGACCGCCAGCGTCGTGCTGGGAATACTTGGTTCGCTGCGCTTCTCGGCCGCTCCACGCTGGCCGCGGTTCGCGATCGACACCGTGCACCGCGATATCTCGCTGCTGGTGATAGCGGTGCTGGTCGCCCACATCATCACCAGCGTGCTCGACAGCTTCGCGCCGATCCGGCTGGTCGATGCCGTGATCCCGTTCGTGTCGAGCTACCGGCCGGTGTGGCTCGGGCTCGGAGCGGTTGCGTTCGACATCATGATCGCCCTGGTGGTGACCAGCCTGCTCCGCCGCCGGCTCGGCTACGGCGCCTGGCGGCTGGTCCACTGGCTCGCCTACGCGAGCTGGCCCGTGGCCGTGCTGCACGGCCTCGGGACCGGCAGCGACACGAAGGTGTGGTGGATGCTGGCGATCACCGCGCTGTGTGTCGGGGCGGTGCTCGTTGCGGTCCTCACCCGGATCGCGCGGGGATTCTCGTCCTCGCGAGAGCTGCGGGTTCCCGCGTTCGCCCTGTCGCTCGTGATTACGGTTGCGGTGGTGGCGTTCACCCTGCTCGGCCCGCTGCGGCCGCACTGGGCGAGCCGCGCCGGGACGCCGACGACGCTGCTCAAAGCTAAGACCAGTCCGGTGTCGGCGCGGATTCCGGCCCGGAGCGGACGCGGCCGTACCGCGAGCTCGGGGGCTCCTCACGTCCCGTTCTCGGCCGGTCTTGCCGGGACGATCAAGCAGAGCTCGCAAGCCGATGGGGCAATCGTCGACCTCGCTCTGCGCCTCAACGGAGCCGTCCACGGCCGGCTGCGGATTCGCATGGCCGGCGCTCCTCTCGGCGGCGGCGGGCTGTCGATGACCGGGAGCCAGGTCGACCTGCTCACCGCCGGTTCGAGCTCGGTCATGGAAGGCCAGATCGTGTCGCTGGAGGGACAGAAGTTCCTGGCCCGGGTCGCCGACGCCTCCGGCGGCGAGCTGGATCTGCACGCGACCCTGATCATCGACAACCAGAGCAACCGGGTCACGGGGACGCTCACCGCTACCTCGGCCGGAGCCGGCGGATGAGTGCCTCGTCCGGACCGGCGGCGGGCGCGGTGACCACGGGTCCCCAGGGACTGCCTCGCCTGCTCGCGGGGCTGGACGGAAGCGGTGCGGCGATGACGTTCGACCGCCACGCGCAGGTCCACGGGCCCCTGCCGCAGGTGTCCCCGCACGAATTGATCGAGCTGGTCGAGCAGAGTGGACTGCGAGGGCGAGGCGGAGCCGACTTCCCGGCCGCGCGGAAGCTGCGTGCCGTGGCCGAGCGCTCCCGGAACGCCACCGTGGTCGTGAACGGCAGCGAGACCGAGCCCGCCAGCGCCAAGGACCGGCTGCTGCTGGAGCGGATGCCGCATCTCGTCCTCGACGGAGCGGAGCTGGCGGCGGCCGCGGTCGGCGCGCGGGAAGTGGTGGTGAAGGTCGGCGAACGCGCGACCAACGCCCAGCGCTCGCTGCAGGCGGCAATCGGTTTGCGGGGCAACGACCAGGTGAAGTTCGACCTTGCCGTCGGTCCCGACGGTTACGTGACCGGCGAGGAGAGCGCGGTGATGCATTTCCTCAACAACGGAAAGAGCCTGCCGACGTTCGTGCCCCCGCGACCGTTCGAGCGCGGTTACCGCGGCCGTCCCACGCTGATCCAGAACCCGGAGACGCTGGCCCAGATCGCGCTCGTGGCGCGCTATGGGGACTTCTGGTACCGCGAGCTCGGGACCGCGGCCGACCCTGGTTCGGCACTGGTCACGATCTCCGGCGCGGTCGCGGCACCCGGGGTCTACGAGCTCGCCTTCGGAACGCCGATGACCGATCTGCTGGCGGCCGCCGGCGGCTCGACCGAGCCGCTGCAGGCGCTGCTGATCGGCGGCTACTTCGGCACCTGGGTCGAGTCCGCCCGCGCGCTTCGCCTGCGCCTCGCGCGGGAGGAGCTACGCTCGGTCGGCTGCTCACTGGGCTCGGGGGTGCTGATCGCCCTGGGCAAGAGCTCCTGTGGGCTGCATGAGTCCGCGCGCGTGATCGACTATCTGGCCGCCCAGTCAGCCGGTCAATGCGGGCCGTGCGTCCACGGCCTGAGGGCGATCGCCGACTCGTTCGGCGCGATCGCCGATGGCGTCGCCCATCGCTCCGAGCGCGATCGCATGCTTCGCTGGGCGTCCGAGATCCGCGGGCGCGGGGCCTGCCATCACCCTGACGGCGCGGCCCGCTTCGTCGAAAGCGCAATCCGCGTCTTCGGCCGCGAGCTGAGCGGGCACAGCCGGGCGCGCTGCACGGCGAAGCCGGCTGGGCTTCCCGTGGGGAACGGTGTGCGATGAGCGCCCGGGTGCGCGTGAACCCGATCACCTGCGAAGGTCACGGTCTGTGTGCCGAGCTGCTGCCCGAGCTGATCCGCCTCGACGACTGGGGCTACCCGATCATCGACGAGGCCCTGGTCCCGGATGACCTGCTCGGGCTCGCGCGGAGGGCGGTCGACGCCTGCCCGACGCTGGCCCTGTTACTGACTGAGGAGTGAGACCGGTGGCCCGGGCTCGGCGGGAGGATCGGTCGCGTCGGGCGCCAGGTCGACCTGCCACCAGCCGACGTCGCGCCACGCCCCGTGCTTCCAGCCGATGTGCCGGTAGATCCCGACGAGCTCGAAGCCGAACGACTCATGGACGGCGACGCTCGCCTCGTTGGGCAGCGTGACGGCCGCGCAGGCGACGCGGAAGCCCTGCCGCACGAGCAGCCCGAACAGCTCGCGGTAGAGCGTTGTCCCGATCCCCATGCGGTGGTGAGCGGAGGCGATGTAGACGCTGACGTCGGTCGCCCAGCGGTAGGACGCCCGCGCGCGGTGGGCTGAGCCGTAGGCGAATCCGGCCACCTCGTTCTCGATCTCGGCGACCAGCCACGGGTGGGTGCCGGAGATCTGCTCGATCCGCTGCGCGAACTCGGCCGCGGCCGGCGGCGAGTCCTCCAGGGAGATGACCGTGTCGCTGACGTAGGGCGCGTAGAGCGTGGCGCAGGCGGCGGCGTCGCGGGCGGGGTCGGCGTGACGGATCAACATCGGGCGCGAGGTTATAGCGAGTCGCGCGCCGCCCCGGGCGTAGCCGACCCGGACCGCGGCCCGACCCGCCACGGCCGGGCTAACCCTTTGCGCGCTCGATGAACGTCCGGACCAGCGGCGACTCGTCGTCAGCTCGGGTGATCGCGATCAGCTCCGATCGCGGGGCCCCGGCCACCGGGCGGTAGCTGACGCCGTCCAGCCCCAGCCGGGACACCGACGCCGGCACCAGCGAGAAGCCCATCCCCGCGGCGACGAGGCCGACAATCGTGGTCATCTCCGGCGCGTACTGGACGACACGCGGCGTGGTGCCGGTGGCCGCGAGGCAGCTGATCAGGAGGTCGTGAAATCCGGGCGCCTGGTTGCGCGGAAAGAGCACGAGCGGCTCGGCAGCGAGGCGCCGGAGCGGGATGCGGCGGAGCTTGGTCAGCGGATGATCGGTGGGCAGGGCGGCGACGGTGCGCTCACGTAGGACGACCTCGGCCCGGAGCTCGTCGAGCTCGTCGAACGGCGGCCGCACGAGACCCACGTCAACGGTTCCCGCGACGACCGCGCGCACCTGTTCCACGGTCGGCCGCTCACGGATCTGAATCTCGACGTTGGGACGAGCGGTGCGAAAGCGCTGTACCGCGCCTGGCACGAGCGACAGCAGCGCCGAGCCGACGAAGTTGACCCGCAGCCGTCCCGTCTGCCCGGACCCGATGCGCTGGGCGGTGGCGACCGCACCCTCCAGCTCGCCCAGGATCACCCGGGCGTCATGAAGGAACGCCTCGCCGGCCGGCGTCAGCTCCACCCGCCGCCGGGTGCGGGCGAGCAGGGAGCAGCCGATCTCGGTCTCCAGTTGGTGGATCTGCTGACTGAGCGGCGGCTGCGAGATGTGCAGACGGGCGGCGGCCCGGCGGAAGTGCAGCTCCTCGGCGACGGCGACGAAATAGCGCAACTGGCGAAGTTCCACGAGTATCTCCCTGATTCGAAAACCAGATCAATCATGCCTGATTCGGTATTGGACAGAATCACCAAGGCGATCTAGTTTGTCCTCGACGGTCTTACGCGCTCCCGGCCCCTGCCCGCGGCTGGTACAGCGCAGCGCTTGTCACACCCACCGATGTCCTTCCTGCTCACCTGCCCCAACTGCGGCGTCCGTGAGGTCACCGACTTCGGTTTCGGCGGGGAGATCTCCGCGCGGCCGGCGCCTCACCCGAGCTTTCGCGAGCTGAACACCTACAACTACTTCCGCCGCAACACCGCCGGTGTGCAGCGCGAGTGGTGGTTCCACCGCTCGGGGTGCCGGGCGTGGTTCATCGCCGAGCGCAACACCAGCACCCACGAGGTGCTGTTCACCGCCCTTCCCGGGGAGGCCGAGGGTGCGGGCGGCCCGGGCGCCGGCCCGGACGCCGGTCCGGGCGCGGGTTCGGAACCGACGGGCGCGGATCCCGGAGCGGCGATATGAGCCGTCTGCCCGAGCAGCCCGGCGAGCGGATCCACCGGCATAAGCTGATCAGCTTCACCTTCGACGGCAAGAAGGTCGAGGCCTACGAGGGCGACACGGTCGGGTCCGCGCTGTACGCGGCCGGCCAGCGCACGTTCAGCCGCAGCTTCAAGTACCACCGCCGTCGTGGGTTGCTGTGCTGCGCGGGCCAGTGCCCGAACTGCATCGTGGCGGTCGACGGTGCGCCCGGCGCCCGCGCGTGCGTCGAGCCCGTGCGCGAGGGGATGCGGGTGGAGCACCTGAACGCCAAGCCGAGCCTCGAGTTCGACGTGATGCGGGCGACTGATCTGGCGGGCGGCCCGTTCACCCCTCCCGGCTTCTACTACAAGACGTTCATCAAGCCGCGACGGCTGTGGCCACTGTACGAGAACGTGCTGCGAAACGCTGCCGGGCTCGGCAAGCTGCGCGAGCGTCAGGCCGACCGCGAGTGGCGGACCGAGTACCGCCGCCGCCACGCGGACATCCTGGTTGTGGGTGGCGGAGCCGCCGGGCTGAGCGCAGCCAGCGCCGCGGCCGAGCTCGGCGCGGACGTCGTGCTGGTCGACGACGGCGTCGAGCCCGGAGGCCGCGGTCTGCTCGACGGCGCGGAACGCACCCGGCTGGCCGGCCTGACGGCCGAGGCGCGCGCTGCCGGGGTGGAGATCCTCAGCGGTGCCTCGGCGCTCGGCTACTTCGACGGTCTCGTGCCCGTCTGGCAGGGAGACACGCTCCACCAGGTGCGAGCCCGCCGCCACGTATTCGCCACCGGCACGATCGAGCAGCCGCTGGTGTTCGCCGGCAACGACCTGCCCGGCGTGATGCTGGCCGGTGGCGCCCGCCGGCTGGCCAGCCTGTATTCGGTGCTTCCCGGACATCGCGCCGTCCTCGCCACGACCTCCGACCGCGGGCTGCGCTCCGCCATCGCCCTGCGCGAGCTCGGCGTGCAGATCGTCGCGGTGGCCGATCTGCGGCCGAACCCGGGGCCCGTCGCCGACACGGTGCGGGCGCTGGGCATCGAGGTGCTGGCCGGACACACGGTCATCGAGGCCAGCGGGCGCAAGCAGGTCGCTGGGGCGGTGCTCGCCCCCGTCGGCCATCGCGGGAACGGACAGAGCGGGGAGCGCGCCTTCGGGTGCGATCTCGTGCTCGTCTCCGGTGGCGCGATGCCGGCCACCTCGCTGCTGCTGCAGGCCGGCGCGCAGACCCGCTACGACGAGGCGATTGGCCACTTCATGATCGAGAGCGTGCCCGACGGGATCTATGCCGCCGGCGAGGTCGCGGGCGCCGAAAGCGCGGAGCACATCGAGCATTCCGGTGCGCTGGCCGGACTCCGGGCGGCGCACGTACTCGGTCTCGGCGACGAGCGCTCGCGCGAGCGTGAGCAGCAGACCGAGGCGCGGATCGCCGAGGCCGCGCAGCGGCTTCCCGGCGTGGCGGTGCCGGAGCCGGTGTCCGGTGCCGGGCGTGGGAAGTGCTTTGCGTGTCTGTGCGAGGACGTGACGAGCAAGGACGTCAGCCTCAGCATCGACGAGGGCTACGACTCGATCGAGCTGGCCAAGCGCTACACGACGGTGACGATGGGCCCGTGTCAGGGGCGGATGTGCCAGGTCCCATCGGTTCGCCTGATGGCCCAGGAGACAGGTCAGAGCCTGGCTGCGGTGGGAACCACGACCGCCCGGCCGCCGTGGGTCTCCGTTCCGATGGGAGTGCTGGGAGGCCGGCCCTACGAGCCCGCCAAGCGCTCCGCGATCCATGGACGCCATCGCGAGCTGCGGGCCAACGTCAAGTGGGCCGGGGATTGGCGGCGAGCCTACGACTACGGCGATCCTGAGGGAGAGGCGCTGGCCGTCCACCAGGCCGCCGGGCTGATCGACGTCTCGACGCTCGGCAAGCTGCTGGTCCGGGGTCCCCATGCGGGCGAATTCCTCGACCGGCTGTATCCGAACCGCTTCGCGAACCTGGCACCGGGACGGATCCGCTACGGCGTGATCAGCTCCGATGCGGGGCGGATCGTCGACGACGGAACGATCTGCCGCGTCGATGAGGACACGTTCTACGTGACCACGACCTCCAGCGGCGCCGGCGCGGTCGAGGAGTGGTTCTCGTGGTGGCTGGCCGACTGGGGCCTGGACGTGCATCTGACCGACGTGACGCAGGGTCTGGCCGCGGTGAACCTGGCCGGCCCGCGCGCGCGGGAGATCCTCAGCCGGCTCACCGACCTCGACTGCGGGGGCGAGGGGTTCAAGTACCTCGATGCCAAGCAGGCGGCGGTGGCCGGAGTGGAGTGCCTGATCCTGCGCATCGGCTTCGTCGGGGAGCTCGGATACGAGATCCACTTCCCGTCGGCCCACGGCGAGCACGTCTGGGACGCGCTGATCGCGGCGGGCGAGGAGTTCGGGATCAGGCCGTTCGGACTCGAGCCCCAGCGGATCCTGCGCCTGCAGAAGATGCACATCCTGATCGGCCAGGACACCGATTCCGAGTCCACGCCGTTCGGAGCGGCGATGCCGTGGATCGTCAAGCTGGACAAGGAGGAGGACTTCATCGGGAAATGGGCGCTCGAGCACTACGCCAAGGAGACGCCCGCAGTTTCGCTGGTCGGTTTCACGACCGCCAACGGCCATGTCCCCACCGAGGGGGCGGTGGTGGTCGACGCGGGCGGCGCGCCGGCCGGGCTCATCACCAGCGCGCGCCGCTCGCCCGTGCTGAATCAGGTGATCGGGCTGGCCTGGGTGCCGAGTCAGCTGGCCGCCGAGGGCACGACGATCACGATCTCCGACGAGGGCCAGACGTTCAGCGCCCAGATCCAGACCAGGCCGTTCTACGACCCGGACGGGGAAGTGCTGCGCTCGTGAGCCTCGACTTCCTCACGACTGCCCCTGTGGCTGACGGCGCCGGGCCGGCGAACCAGAGCGACCCGGTCGCGCGCAGCCCGATGGAGCGCTGCGCCCAGGCCGTCGGGGCGAGGTTCGAAGTCCGCTCGGGCTGGAACGTCGCCGCCGGCTACACCTCCCGAGAGCATGAGATGGACCTCAGCACGACGGCCGTCGGGTGGGCGGACGTCTCACATCTCGGCAAGCTCGAGCTCCAGGCATCGCCGGAGGCGATGCGCACGATCGTGGCGGACGCGGCCGGCGGGGCGAGCCCCGAGCTCGGCCGCGCGACCCGCGCCGGCTACGTCTGGTGGCTGCCGCTGACTCCCTCGCGCACGCTCGTCGTGTGCGAGGCCGCCGACGCTCCAGGCCTGAAGCGGCGGCTGACCGAGGCCGCCTCGGACAGCCCAGGCCACGCGAGCGTCGCCGATGTCACATCGGTGTTCGCCGCGCTGACCCTGGTTGGCCCGCTGGCCCGCGAGGTGTTCGCGCGCTTCTGCGCGATTGACCTTCGCCCTGCGGTCACGCCCGTCGGGGGGCTGCGACCTGGGTCGATCGCGCGGCAGCCGGGTCTGATCGTGCGTGAGGAGGAGAATCGCTTCCTGTTCCTGTTCGGCTGGGCCGTGGGCGAGTACATGTGGGCGGTGGTGGCGGACGCCGCGCGGCATCTCGGCGGCGGGCCGATCGGCCTCGACGCGCTGTCCTCCCACCCGCAGCCTTCGGCGGAGCCCTCCCGTGCTTGACATCTTCCGCAAGCGGCGGATGTGGCGCCGCCAGACTGAGCTCAAGGGCTCCTACGACGTCGTGATCATCGGCGGCGGCTCGCATGGGCTGGCCACCGCCTATTACCTCCAGAAGGAACACGGCATCAAGAACGTGGCGATCCTCGAGAAGCGCTACATCGGATCCGGGGCGTCGGGCCGCAACACGACGATTCTCCGCTCCAACTACAAGACGCCGGAGGGCGCCCGCTTCTACGACGCCAGCGTCAAGCTCTACGAGGGCCTGTCCGCCGATCTGAATTTCAACCTGCTGTTCTCGCAGTGCGGTCACCTCACCCTGGCGCACACCGACCGGGCGATGTTCGTGATGGCCAACCGGGCCGAGGTCAACCGGATCAACGGGATCGACTCACGGGTGATCGGGCCGGATGAGATCAAGGAGCTGGCCCCCGCGATGCAGGTCGACAACCCGCACGCCACGTTCCCGATCATCGGTGCGCTGTACCACCCCCCGGGCGGGATCATCCGGCACGATGCGGTGGTCTGGGGCCTGGCCCGCGGGGCCGATCGCGGTGGGGCGGAGATCCATCAGAACACCGAGGTGCTCGGCATCGACCGCGCCGGCGACCGCGTGACCGGAGTCCGCACGAACCGCGGCACGGTCAGAGCGGGGCAGGTCCTCAACTGCACCGCCGGCTGGAGCACGCTGATCAACGACATGGTCAACGTACCGCTGCCGATCACCACCCACATCCTGCAGGCGTGCGTGACCGAGGCGATGAAGCCGCTGCTCGACGTGGTGATCGTCTCCTCGCAGATGCACATCTACATCAGCCAGACCGATCGGGGCGAATTCTTGCTCGGCGCCGAGATCGAGCCGTGGACGACATACCGGATGCAGGGAACCCTGAACTTCCTCCAGGAGGTCTCCCGCCACGCGATGGAGCTGTTCCCGCAGCTCGAGCGAGCACGGCTGCTGCGCAGCTGGGCGGGTCTGTGTGACCTCTCGCCGGATTACAGCCCGATCCTCGGCAAGACCGAGGTCGACAACTTCCACGTCAGCGCCGGCTGGGGCACCTACGGGTTCAAGGCGGCGCCGATCGTCGGCAAGACGCTGGCCGAGCTGGTCGCCACAGGCCGCACCCCGGATCTGATCGCGCCGTTCGCGCTGGAGCGCTTCTACGAGGACAAGCTCGTGTCCGAGCTTGCCGCCGCCGCAGTGAGTCACTAGTGCACTAGAGGAGAGAGACCGATGAAGAGCAGCCTGGAGATCGCGCAGGAAGCCGAGCTGGAACCGATCGAATCGCTCGCGGAGCGGATCGGACTCGAGACCGACGAGGTGGAGCCGTACGGTCGCTACAAGGCGAAAGTGGCGCTGTCGGTGCTCGATCGCCTGTCAGCGGTACCGGACGCCAAGGTCGTGTGTGTGACCGGGATGACTCCGACCAAGGCGGGCGAGGGTAAGACGACGACTCTGGTGGGCCTCACGCAGGGGCTCGGTGTGATCGGAAAGAACCCGGTCGCCTGCCTGCGCGAAGCGTCCGTTGGCCCGGTCTTCGGCGTCAAGGGCGGCGCCGCCGGCGGCGGCATGACCCAGGTCGTCCCGATGGAGGATCTCAACCTTCACTTCACCGGCGACATCCACGCCATCGGAGCCGCCAACAACCTCCTCGCCGCGATGATCGACGCCTCGATCCTGCACGGAAACCCGCACAAGATCGACGCGCTGCGGGTCGGCTGGCGCCGTGCCGTGGACATGAACGACCGCGCGTTGCGGCAGATCACCGTCGGTCTCGGCGGACGCCCTAATGGGTACCCGCGCGAAACTGGCTTCGACATCACCGCCGCCTCCGAGGTGATGGCCATCATGGCGGTCTCCCGCGACCTCCAGGATCTACGCCGGCGGATCGGGCGCATCACCGCGGCCTACTCCTACGACGGCGGCAAGCCGGTCACCGCCGAGGATCTCGGTGCGGCGGGTGCGATGACGGTGCTGCTGAAGGACGCGATCAAGCCGAACCTGGTGCAAACGCTCGAGGGCCAGCCGGTGATGATGCACTGCGGTCCGTTCGCCAACATCGCCCACGGCAACAACTCGCTTGTCGCGGACCTGATCGGTATGAAGCTCGGCGATTACATCGTCACGGAATCGGGCTTCGGGTCGGACATGGGGATGGAGAAATTCTTCGACATCGTCTGCCGCTTCGGACAGCTGAAGCCGTCGGCGGCGGTGCTCGTGACCACCGTGCGCGCGATCAAGCATCACGCGGGCGTCGAGGCCGACCCACGTGTCGATGGCCAGGCCGGCCAGCAGGCGATCGAGATCGGCATGGCCAACGTTCGCCGCCATCTGGGGATCATCCGCACCTTCGGCGTCCCGGCGGTCGTCGCCGTAAATCGCCGACCCGGCGACACCGACGAGGAGGTGGAGCTCGTCAAGCGCCTGGCCCTGGAGGCCGGCGCGTTCGCCGCCGAGGTCAACGATGGGTTCACCCGGGGCGGCGCGGGAGCGGCCGATCTCGCGGAGGCTGTCGTGGAAGCGTGCGAGCAGCCGAACAGCTTCCATCACCTCTACGAGGACGAGGTCCCAATCCGGAAAAAGATCGAGGCGGTCGCCACCAAGGTCTACGGCGCCAAAGACGTCTTCTTCTATCCCGAGGCGGAGGCGAAGATCAAGCAGTTCACGAACGACGGACTGGATCACTTCCCGGTCTGCATGGCCAAGACGCATCTTTCACTGTCCTCCGATGCCTCGTTGCTCAACGCTCCCGAGGACTTCACGCTTCCGGTGCGGGACATCCGGGCCTACACCGGAGCCGGCTGGCTCGTGCCGCTGTGTGGCGACATCACGCAGATGCCCGGCCTGGGCAAGAGCCCGGCCGCCCTGAACGTGGACATCGACGACACCGGGCGGACGGTCGGGCTGTTCTGAGCCGACTTGACCAATTCGTCCAACTCGTCCCGCCAGGCTGAGATACTCATGCTGGGCAATGGCATCCGGAGACCCCAACCGTCGGCGCACGCGGGCCTCCGTGAACGGCGGCGGGTCGGTCGAGCAGCCGGTCCGGTCGCTGGTCGACAGCGCTGAGCAGGCGCTGCACAACTGGCTGGCCGCCGGGCGCTACCGACAGGGCGACCGGCTTCCGCCCGAGCACGAGGTGGCGGCGATGCTCGGCGTCTCCCGGGGGACGCTGCGCAGCGCGCTGCAACGGCTCGAACAGGGTGGGGAGATAGTCCGCCGTCAGGGCAGCGGCACGTTCGTGGGCCGCACCGCGGCGGCCAGCGCGCTGGACGAGCGCCTCGAGCGCCTCGAGCCGTACTCCTCGGTGGCCTCACGCCGCGGCCTGACGCTGGCGGCCGCCGATGTGCGGATCGAGCGACGGGCGGTGGGCGGTGAGGCCGGCGAAGCGCTGGGCCTCGCGCCGAACGCGCGGGCGACGACGATCTCACGAACGCTGACGGCAAACGGAGAGCCGGTGGCCGTGATGTTCGACGTGGTGCATCCAGACGTCGCGCTCCCCGGCGAGCCCGAGTTGCGCGCCGCGCTCGAGCGGGGCCAGATGGTGCTCGATGTGCTGATCGAGCTGGGCGTCCCCGTGACCTACGCGCGCACGCGAGTGATTCCTGCGCTGCTGAGCCCGCGGGAGCGAGCGAGCAAGCTGCTCGGCGCCCGCAGTCCGAAGGCGGTGCTGGAGCTGGAGGAGCTGATCTTCGCCGGCCGCGATGAGCGCGTCGCCTACTCGCGTGACCTGTTCGCGCCAGGGGGCATCGATGTGATGGTGATCCGATCGCTGGAGTCAACCCGCCCGGCCCCGGTGGTCAACCTCAGAGGATCACGGAGCGCGGGGCCCTCACCGCGCCGCCGGCGAGCGCGCGGCGCCCGCAGCGCGGGCTGACCTTTAGCGCCTGGGCATGGCGAGCGAGGGCGACCGGGAGGCTCGGCAGACGGTCGGGTCCGTGACCCGGGCGGTGGCGCTGCTCGACGCGCTGGCCGGAAGCGACGCGGGCCTGGGCGTGAACGAGCTGGCGCGACGCATCGGCGTCAACGCCAGCACCGCGTCTCGGCTGCTGGCCACGCTCGAGCGCGAGCGCATCGTGGAGCGCTCCCCGGGTGGCCCCTACCGCCTCGGCCTGAAGCTGGTCGAGCTCGCCGACCGCGTGCTGGCGGGGCTCGATGTCCGCGAGCTGGCGCGGCCATGGCTGGCCTGGCTGGTCAGCGAGACGGGCGAGACGGCGACCCTGTCGGTGCCCGGGGCGGAGGAGGCGGTGACCGTCGACTTCATCCCCTCGGCGGCCAGCGTCGTCAGCATGGCACGGGTCGGACGCCCGAGCGTGCCCCACGCGACGGCGGCCGGGAAGGTGATGCTGGCCTTCGGCGAAGAGGAGGCGGAGACGGAGCGGGGCGAGTTGACCGCCTACACCGAGCGCACGGTTACCGACTGGGACGAGCTTCAGCGCCAGCTGAGCGAGGTGCGCCGAAGCGGCGTCGCCGAGGCGGCGGGTGAGCGAGAGTCGGACCTGCACGCGCTTGCCGCACCTGTGCTGGGCCGCGACGGACGGCTGGTGGCCATCATCGGCGTGCAGGGCCCGGCCACCCGGCTGCCCGCCGCCAAGCGCCGGGCGCTGCGGGAACCGCTGCGCCGCGCGGCGGCCGAGGTCGGCCGCGCGCTGGGCGCGCTGCCGGTGGGTGAGTGAGCGGCGGTCGGGCGCTGGGCACGCCGCCGGCTCGCTAGCTCCAGGGATACGGGCTGTGCGAGACGGGGTGCAGATCGCCGGTCTGAAAGCGCTCGTAGCGGAACGGGGCGAGCAGCGAGGAATGCTCGCCGCCCAGAACCTTCGCGATCTCGCGCCCGACGGCGATCATCTTGTAGCCGTGGTTGGAGTCCGCGGCGACGAACACGTTCGGGCGCATGTGGTCGAACACGGGGAAGTTGTCGACGGTGAACGCGCCGACGCCGCCTGATCGCACGTGCCGGAAGTACGCCCGGCATCCGTGAAACCGCTCCAGGCAATGCGACAGCGCCGCGGGCCACATGTCGACGAAGCCGGGGTCGACGGTTCCGCTCGGGTACGGGTCCACCTCGAACTCGTCCCCCACGGTCAGCGGCTGGGCGCCACCCTGGATCGACTTGCGGTCCGGCTTGAAGTACACGCCCCAGGGCTCGCTGGTGATCAGAGCACCGCTGTCGTCGTGCAGCGGCTGATCGCTGTCAACGTGGAGCACCGGAGATGAGCTTCCATCGGCCGTGACGAAGTCCTTGGGGTCGATCTCGACCTCGCCCTCCTGCAGATACCAGTAGGTCCACATCGGAAGGTTCTCGTTCACCGTCCCGTCCGGCTGGTGCACGTCGAGGTGGTCGGGCAGCCCCAGCATCGCCCACAGCGAAGCGATCCACGGTCCCACCGCGACCACCACCTGGTCGACCTCCACCGTCCCGGCGCTCGTGTGGACGCGCTTGGCTGCGCCTGACTGGTCGAGATCGAAGCCGGTGACCTCAACCCCGGGGAAGATCTCGGCCCCGGCGGCTCGCGCCTTGTCGGCGAGACCGAACATCGATTCGCGGTTGAACGCGTAGCCGCCGGCGTGCTCGTGCAGGCACACGGTCAGTCCCGGAGCGCGCCAGTCCGGGTACAGCGAGCGCATGTGGCGCTCCACGTCGGCCTCGCCGACGTGCAGCTCGGCCGGGTAGCCGATGCGCTGATGGCGCTCGTAGACCTCGATCAGGTCACTCTCCTGCGCCGGCGGGCCGAGGGCGACATAGCCGGAGCCGTGGTAGTGGAAGGCCTCGGGGTCTGACTCCCACACCTCGACGCACGCCGCCATCAGCTCTGACATGGCGGGCTGGAAGTAATTGTTGCGGATCACGCCGCAGGCGATTCCGGAGGCGCCCGCGCCAATGCCCTGTTTGTCGACGACGAGCACCTGCTCGCCCTGGCGAGCCAGATGCCAGGCGGTGGAGAGGCCGTGAACGCCGGCCCCGATCACCAGCACCGGGACAGAGGATGGAAGCGGCGGTGGCATGGTTGCTCCTTATCGATCGGGCTCGGCGGACTGTTGCGCGTGGCGCAAGACTGTTGCCCATCACGCACGACTGTACAAGTCACCCCGGCGCGGCGTCAACCTGCGCGAGCCCGGCCCCGCGACGTGGGGGCCCCGCGCGCCTTGCGGTGACGATTTTCAGGTGGTATAACCCGGCCCCGGTGTACCAATTTGTACAGTGTGCGTGAGCGTCTGGGGCGGACATCGCCTGGCCCGCGGGTAGGACGGAGAAAGGAGCGGAGATGGCGACGGTCGAGAAGGGCGCAGCTGACGGACCTGAACCGAGCGCGCCGGCGATGGTGTTCGGTGGCGGGGTCGAGCAGGTGCTGTCGAGCTCGCGGACCGCGCCGGCTCCGGCCACGCTTGAGGAGGCGCGCAGCGCTCCCGGCCGTGCCGAGAAGATCGAAGCGCTGACGCGGAGGATCGAGGCGGTGGGCATCAAGTACGTCTACTTCCAGCAGGTCTCGATCACCGGCCGGGTGATGGGTAAGGGCGTCGTGTCCTCGTTCTTCTCGCAGGTGGCCGAGAGGGGTTACCAGCTCGTCTACGGGGCGACGGCCAACCTGTTCACCGACCGCTACGGCGACTACATCGGCTTCGGCCCGGAGGAATCCGAGCTCGCGGCGGTCGCCGACCTCGACACCTTCGCCGTGCTGCCCTGGGATCCACGGGTGGCCCGGGTGTACTGCGACTGCTACGACACCGAGACCGGAGAACTGCTGGACGCCGATCCGCGCCAGAACCTCAAGCGCATCGCGCACGAGTTCGAGCAGGAGCTCGGCTATCAGTTCCTGATCGGGGTCGAGCCCGAGATGATGTGGCTCAAGCGCGGCGCCGACGGCGCCGAGCCGGAGGGCGTGACCAAGCCCTACTGCTACCACATCCATCAGTTCGAGGAACTGCGTCCGGTGCTGCTCGACGTCGTCGAGTATGGCCAGGCGCTTGGCCTGGACATGAGCTACGGCGACCACGAGGACGCTCCCGGCCAGCTGGAGCTGAACTTCCGCTTCGACCGGCCGCTCCGGACCGCCGACAACATCACGACCTACCGGCAGGTGTGCGCCGCGGTGGGCCGCAAGCACAACCTGCTGCCGTGCTTCATGCCCAAGCCCTTCACCGGCGTCTCGGCCAACGGTCACCACCACCACTTCACGCTGATGGACGAGGGCGGCCACAACGTCTTCCACGACCCGGACGGCCCGGCCCAGCTGTCGGAGCTGGCGCGCCACTTCCTCGGCGGGATGCTCGAGCACTTCCCCGCGCTGATGTGCATCGGCAACCCGACCGTCAACTCCTACTGCCGGATGTGGGACACGGGGTTCTGGGCGCCGATCTACAAGAACTGGGGCTGGCAGAACCGGACCACGACGGTGCGGGTGGCGGCCGGCGGCCGGTTCGAGTATCGCGGCGTGGATTCCTCCTGCAATCCGTACCTGAGCATCGCGACGCTGCTCCGGGCCGGACTCGACGGCGTCCGGCGCAAGCTCGATCCCGGACCGCCGCAGCAGGGAAACACCTACGAGCTGCTCAAACAGGGCGCGGACATCGAGAAGGTGCCGGACAGCCTCGGCGCGGCGCTCGAGGCCCTGGCGGCGGACGAGGTTGTCCGCAGCGCCCTGCCCGGCCGGCTGTACAAGGTCTTCCATCACTACAAGCGCGACGAATGGGAGCGCTATCTGGCCGCGGTCACCGACTGGGAACGCGACGAATACATGGAGGTGCTGCCCTGAGGGGGGGCGGCCGGTACGGAGGAAGCAATGTGCGGAATCGCTGGAATCATCTATAAGAACGGCGACGGCGCGCACCGGATCGGGCGCGACATGACGGCGATGCTGCAGTCGATGAAGCACCGCGGAGCGGACTCCACGGGGTTCGCGCTGTACCGGCCGCCGGGCGCCGATCTGGTGCTGCGGATCAAGCTCGCCGACGGTGGCGACCACGACGAGTTCGATTACGCGGACGCGCTGCGCCGACGACGGTCTGAGGTGCAGTCAAGGCTCCGTTCCGCGGGGGCGGAGGTCGTCTCGATCGAGGACATCAACGAGTACACACTGATCGTGATGCTGTCCTACGGCGGCGAGCTCAAGCACCTGGCCGACTACGTCGAATCGGTGCCGGGCGCAGAGGTGCTCTCGGTGGGCCACTCCCTGGAGATCGTCAAGGATCTAGGCGACGCCATCACGGTCGGCGGAGAGTACGACCTCGATCGCTACATCGGCAGCCACGGCATCGGCCACGTGCGGATGGCGACGGAGTCGGACGTCGACATCTCCAACGCGCATCCCTACTGGGCGTATCCGTTCTCCGACGTGGCGGTGGTGCACAACGGCCAGCTGACCAACTATCACCAGTGGCGCCGGCGCCTCGAGCGCGCCGGCCACCGCTTTGCCTCCGAGTGCGACTCCGAGATCATCGCGGTGTATCTGGCCCAGCGGATGGAGGGCGGCGACTCGCTCGAGGACGCGATGCGCCAGAGCCTCGAAGATCTCGACGGCGTGTTCACCTACATCTGCGTGTCCGACGACGCGCTGGGGATGGCCAAGGACGAGCTCGCGGCCAAGCCGCTCGTGCTCTACGAGGGCGAGGACATGGTGGCGCTGGCTTCGGAGGAGATGGCGATCCGCGCGGTGATCGACCACGAGATCGAGACCTACGATCCGTACGAGAGCGAGGTGATGGTATGGACGCGGTGAGGGTCGACGGTCAGGGACCCGAGGCGCGCTTCGACGCGCGCGGGCTGGTGGAGCTCGACGAGACGGTCCCGCGGATCGCCGAGATCGACGGCGACCGCGCCAGCTTCGATGCGCGTGAGCTGACGACGCGCCAGATCAACCTTGAGCTGCGCCGGCTGCTGTACGACGAGGGCGTCAAGGACGTGACGGTGAGCAACCCGGGTGCGCGCCATTCCCTGGGGGTGGGGATCCTCACCCGCTGCCGGATCACCTTCGAGGGCAGCCTTGGCTACTTCGCCTGCGGGATCATCGACGGGCCGGAAATCCACATCACCGGCCGCGTCGGCTGGTCGGCAGCCGAGAACATGATGTCGGGTGTGGTGATGATCGACAGCAATGCGGGATCGCTCACCGGCGCGGCGATCCGCGGCGGTGATCTGGTGATCAAGGGTCAGGTCGGAGCCCGCACGGGGATCGATCAGAAGGGCGGCACGATCCTGGTCATGGGCGACGCCGGCTCGATGACCGGGTTCATGATGCAGCGGGGTCGCCAGATCATCTGCGGCAACGTCGGCCCGGGGCTGGGCGACTCGATGTACGACGGGGTGATCTACGTCGCCGGCAAGGTCGCTTCGCTGGGGATCGACTGCGTTCCCGGCGAATGGGCCGACGCGGACACCGAGCTGATCCAGCGCAAGTTCTCCAGCTATGACCTTGGCAGCCCACCTCGGTTCCAGAAGTTCGTGTGCGGCAAGAAGCTCTACAACTACGACTCGCTCGAGCCCTCCGAGCGCAAGCTCGTGCTCTAGGAGGTTTCGCATGGCTGACGAGAATGCACCCACGCAGCACAACCAGCTGGGCCACAGCCGCATCTTCACGCCCGAGGTCATCGACGACATCCATGTGAAGTCCGAGCTGGGGCGCTACCGGATGCGCGGCTTCTCGATGTTCAAGAAGATCCCGCACTGGGACGAGCTGATGTTCATGCCGGGGACGCTGACGCGGTTCGTGATCGAGGGCTACCGGGAGAAGTGCGTGACCAAGACGGTGCTCGGCGCGCGGTTCGCCAAGCGGCCGATCGAGCTCGACATCCCGGTCTACATCACCGGGATGAGCTTCGGCGCGCTGTCGCTGGAGGCCAAGATGGCGCTGGCCAAAGGCGCGTCGATGGCCGGCACGGCGACCTGCTCGGGCGAGGGCGGGATGATCCCGCCCGAGCGCGACCTATCGACCAAGTGGTACTACCAGCTGATCCAGAGCCGGTACGGGTTCAACCCGCACCATCTGATGCTCGCGGATGCCTGCGAGTTCTTCATCGGCCAGGGATGCAAGGTCGGCCTGGGCGGCCACCTGATGGGTCAGAAGGTGACCGAGCAGGTCGCCGAGATGCGGTCGCTCCCGGCGGGAATCGACCAGCGCTCGCCGGCCCGTCACCCTGATTGGCTCGGCCCCGACGATCTGTCCCTGAAGATCCAGGAGATCCGCGAGGCCACCAACTACGAGATCCCGATTCAGCTCAAGCTCGGCGCCGCGCGGGTCTACGACGACGTCCGGATGGCGGCCAAATGCGGCCCGGACATCATCTACCTCGACGGCGCCGAGGGCGGCACCGGCGCGGGGCCCCACACCGCGACCGAGGAGACCGGCATCCCCCTGATGGCGGCGATCCCCGAGGCGCGGCGCGCGCTGGAGGACGTCGGCCTGGCCGACGAGATCGACCTGGTGGTGGCCGGCGGGATCCGCAACGGCGGTGACGTGGCCAAGTGCCTGGCCCTCGGCGCCGACGCGATCGCGATCGGCCACTCGGCCCTGATGGCGCTCAACTGCAACAAGGAGATCCCCGGCGTCACCGACTACGAGGGGACGATCGGCGTCCCCGCCGGCCAGTGCTATCACTGCCACACCGGCCGCTGTCCGGTAGGCATCACAACGCAGGATCCCGAGCTGCGCAAGCGATTGGTCGTGGACGACGCCGCGCACCGCGTCTACAACTTCCTGCACACGCTGACGCTCGAGTGCCAGATGCTGGCCCGGGCGTGCGGGAAGACCAACGTGCACAACCTCGAGCCCGAGGATCTGTGTGCGCTGACCGTGGAGGCCTCGGCGATGGCGCGGGTCCCACTGGCGGGGACGGAATACATTCCCGGCGTCTCCGAGGATCGTGCGCTGGACGAGATCAAGCGACTGCTCGAGCGCCACATCGAGAATCCGATCGACTACGTCCCGACCGACCGCGAGGGCGCGGGACAGGCGCGCTGAGATGAGCACGACCAACGATCGTCACCACACCCCCGCCGAACCGGAGAAGATCTTCGGCATCGACGCGGAGTACCTGTCCGGCCGTCGCTTTCCCTACCAGGAGGACATCAGCCTGGTGGCGGACATCGATCTGATGGCAGCGACGCCAGGCCCGGACATAAACTGGCTCGAGGATGTGAAGCTGTTGGAGGAGGAGGGCACGCCGGCCGTGTTCGACCGGTACTCGAACTCGTTCATCAAGATCTACTTTCCGATCCCTGAGGGGCAGGAGCACGACATCGCGCGCAAGGTCCTGATCAAGCATCTGCAGTCGGGCAACTCCTACGGGATCTCGCTCAAAGAGCAGCACACCAAGTTCCCGCAGCCGGAGCTCGGTCCGTGGGTGGAGAACTCGCGCACCGTGGGGACCAACTACAAGCCGTCAGTACTCGAGGGCTGGGAGGCGCCAGCGCATTGAGCTCGCTCCCATCCGAGCTGCCTCGAGCGGTACGCCGCGGACCGCCGATCACGCTGACCTGCGAGTGCGGTGAGCGACGGTACGTGCGTTACGGCGAACGCTGGACCTGTGAGAAGTGCCGCCGGACCTGGAACACCACGCAGATCCCAGTCGCCCAGTACGCCGCGATCCGCCAGACGCAGATGCGCTTCCGGCGCGTCCCCATGGCCATCAGCGTGGTCGCCCTGATCTGCATCGTCGCCTTCATCATCGCCGGGCGGGCGTTCGGCGGTCTGATCGTCGTCGCGCTCGGAGCGACCACGTGGAGCATGTTCTTCCGACCCATGTATCGCCGCCGCTACCGCGAGGCGCTGGCCAAGCTGCCCAGCTGGCAGATCAAGCCCGAGTAACGACCAACCGGAACGTTAGAAAGCAAACCGCAAATCCGATAGAACTTCGCGCTGAACCTAGTTGTTCATCGAGGGAGTTAGAGGGAGACACCGTGCCGCGCGACCCCAAGTACGACATCCTTTTCGAGCCGATCCAGATAGGACCGAAGACGCTCAAGAACCGCTTCTATCAGGTCCCTCACTGCATCGGCGCGGGGTCTGAGAAGCCCGGCATGCAGGCCTATCACCGCGGGATCAAGGCCGAGGGCGGCTGGGGTGCGTGCTGCACCGAGTACTGCTCGATCCACCCCGAGTCAGACGACACCTCACGCGTCTCGGCCCGGATCTGGGATGAGGGCGACGTGCGCAACCTGGCCGCGATGTGCGACCGCCTGCACGAGTTCGGCGCGCTGGCGGGCATCGAGCTGTGGTACGGCGGACCCCACGCCCCTTGCATGGAGACCCGGGCGACTCCGCGCGGCCCCTCGCAGATCGCCTCGGACTTCGAGCTGAACACCTTCCCGCGCTACATGGATAAGGACGACATCGCCACCGTCCAGCAGATGTACGTCGATGCCGCTCTGCGCGCCCGCGACGCCGGCTTCGACATCATCTACGTCTACGGCGCGCACGCCTACCTCCCGTTCCAGTTCCTGTCGCCGTTCTACAACCGCCGCACCGACGAGTACGGCGGCACGTTCGAGAACCGCGCCCGCTTCTGGCGCGAGTCGCTGTACAAGGTCCGCGAGGCCGTGGGGGATGATTGTGCGATCGCTTCCCGATTCGCCGTCGACCACCTGCTCGGCCCCACATCGATTCAGGTCGGCGAAGACGGGATTCGGTTCGTGGAGCATTGCAATGACCTCGTCGACCTGTGGGACTTCACCGTCGGCGACATCGCCGAATGGGGCCAGAACGCCGGCCCCTCCCGCTTCTTCGAGGAGAACCACGAGAAGCCCTACACGGGCCAGATCAAGGCCGGCAACCACACCGACAAGGCGGTCGTCGGTGTCGGACGGATCACCAACCCCGACACGATGGTGGCGATCATCAACTCGGGGCAGTACGACATCATTGGCGCCGCGCGGCCCTCGATCTCCGATCCGTTTTTGCCCAACAAGATAGACGAGGGCAGACTCGAGGACATCCGCGAGTGCATCGGCTGCAACCAGTGCATCTCGCGCTGGGAGATCGGCGG
>DATCPD010000060.1:0-17159 GCA_036564325.1 Solirubrobacteraceae bacterium | reverse complement strand
GTCAAGCACCTCGAGCGGGCCGCCGAGCGTGTTGCGGCCGGCGAGTTCGAGCATCCGATTCCCGTCAGCTCCAGCGACGAACTGGGTCAGCTGGCGAAGGCGTTCAACGACATGCAGCGCCAGCTCGCCCAGTTGGACCTGGCCCGGAAGAAGTTCATCGCCACCGCCTCGCACGAGCTGCGCACGCCGATCTTCTCGCTCGGTGGATTCCTGGAGCTGCTCGAGGACGAGGACCTGGACGCGGAGACGCGGCGGCGGTTCCTGGATCAGGTGCGGGATCAGGTCGAGCGGCTGCGGAAGCTCTCGGTCGACCTGTTGGACCTCTCCAAACTGGAATCCGGATCGCTCGAGCTGCGTCCCGAGCAGGTCGATCTCGGAGAGCTCACCCGCTCGGTCTCCGGCGAGTTCGAGCCCACGCTCGTCCAGCACGATTCACACCTGGAGCTGCGCCTGGCCGCGCGGCGGATCGAGGCGGTCTGCGATCCGGTCCGAGTGGCGCAGATCATGCGAATCCTGCTCGACAACGCGCTCACCCACACCCCGGCCGGAACGCAGATCGTCGTCACCGCCGCGCGCGAGGACGGTCGCGTGCGGCTGGCCGTGCGAGACGATGGCCAGGGCATCGACGCGCACGCGGTGCCGCGCATCTTCGAGCCGTTCTACACCGCCGACGATGCGCAGGGCTCCGGCCTCGGACTGGCCATCGCCTCTGAGCTCGCGGAGCGGATGGACGGCCGGCTGACGGTGCGCTCGGGCAGCGGCGAGACGATCTTCACGCTCGATCTGCCCGCTGACCGCCAGCCCGCCGGCCGCTGAGCAGACGGTGCACGACCACTAGCACTCTCCGTCCCAGTAGTCGACCCTGCCGTCGGCGCGCCGCAGCATCACGGTGTCGGCCTCGTTGCCGGGCCAGGCCCCGATCTTGTCGCTGTCCGGGTACACGGCCACGGCCGGCTCACGGGCGCTCGAGAACATCAGCGCGCGCACCACCTGCTCGGTGCGGTTGGTGAGCTTGTGCGCACCGGCGGGGCCGGGCGGGAAGCAGACCAGCTCCCCGGGCGCCAGCTCACGCTCTCCGTCCGGGGCGCGAAGCGTCGGCGACCCGGTCAGCACCAGCAGCCATTCCTCCTCGAACTCGTAGTGGTAGGGCGAGAGGCTCTGCCGAGGTGGGACCTCGTAGAGCTTGACGTTCAGCGCCTTGCCGCCGGCACTCGCGCCCACCGGCGCGGACCCGGAGCGATAGCCCTGTGGATCGTTCTCGTCATAGGTGAACGTGGTGTTGTAAACGTTGGGCGGGCTCATCGCACGATCCTCGCAGGTTGGCGATCATGCTCCGATGAGCCCCGACGCGGCAACCGCCACCCCCGAACTGATCCTGGAGCTGGCCCTGCGCCTGCGCGAACGGGTGCTGCCGGAGCTCGGATCGCATGCCGGACGCACCCATCAAGGCGACGGCGCGGGCGGGGACGTCACCTTCGCAGTGGACGAGGTGGCGGAGACGGCGCTCGGTGATTTTGTGGCCGAGCGGGCACCCGGCCTGGCGTTCTACTCCGAGGACCGCGGCCTGGTCGCCCCTGCGCAGGCAACCCACGTCCTGGTCGTGGACCCGATCGACGGGACGCGTCCGGCGATGGCGGGACTCGAGTCGGCCTGCGTTGCCGCCGCCCTCGCCCCACTCGGGGACGGCGAGCCAACGATGGCCGACGTGGAGATCGGTTGCGTGGTCGAGATCAAGTCCGGTGACTGGTTTCTGGCTCGGCGCGGGGACGGACTGCGCGCCAGCCGCGCGGTCGTGCTCAGCGCCACGACCGATATCCGGCGCATGTTCTGGGGGTACGGATTTCGCGGGCGGCCGGTGCGACCGAGCGTGGAGGTGCTGGGCGAGCTGATCGACGCCTCCTCGGTCGGAGGCGGCACGTTCGAGCTCGGCTCACAGGCTTTCGCGATGACCCGCATTGCCACCGGGCAGTTCGACGCGGTGATCGAGGTCGGCTCGCGGCTGATCGACGCGGTGCCCGGGATGCGGGAGGAATTCGAGCGGGTGGGCGGCGGGCAGGTGCTCAACAACTCGCCCTATGACCTGGCCGCGCCATGGCTCTGCCTCAAGGAGGCCGGCGGGGTGGTCAGCGATGGCTGGGGCGAGCCGCTCGATCGCCACCGGCTGCTCGGCTCCGGGCATGAGTTTCAGATGTCATCGATCTCCGCCGCCAACCGCGAGCTGCACGCCAAGCTGGTCCGCGAGGTCGACGCGGGAGTGCGGCGCCTGGAGGCGACGTGGACCTGAGGAAGGGCTGAGGACCGACGGACGTGTATCTTGGCGCCGCCGCAGCACCCTTGAGCCATGCTCCAACCCGTCGCCGTCGCCCACAAGCATCTCTCCGATTACGCGAGCATCGTCGGACGGCCGCTGGTCGACGAGATCCGCGAGCGCGCCGAGCGCCTGGAGGGCAAGCGGATCGTCCACCTTTCGGCCACCGCGTTCGGGGGCGGCGTCTCAGAGATCCTCTACACGCTGGTGCCGCTGATGATCGATGTCGGGCTCGACGTCGAGTGGCAGGTCATCTACGGTCGCGAGGAGTTCTTCAACGCCACCAAGGTGATGCACAACGCTCTGCAGGGCAATCCTCAAGACCTGACCGATGAGCAATGGGATGTCTGGCGCCGCTACAACGAAATCAACGCCGCTGAGCTGTCCGAGGGGTGGGACGTGTGCATCGTCCACGATCCCCAGCCCGCGGCGATGTGCTCGCTCGTCGGAGAGAAGGCGCGCAACTGGGTGTGGCGCTGTCACATCGATCTCTCGTCTCCGAATCCAGCGACCGTCGAGCACTTGCTCCCGTCGCTCAACTGCTACCCCGACGCCGTGTTCCACATGCCGGCCTATGTGCCCGCGGGGCTGGAGGCCGAGGCTCACATCGTCCCGCCGGCGATCGATCCGCTGGCTCCGAAGAACATGGCCTTCGCCCCCGACGACGCCAGCTACATCTGCGAGCAGTTCGGAATCGACGTCGATCGCCCGCTGCTCTGTCAGGTCTCGCGCTTCGATCCCTGGAAGGACCCCCTCGGCGTGATCGATGCGTATCGGATCGTCAAGGAGCAGCTGCCGGAGGTGCAGCTCGCGCTGGTCGGCTCGATGGCCACCGATGACCCGGAGGGCTGGGACTTCTTCAATGCGACAGTGGCCCACGCCGACGGCGACCCCGACATCCACATCCTCAACAACCTCAACAACGTGGGAGCCATCGAGGTCAACGCGTTTCAGTCCCACTGCGACGTGGCGATACAGAAATCGACCCGCGAGGGGTTCGGGTTGACGGTGTCCGAGGCCCTCTGGAAGGGGCGCCCCTTCATCGGCGGCGACGTCGGTGGGATCCCCCTGCAGGTCTCCGACGGCGAGACCGGCTATCTGGTCTCCACGGTCGAGGACTGCGCCCAGCGCGCGATCGAGATCGGGTCCGATCCCGAGCTCGGCAAGCGACTCGGACGTGCCGGTAAGGAGAGCGTTCGGCGCCGTTTTCTCACCCCGCGGCTGCTCCGTGACTGGCTTGTCATGTTCGAACAGCTCGGGGCTTGAGGGAGGGGAACGGCGCGATGGCCGACTCCCCGCTGGTGCTCGTCTCCAACCGAGGCCCGGTGACGTTCCAGCCGGGCGGCGAGATCAAACGCGGAACCGGGGGGCTGGTGACGGCGCTCACCGGCCTGGCGTCTTACCGCAAGGTCACGTGGATCGCCTCGGCGATGAGCGACGAGGACGTGGAGGTGGCCGAACGCCACGATGGCCGTCCCTTCCCGGTACGAGCGCCTGACGGCGGCGAATACAACGTCAAGCTGGTCGCCTCGGACGTCGAGGCCTACGACCGGTTCTACAACATCATCGCCAACCCGCTGCTGTGGTTCATCCAGCATTACCTGTGGGACCTCTCGAACGCCCCGGACATACGGCGCAACGAGACCGAGGCGTTCGAGTTCGGCTACAACGCGGTCAACGAAGACCTGGCCCGCGCGGTGCTCGAGGAGATCGAGGACGTCGAAAACCCGATCGTGATGGTCCACGACTATCACCTGTACACGCTTCCGGGCCTGATCCGCCGGGCGCGGCCGGACGCCTTCCTGCATCACTTCGTGCACATCCCCTGGAGCCAGTCAGACTCCTGGCGGGTGCTGCCCTCGATGATCCGCGAGGAGCTCTATCAGGGCATTCTCGCCAACGACATCATCGGCTTTCACACCCGCTCCTACCGGCGCAACTTCCTGCAGTGTTGCGAGGACCTGTTCGACTTCGAGGTCGACCACAAGGGCGGAGTCGTCCACTGCGGCGACCGCCAGGTCTGGGTCCGCGCCTACCCGTTGCCGATCGACTCGGGTGCCGTCCAGGCCGTCGCCCGGCGCGAGCGCACACGCCGCTTCGAGGACGAGCTGCTGCGCCGCCGGCGCGATCATCTGATCCTCCGGGTCGACCGCGCCGATCTGTCCAAGAACGTACTGCGCGGCTTCGGGGCGTTCGACGTCTTCCTCGACCAGCATCCCGAATTCCGCGAGAAGGTCACGTTCATCGCGCAGCTGATGCCCTCGCGTACCGACGTGCCCGAGTACGCCGAGTATCTCGAGCGCATCGAGGCGGTGGTCGCGGTCGTCAACCACCGCCACGGGACGACGGACTGGATGCCGATCCAGCTGAAGCTCCGCGACGACCTCGAGGAGGCCGTGGCCGCCTACAAGCACTACGACGTGCTGATGGTCAACGCGATGTTCGACGGGATGAACCTGGTGGCCAAGGAGGGGCCAATGGTCAACGAGCGCGCCGGAGTCTCGATCCTGTCCGAGAACACCGGCGCCCACGAGGAACTCGCCGAATACGCGCTGTCGGTCAACCCGTTCGATCTCCAGGAGCTGGCCGATTCGATCCACGCCGCGCTGACGATGCCGGTCCACGAGCGGGAGCGACGTCACGAGGGCCTCAAGTCGATCGTCACGGCACGCAATCCGGGCGACTGGGTCGACGACCAGCTCGCCGACATCCGGCGAAAGGGAGACTCCGTCTCCTGAGGGCCGCAGCCAGTGGGCCCACGACTAGTGGAGCGTCTTGCCCGCGCTCAGCAGCTCGACGTAGTCGGCGATCCGCTTAGCCCTGGTCTCGGCCCGTTTGATGTTGTGCAGGCGGAACAGAAACGCGTAGCGGTTGGCGCTGGTCAGCGTGGCGAAGAAGCGCTCGGCGTCAGGGTTCGCCTCCAGCGCGCGCTGAAAGTCGTCCGGCACGGTGGCTGCGCTCTGGCCCGGATACGCCGCGTCCCAGCGACCGTCCGCCCTCGCCGCCTCCACCTCCCGCCGGCCGGCGGGCCGCATCGCTCCGGTCTCGATCAGCGCCTCGGCCTTCTGGCGGTTGATCTGTGACCACTTGCTTCGGCGGCCGCGACGGCTGAAGCGCTGGAGCGAGAACGACTCGTCGAAGCGAGCCTTCTGGCTGTCGATCCACCCGTAGCACAGAGAAACGTCAACGGCCTCGGCGTAGCTGACCGTGGATCGCGAGGCTCCCCTCTTGGCCAGCTTCAGCCACACCGGCTCCGCTGAGTCGTTGTGCTGCTGCAGCCACTGCTCCCACGCTGAGGCGTCGGCGAACTCGAGAATCGTTTGATCGGTCATCGGCTGTTCGGACGGTTATAGCCGTCTCGTCGTTGTGGTCGGGCGGTTCGGGCCGTTCGGGTTCCCCGGACACCGCTGCCGTCCGAGTCGCCGGAACCTGGGCGCGTGGGCGCCTGCACATCGAGGGGAGCGTTCCGTTTGGACCCCGCACGGTTGCGCTTTGCGCCGGCCGGGGGGAAGCCCGTGTGGTCTATGGTCACGGCGATCCGGTCGTCCGGGTGCCGTATGCCTGAACGGCACGACAAACGGCGCCGAATTTCGCGGCTCTGTCGTGCCGTTCATGACATGGACGAATAGCTGGACGGACCGTCCGGCCCCGGACACGATTGTCGTGCTGTTCATCTCCGGGGGGCGGCCGGGAACGACCAAAGTGCGACATGGACGACCGCGGCGAGCGACGCGATGCGCGGTCTGGTCGTGTGACGACCAAACCGCTACATCGGTCCCGCGGACAGGCGCCGGTTGTAGCGTTTGTGCGGCGACCATCGAGCCGGGGAGGGCCATCCCCGACATGAGCGCCATACCTCACCGCTCGTAAGCAGCAGTTGCTTTCGCCCACGGAACACGGGTGGGTCGGCGGTTGCCGTCGACCCACGGTTTCTGATCCCAGGGCCGTTGCTATAGTCGGCCGCCGCCCGTCAAGGGCACTTAGCCATGGCCACTGAACCCACCATCTACGACCTCGTTCTCCTACTCTCGACGAACACCGAGGAGGAGGACCGGGCGAAGCTCCGCTCCGAGGTGGAGTCGGCGATCACCAGCAGCGGGGGCACGATCGAGCGCAACCAGGACTGGGGCACACGGCCGCTGACCTACCGGATCAATCACCAGGGCGAGGCCGAATACCACCTGCTGCAGTTCCAAGGTCCCGCCGCGCTGCTGGACTCCCTGTCGCACAGCCTGAGGATCGCCGACGGCGTGCTGCGCTTCCGGATCATCAAGGTCATCCCGGGCACTCCGCCCGCCCCGGATTCCGCCCCGCCGCTGGTGGCGCCAGCCGGTGCGGCGACCGGTGGTGCGCCGTCGCCGGTCCCTGCCGCGGTCGTTGCCGCACCCGACGGCGCGGGCGATGGCGAGGACGACAGCGCGCCCGACGGCGACGACGAATCCTGAAGATCGTCACGGCTTCGTGCCGCCCGGCCACGGGAGCGTGTCCGGTGTGCAACGTTTCCGTCCATTTTCCGCGGAGAACCGGCTTTGCCGTCTGGCACGCGCCTAGACTCGGGCGCAGGCTTTCATCACCTTCCTCGAAAGGAGCCTTGGTATGGCTGGAAACATCAACCGGGTGATCATCACCGGCAATCTGACTCGGGATCCCGAGCTGAGTGCGCTGCCGAGCGGGACTGCAGTGTGCAGCCTGCGGGTCGCGTGCAACGGTCGTCGTAAGAACAGCGACACCAACCAGTGGGAGGATCAGCCCAACTACTTCGACGTCACCGTGTGGGGTGCGCAGGGCGAGAGTTGCTCCCGATTCCTCAGCAAGGGGCGGCCCGTGGCGGTCGACGGACGGCTGCGCTGGCGGGAATGGACGACCACCGAAGGGCAAAAGCGACAGGCTGTCGATATCATCGCTGAATCCGTGCAGTTCCTCGGCGGGCGCGATGACGCCGGTAACGGGAACGGGTTCTCCAGCAGCGCACGCGCGACGGAGAGCGATGTTCCAATCGACACCGGCGATTTCCAGAACGCTCCCGTGGCTGCCGGAGCTGCCGACGACGACATTCCGTTCTAGGCAGCGGACCGAACAAGCAGCGACAGTTAGGTGATGCCCAGTGGCAAAGCAACGTAGACGACCGGTTCGCCGGCGCGACAGGAAAGGTGGCCCGACTTCCACGCGTAGGAAGCCGTGCCCGTACTGCCGTGACAAGGTCGCACAGGTCGACTACAAGGACATCTCTTCCCTGCGCCGGTTCGTGTCGGAGCGGGGGAAGATTCGTTCACGCCGGATCACCGGTGCCTGCCGCCGTCATCAGAGCCAGGTCGCGCGCGCCGTCAAGCGCGCGCGCGAGCTTGCGCTGCTGCCGTATGTCGCCGAGGGCGGCAACGATCATCGCGAGCGCGGTGGTCGCGGCGATCGTGACCGAGACCGGTAGCGGACGGGACGACTGACGGTGCCGCAGGCGATCCTGCTCGAGGACGTGGACACGCTGGGCGAGCGCGGTTCGGTGGTGGACGTGTCCGCCGGATACCTGCGCAACTACCTGCTGCCACGCAAGCTCGCCGAGCCGGCCACCAAGGGCTCGCTCGATGCCGCGACGCGGCGGCGGGAGAGCGCGGAGCGCGCCCAGCGTGAGGCGCAGGAGCGGGCGCAGGAGAACGCCGCGACGCTCAGCCGTACCGTCCTGACGATCCCTCAGCAGGCCGGCGACGACGGACGGCTGTTCGGGTCGGTGACCACGCAGGACATCGCAGACGCGATCCGGGACGCGCGGGGCATCAAGGTCGATCGCCGCAAGATCCACCTCGAGGAGCCGATCAAGAACGTCGGCACCTACATGGTCGTGATCGAGGTCCAGGACGACGTGACCGCGACGGTCAAGACGATGGTGGTTGCCGCCTAGCGGCTGCCCACGCCTGCCCCCGACCAGCCTCACCGCCAACCACGGGCCTCACCGCCGGAGCGCGAACTTCTTGCTGTGTGCGGGAAGCGCTGATTCGGGACGCCTGTCGCCAACCTAGACTCGGCTCCGAGATGAGCGCAGTCCAGAACATCGCGGTTCCGCCCCACAATCTCGAGGCGGAGAAGTCGGTCCTCGGCGCCGTGCTGCTCGACGAACGGCACCTGTTCGCGCTGCTCGTCGAGGAGCACCTGCGGCCCGAGCATTTCTACCGCGATCAGCACGGTGCGGTGTTCGCGGCGATGCTCGAGCTGCACGAGACAGACCGGAAGATCGACCACCTCACCGTCGCCGAGACGCTGCGCCAGCACGGCAAGCTCGATGACATCGGGGGGCCAGATGCGATCGAGGAGCTGGCCGGGTGGGTGCCGGCCGCCGGCCATGCCCGGGACTACGGGCGGATCGTGCGCGACCACTCCCAGATGCGCGCGCTGCTGACCGCCTCCTACGAGATTCAGGCCAGCGTCCTCTCCCGCGATGCGCCGGCGCGCGAGCTCGTGGAGCAGGCCGAGCGGGCGATGCTCGAGGTCGCCCACGACGACCGCCAGAAGAAGATCCGCTCGATCGCGGACATCCTCCACGAGGAGACCGACAAGCTGCACCGGCTGTCGGTACTGAAGACCGCGCTGACCGGCACCCCATCGGGCTTCAAGGACCTGGACGAGAAGACCGGGGGCTTTCAGCCCGGCAACCTCATCATCATCGCCGCGCGACCCTCGATGGGGAAGTCCGCCCTGGTCGCGAACGTCGCCGAAAACGCCGTGCTGGACGGGCACGCCGTCGCCCTGTTCTCGCTTGAGATGTCCGAATCCGAGCTCGCCCAGCGCTTTGTCGCCTCGCAGGCCCGGATCAAGGGCGAGGATCTCCGGCGGGGCAAGGTGGCCGAGCAGCGCTGGCCGAAGATCCTCGAGGCCTGCCAGCGGCTGGCCGAGGCGCCGCTGTATGTCGATGACTCGAGCGACACCGGCGTGCTCGAGGTGCGTGCCAAGGCCAGGCGCCTGCACCACCAGATCGAGGGCGGCCTGGGGCTCGTGATCGTCGACTACCTCCAGCTGATGCGCCATGAAGGCCGGGTCGAGAGCCGGGTCGAGCAGGTCAGCCAGATCTCCCGCGGCCTGAAGGGGCTCGCCCGGGAGCTGGAAGTCCCGGTGATCGCGCTGTCGCAGCTGAGTCGTGGCGTGGAGCAGCGCGGCGGAGACAAGCGGCCGGTGCTCTCGGACCTCCGTGACTCGGGCGCGATCGAGCAGGACGCGGACCTCGTCATGTTCATCTACCGAGACGAGTACTACGACAAGGAGTCAGAGCGGCCCGGTGAGGCGGACATCATCATCGCCAAACACCGCAACGGCCCGGTCGGGGACGTCGTACTGACCTTCCAGAAGGAGTACCCGAAGTTCATGAACTACGCGGGCGAGCGGTTCGCGGCATGAGCGATTCCCCGTGGTGCCCAGCATGAGCGATGGCATGAGCGATTCCCCGTGGTGCCCAGCATGAGCGATTGCGCGTTCGGTTTGTGCGACGGCTCCGGCTTCCTCTACGACGACGCCACCAACACCGCCTACGACTGCCGTTGCCGGCCCCAACGGGTGGCGCAGGCCAAGGCCCGGAGCCTGTCCGCGGTGATCCCCCGGCGCTACCGGGACGGCTCGTTCGATCGGGCCCCCGTGGTCGACATCGAGCCCCGAGCCGTGGTCAAGGAGACGCAGAAGTTCGTCGACCGGATCGACGAGAACCTCGACGCCGGCCGCGGCCTGTGGTTCGTCGGGCCGACCGGAACCGGTAAGACCACGCTGGCGATGCTGGTCTCGCAGGCGGCGCTGAAGCGCGGCCGGTCGGTCGCCATCTACTCGCTTCCCCGGCTGCTCAACGAGATCCGGGACACACACCGCGCCGAGCGCTCTCACGTCGATCTGCTGGACCGGCTGACCGAGATCGATCTCCTGCATGTCGACGACGTCGGCGCCGAGCGGACGACGGACTGGGTGCTCGAGGAGCTCTACTCGATAGTCAACGCGCGCTACGAGGACCAGCGCTCGATGGTCATCACCACGAACCTCGACCACGATCAGCTGAGCACTCAGATCTCGGAGCGCACGGTCTCGCGGCTGACCGAGATGTGCATGCAGCTGCCGCTGCACGGTCACGACCGGCGGATGGAGCTCCGGCTGGCTTGAGGACTCAGTCCTCGAGCTTCCGCTCGGAGGCCTCCCGCTGCTCGAGCTTGTCCCGCAGGTATCTCGCCTTGTCGGCCCGCCGTTCGTGCTGTGCGGTTTCCTCCGGCTCGCCGGAGGCCTCGGCCAGCCGGTCCTCCTGCATGGCCCGCTTCAGCTGCTCGGCCCTCAGCTCCTGGGTATCTGGCTCATCGTCCATGCCCCAAACCCTAGCGCGGTTGCGGCCTCCCGCCCACGTACACTGAGCGCATGCCGGGAATCGTGATCGTCGGCGCCCAGTGGGGCGACGAGGGCAAGGGAAAGCTGACCGACCTGCTCGCCGAGCAAGCAGACGCGATCGTGCGCTTTCAGGGCGGCAACAACGCCGGGCACACGATCGTGCGCGACGGCGAGACCTGGAAGCTCCACCTGATGCCCTCGGGCATCCTGCATCCCGGCAAGCTGTGCGTGATCGGCAACGGCGTGGTGATCGACCCCAAGGTCCTCACCGATGAGCTCGACGAGCTGCGCCGGCGGGGAGTGAACACCACTTCGCTGAAGATCTCCGCCAACGCCCACCTGATCATGCCCTACCACATGATGCTCGACCACGCCGGGGAGGCGAAGCTGGGCAAGCTCCAGATCGGCACCACCCGCCGCGGCATCGGGCCCTGCTACGCCGACAAGGCGGCCCGGCTCGGGATCCGCGTCCAGGACCTCCTCGACGAGAAGATCCTCAAGAAGAAGATCGTGGCGGCGCTCGAGCCCAAACGGCTCTCGCTGCGCCCGTTCGCCAAGGACCCGCGTCTTGACCTCCAGGCGATGACCGACGAATACCTGACCTATGGTCACCGCTTGGAGCGCTACATCGCCGACACCAGCCGGATGGTCCTCGACTGCCTCGACGCCAACCGCCTGGTGGTGTTCGAGGGCGCCCAGGGCGCCCTGCTCGACATCGATCACGGGACTTATCCGTTCGTCACCTCGTCCAACCCTGTCGCCGGTGCCGCGTGCATCGGCGCCGGCGTCGGCCCCAAGGACATCGACGAGGTCTGGGGAGTGACGAAGGCCTACGGCACGCGCGTCGGAGCCGGCCCGTTCCCGACTGAGATGGAGGGACCCGCCGCGGACGACCTGCGCGAGCGCGGCGGTGAGTACGGCACGACCACGGGCCGGCCGCGCCGAGTCGGCTGGATCGACCTCGTAGCGCTCCGCTACGCGGCGCGGATCAATTCGCTCACCGCCCTGGCGGTCACCAAGCTCGACGTGCTGACCGGAATCGACCCCATCCGGGTTTGCACGCGCTACCGCGGAGCCGAGGGCGCCCAGTTTGACTACTTCCCGTATCACCAGACCGTGCTGCACCACTCCGTCGGCGAGTACGACGAGCTACCCGGCTGGTCAGAGGACCTGAGCGAGTGCCGCACCGAAGAGGACCTCCCGCCTGCGGCCCGCGACTACCTGCGGTTCATCTCGGACTTCGTCAAGGTCCCGATCGCGCTGGTGGGAGTCGGCCCAGGGCGCGACGAGGTGATCTGGACCCAGGCCGGTTCCGAGATGGCGGGCGCCGGCGGGCGCACCGCCGCTCCCGCCTGACGCAGGCTGCCCGACGCGGGCGAGACGCCGGTCAGTGCCAACGCTCGAGCAGGTCCTCGTCACTCACGCTGCGCACCACGCGGGCCGGAACGCCCATCACGACCTGGCGGGCGAGGACGTCCCGCGTCACGAGCGCGCCGGCGGCGACGAACGCCTCCTCGCCGATCTCCACGCCGGGCACCACGACAACCCCTCCGCCGACCCGGCAGGCCCGGCGGAACACCGGCCCCAGCAGCCGCTCACCGCGAGGGTGGCGGCCCATCGTGTGATCGTTGGTCGTCTGCACCCCCGGTCCCAGGAACACGTCGTCCTCCACCACGCAGCCGGCGGTCACGTATACGCCGGTCTGGATCGACACCCGGGAGCCCACCCGCGCGTCGAAGTCGACCGTCGACCCGCGGCCGACCACCGAGCCCGGGCCGATTTCCACCCGCTCTCGCACCTGTGACTGATCGCCGATGATGACCCGGTCGGCGATCGTCGTGCCGGCGTAGACGACGGCACCGCAGCAGACGATGACCCCGGCCCCCAGGTGCAACGGGGGGAGCTCGTCGGTCCGGGCCGCGCTCGAGCCTGGTCGCAGACGTGGTCGCTTGCCGAGCACGACCCCGTCCTCGATCACGCAGCCCTCCCCGATGACCGTGGCGCCGTGGATCACGCTCCCGTGCCCGACCGTGACGTCATCCGCGAGCTGCGCGTCGGCAGACACGTGCGCGCCGGCGGCGATCTCAGCCAAGCCGTACCCCGGCGGCCGGCGGCGCCGGAGCGCGGCGCGAGGCCTCGAGCGAGCGCTGCAGCTGCTCCAGCACCCGCACGACCCGGAGACCGCTGACGCCGTCCGAGCGCGGCTGCTGCCCGGTGCGGATGCACTGAACGAAATGCTCACACTCGAGCCGCAGCGGCTCGACGTTGGGGATCCGCGGCGAGAAGATGTCCCCGCTGCGCGTGATGTACTCGCCGTAGCCGCGCGAGTCCTCGTCGAACCCCTTGTCGTACACGGTCAGCTTTCCCTCGAGCGCCATGTCGTCGAAGGTGGCCATGCGCCGGGATCCCACCACGGTGAAGCGTCGCTCCTTGTGCGGATCAAGCCAAGAGAGATGGAGATGAGCCGAGAGGCCGGAGGGGAAGCGCAGAAAGCAGAACACGACGTCCTCGACGCCGTCGCGCACGTAGGACTCGCCGTGGGCGGCCACCTCCCACGGTTCCTCGTCAGCCAGGTGCAGCACCACTGACACGTCGTGCGCCCCCAGGCTCCACAGGGCATTCTCATCCGCCCGGAGCTGGCCGAGATTCAGGCGGTTGCCGTAGATGTAATAGATCTCGCCGAGATCGCCCGACTGGCGGAGCTCCTTGAGCTTCTGTACCCCCGGGTGGTACTCGAGCAGGTGGCCGACCATCAGCACGCGCCCACTGGCCTGTGCCGCGGCGACGGTCCGTTCGGCGTCCACGACCGATTGCGCCAACGGCTTCTCGACGAAGCAGTGCTTGCCGGCGGACAGCACCCTGACCGCAAGCTCAGCGTGCGTCGGCACCGGCGTCGCGATCACGATCGCGTCGAGTTCGGGGTCGGCCAGCAGGTCGTCGAGCTCCGCCGTCAGGCGCGTGCCCGGGAAGCGGGGGACGATTCGCTCGCGCGCGTGAGGGTCGGCGTCGCAACCCCAGGCAAGCTCGCATCCGGGCAGCGAGGCGAAGTTGCGGGCCAGGTTCGGGCCCCAATACCCGAGACCGACGACGCCCACCCGCACGCTCCGTCCGGTCGTGGGCTGATCGAGGCTCATCGGAGGTGGAGTGTAAGCGCGTCGCGGACCCGTTCCCCGGCCCGCCCGTCCCCGTACAGAGCCGGGCGAGCCTCGGGAAGTGGCGCTTCCAAGGCACGCAGCGCCGCCTGCGCATCGAGGTCGACGAGCACGTTCCAGCCGTGCTCGACCGTTTCGACCCACTCGGTGCTGGGTCGTAGCGTGATGCACCTGATACCGGCCAGGTACGCCTCCTTCTGGAGACCTCCGGAGTCGGTCAGCACCGCGCGCGCATTGCACAACAGCGCCGTCAACTCGAGATAGCCCAGCGGTGGGGTGACCACGACCCGGTCGCTGTCCGAGAGTCGCTCGAGCAGACCGGCCTGGCCCAACCGTGCTCTGGTCCTGGGGTGCAGCGGCAGCACCACCGTCGCCGGCAGCGAGAGCAGCAGCTCGACCAGCCGCTCCAGCCGCTCGGTCCGATCGACGTTGCCGGCGCGATGCGCGGTGGCCAGAAGGTAGTCGCCCGGAACGACTCCACGGGCCCGGACGAGGTCGGTCCGCTCGCGCGCTCGCGGCTGCACCTCGAGCGCGATGTCCACCATCACGTCGCCGACCATTTCGATCGCGCCGGCCGCCCGCTCCTGCCGGAGGTTCTCGACGGCGGCCTCGGAGGAGCACAGCAGCAGGGCGCTCGCGTGGTCGGCCAGCACGCGGTTCAGCTCTTCGGGCATCGAGCGATCGAACGACCGCATCCCGGCCTCCACATGGGCCACCGGTATCCCCGCCTGGGCGCCGGCGAGGGCGCCGGCGAGGGTCGAGTTCGTGTCGCCGTAGATCAGCACGACGTCGGGTCGGAACTCCTCGATCAGTGGCTCGAGCGCACCCAGCATCCGTGAGGTCTGAGAGGTGTTGGAGCCAAGGGCGATGCCGAGCTCTCGATCCGGAGCGGGAATGCGCAGCTCCTTGAAGAACACCGCCGACAGCTCGTCGTCGAAATGCTGGCCCGTGTGGACGAGGATCTCCTCGTGCACTTCACGCAGCCGGGGAGACACGGCCGCCGCCTTGATGAACTGCGGGCGGTTGCCGATCACCGAGAGGATCTTCACCCGGCGCCGAGCTCCAGACGAATCCTGTCTCGCAGTCCGGCCGCCGCCCGCTCGGTCAGCGGAGCGTCCTCGTCGAAGGTGATGTCGTCGATCGCGGCGATCGGTTGCACCTCCCGAATCGTGGAGGCGAGGAACGCCTCCTGTGCCTCGGCCAGGCGCTCGAGCGTGCATGGCTGCTCGACCGCGCCGCTGAGCTCGATCACCGCGGCCCGGGTGATGGATGCGAGGATGTGCTCGTCCAGCGGAGGCGTCATCACCTGTCCCTCCTGCACCCAGAAGATCGAGCTGGTCGGTGCTTCGAGCACGCGTCCGTGCGGAGTCACCAGCAGGGCCTCGTCGAATCCCTGCTCACGGGCGAGTCGGCTGGCCAGCATGTTGCCCGCATAGGAGAGCGACTTGATTCCGTCCAGCACCCGGGTCGGCGAATAGGTGATGGTTCCCAACCGGATCCGGGCCGGCGTGTCGTGCAGCGGCTCGGTGAGCAGCAGCCTGCGCCCGCCGCGGGTCAGCACGATGCGCAGGGCCTCATGGTCGGGTCCGGGCCCGGCTTGGGCGAGAAGCCGGTTCGCATCGGCGCGCACCGACTCCAGATCGATCGGCAGCCGCAGATTGGCAGCCGAGCGCTGCAACCGGGCGAGGTGGTCGTCGATGGCGAACGGCAGGCCGTCGTAGACCCGGATCACCTCGAACACCCCATCGCCGCGCAGCAGCCCCTCGTCGGTGGCCGGGATCATCGCCTCGGCGGCGGGGATGATCTCGCCGTCGAGGCTGGCCAGTGACCCGGGGGTGCTCACCGTCGGAAGCCTACTCAGAGGCTCTCGGGAGCGTGGGTGCTGGTGGTGGGACGCGCATGCGCCCATACCCCCGCCAGGCGGACCACCACGGCCGCCGCGGCGGCCATGTCCTGGACCGACGCCCATTCTCGAACCGAGTGGTACTCATGGCCGCCGGTGAAGATGTTCGGCGTCGGCAGGCCCATCTCGCTGAGCCGCGATCCGTCCGTGCCCCCTCGGATCGGTGTCTGGATCGGCTCGATTCCCTCGGCCCTGATCGCCTCGACTGCCGCAGCCGTGACGTCCGGCACCTCGTCGAGATACCGGCGCATGTTCCGGTACTGGGTCTTGACGTCGACCCGGAGGCGGGCCTTCGGCTCAGAGGCGACCACACCCTCGGCGACCCGCCGCAACAGCTCCACGTGTTGAGTCAACTTGTCGTCATCGAAGTCGCGCACGATCGCGCGGATCCGCGCGTGAGCTGCAGTCCCGGTCAACTCATAGGGATGGATGAAGCCCTGTCGCCCTGCCGTTGCCTCCGGCGTCAGCTCCGGCGGGAGCGCCGCCACGATCCGGGCCGCCAGGCGCAGCGCGCTGACGAGCTTGCCCGTGGCCTGGCCCGGGTGGACGTCGACGCCGTCGACGGTCAAGATCGCCTCCTGGGCGCTGAACGTCTCGTCCTGAATCTCCCCCAGTGCGGAGCCGTCGAGCGTGTACGCGCACTGCGCCCCGAAGCCGGGGATGTCGAATAGCGTCGCGCCCTCTCCGATCTCCTCGTCAGGGGTGAAGCACACCTTCAGGTTCGCTCGCGGCAGCTCAGGCGTCGCGGCCAGCCGCGCCACGGCGGCCATGATGATCGCCACCCCCGCCTTGTCATCGGCGCCGAGCAGCGTGTCGCCGCTGGCCGTGACGATGTCGTGGCCGAGCTTTCCGCGCAGCTCGGGTATCGCCTCAGGATCCAGGCGCGTCCCGGAGCGGGGCAGCTCGATGACCTCGCCATCCCAACGCTCGTGGACGATCGGCCGCACGTCGCGGCCAGGGGCGTCCGGGCTCGTGTCGAGGTGGGCGACCAGCCCGATGGTGGGTCCCGTTCCGGTGAGCGAGGCCGTCACGTACCCGTTCTCATCCTGAGCGACGTCCGTGAGGCCCGCCACGCGCAGTTCCTCGACGAGCAGCGCCCCGAGCTCGAGCTGACCCGGTGTGCTGGGCGACCGCTCCCGGTCCCGGCGCGCCTGCGTGTCGATCCGCACATAGCACACAAACCTGGCCAGCAGATCGGCCGCGAGGTCATGCGCCAGCGAGGAGGTGAAGCGAGCGTCGGTCATCGCGGCGGTCCTCAGTATGCCCGCAGAGACGTGGCACCGGCGCGCACGTGACGATGCGCACACGAACGCACGTTTGTACTAGTGAGCGCCGGGTAGCCAATTGTTGGGGAAGGAAACAGGAGATCTCTGACGCTGAAAACGAACTCGAAGAGGAGAGCACTCATCGCGACACAGACACAGACACAGACACAGACTCGGACGAAACGACAGGC
>DATCPD010000053.1:0-2643 GCA_036564325.1 Solirubrobacteraceae bacterium | reverse complement strand
CGGTGAGCCGTGCTCGAGCGCCCCGTGGTGGGAGAGGATGATGTGCAGGACCGCCTGCGCGAGGTCGGCGTCGAAGCCGCCGATCTCCTCGATCTCGCGTCGCACCTTGTAGTAGCCGAGCGGGATCTCGCTGTGCAGGCGACCGGCATCGGTGAGCTCGATCGCCAGCGGATCGTCGTTGTAGGCCTCGGTCTTGCCGATGTCGTGAAGCAGGCCGCCGGTCACCGCGACGTCGCGGTCGATGCCCGGGAACAGCGCCGCGGCGGCGCTCACCGCTTGGGCCACCGAGACCGTGTGCTCGAGCAGGCCATGACGGTAGGCCTGGTGGTAGTACTTGGCGGCAGGCGCTTCGCGGAAGCGCTGCCAGGCGGCCGAGCCGGGGCCAAAGAAGCGATCGAGCAGCTCCCGAAGCTGAGGGCGCTGGATCGTCTCGATCAGATCGCGCAGGTCCGCCTCGAGGCGATCGACCGAGAGCTGCGGGCCGGGCGCGAGGTCGTCGGCGCTGAATTCGTCGCCGCGAGCGGGACGCAGCTCGAGCACCTTGATCTTGGCGCCCCACTTGTCGCTTTGCTCGAAGGTTCCGGTGACGTGCAGCGCGGAGCCCGGCTCGGCGAGGCCGTAGCGGTCCTCGGCCTCCTCCCAGCAGACCGCCTCGATCGAGCCGCTGCTATCGCCGAGCACAAGCCGCAGGAACGGTTCGCCATTTCGCTTCTGGCGCAGGTCGCGCTCGCGGACCGCGAATACCGCCGCCACGCGCTGCCCAGCCTCCAGCTCACGGATCGTCAGACGTCCGTTGGGAGAATGCCCGTTCGTGTGCTGCTCGGCGTCGAATGTGGTCTGCTCCGCCATCGCAGTTCACGGTAGAGAAGGGGGCGGACGGCGACGGCTCGCCCCTGGCGTCGGTGGATAGCCTCTGCGGTGATGAATTCGACACGCAGCGAAGCGAGCTGAGATGGGAGCAAAGGACCTCGATGGGACGGTGCTGGTCAGCGGCGGGACCGGAGCGCTCGGGCGCTCGGTGTTGCGCGAGCTGCTCGACTCGGGCGCCCAGGTCGTCTCCACCTGGATCGCCGAGCGCGAGGTGGAAGCGGTCCGCGAGGAGCTCGGCGAGCCGGATGGTTTGGAGCTGGTCCAGGCCGACCTTTCGAGCGATGAGGGCGCGACGGCCGCGGTCGAGGCGGCGTCGGCCGGGTCCCTCGCCGGCCTGCTCAACCTGGCCGGGGGCTTCGCGTCAGGCGGGCGTCTGCACGAGGCGCCGGAAGATGAGTTCGAACGCCAGCTGGAGTTGAACCTGATGACCGCCATGAGGCTGACCCGGGCGGCGCTTCCGAAGCTGATCGACGGCGGCGGTTCGGTGGTCTGTGTCGGCACCAAGGCGGCGCTGGAGCCGTTTCCGGGCGCCTCCGGATACGTGGTCTCGAAGGCGGCGGTGCTGGCCCTGGTCAGAACCCTGGCGATCGAGTACCGCGACGACGGTGTGAGGGTCAACGCGATCCTGCCCAGCGTCATCGACACCCCGGCGAACCGCGCCGCGATGCCCGACGCCGACCACTCGAGCTGGGTGCCGCCGGCCGAGATCGCCCGCGTGATCCGCTTCCTTCTCTCAGCCGATTCGGCGCCGGTCTCAGGGGCGCTGGTCCCGGTCTACGGGCGAGCCGGGTAGGTGCCGCGCAGCCGCCCGGCCGAGTTCGAGGTCAGCTCGCTCGTCCCCGCTTCGCCGGAGCAAGTGTGGGAGCGGATCATCACCCCGGCGGGCATCAACCACGAGCTGCGACCGTGGATGCGGATGACCCTCCCGCGCGGCTTCGAGCGGCTCGACCCCGAGTCGGTCGAGCTGGGCAAGCCGATCGGGCGCAGCTGGGTGCTGCTGCTCGGGCTGCTGCCGTTCGAGTACGACGACGTCACTCTGGTCGAGCTGGAGCCGGGGCGGCGCTTTCTGGAGCGCTCGCCGATGCTCAGCCAACGCTCCTGGCAGCATGAGCGAATCGTCGAGCCAGCAGAAGGCGGCTCGCGAGTCACCGACCGCATCCGCATGGAGCCGCGACTCGGGATTCCGGCGGCGCCGCTTCGGCCCGTCTTCCGCGCCGTCTTCCGCCATCGCCACGGCGACTGCGCGCCTGGTTCGCGAACTAGGAAGTAGTGGCGAGGGGCGGAATCGAACCGCCGACACCACGATTTTCAGAAGTCAGCGAGAACGAGGAGAATTGGCCGTGGTTGCAGGGCCTTTCGTAACGCATCCAGCAGACAAGTTACCCCCTGTTTCCGGGGATTTCGGCCACGTTTGGGCCACGAACACAGACCTCGTGGCCCGATCGGAGCACGACTTTAGCCCCCCAGATCAGCCACGCGCCGACGCAGATCGGCTCGCCCCCCGGCGATGCAGCGATTGACCTTAGTGAAGCGCCTCCTACCTACCGAATCAGCAGCGGCGTGCCGATCGGCATGAGGCGCCATAGTTGAGCCACCGCCGGGTTCTGGACGCGTATGCAGCCGTGGGATGGTCGGCCGGGGATCAGGAACGGCTCGTTTGTGCCGTGGATGCCGATGACCCCGCCGCCGGGCCAGTCGCTGAGAACGGAATAATCGCTGCTGCCAAACGCCACGGGCCCATAGAGGCCGCCGGGGTCGGGCGTCTTGAACTTC
>DATCPD010000051.1:0-2354 GCA_036564325.1 Solirubrobacteraceae bacterium | reverse complement strand
AAGTAGGAGCATTCCCTTACTTCGCAACAGAAACCCCCGCACGAGCCGTCTTAGCGCGGTTCCGATATGCACTATCCGCACAGTGTCCGTGAAACCGCATGTTCGCTCGGGCGGCACGGGGAAGGTCTAGCCCGCACTGCTCGCATGCTCGCGGCGTGGTCGAGCGGCGCTCCTGCCAATGCCCGTCCTTGAAGCGGTGCGTCCTCTCTTTCGAGTCGATGAACGCCTTAAGCTCGCCCAAGTCCCCTCGGGTCAAGTCCTCGCGTGCTGTCTCTAGCACGCACTCAGCGCCGAACAGCTCGGCATGTCGAATGTAGCCCTGCAAATCGGAAATATCGTCCTCTTTCGTGCCTAATGTGCAACCGTTTGGTTGCGTTTCGGTTGCGTTTCGACCCGTCCACCCGTGCGCGCGCGCGAGGGCGGATGCGTCCTTGTTCGATGATCGTCGTACAACGCAAGGCCATGCGCCGTACTTACCGACCGTAAGCCCCACCAGAAAATGGGGGTTACAGTCAAAAGTGCAGATTTTGTGTGCGCCCTTGGCGGGTGAACTTCCCGCATCCTTCCCGCCTGTACCTACCCCCCTACCCGGGGTTGCCTGTCACTTGACTTCGATGCTGCCGCCTTGTTTGGCCTGGTCGCGATGCTTGTCGCAGCAGTAGCCGGCGCGGCGGTGGTAGGTTGTCCATGCTGGGCCTAGCCTCGAAGCGCCGATAGCGCCAAGGTTGTGAGCAACGGTCGCTGGCGCAATGGTGAAGAGGTGGTGTGAGCGGATTGACGGGCGGAATCGTGGCCTGGCCGGTGATGACGTCGCCGGGCGTGTGCCGCGGTTGTCGTTCCTGGCCAGGGGCCGACCCGTCGGGTGCTGGGTGTGATCGTCGGTGGTGGCCCGCGGAAGCGGTTGGTGCTCAGCAGAGCGCCGGGATTGCTCGCAGTCGCTGGAACGCGGCGACTAGCGCCTCGGACCAGGGCCAGTCGCGGTCGAGCTTGAGCTGGGTGCGTCGTCCGTGGCGAACGAGTTTGGCGGCGGTGTGCAGCAGCCGCTGGCGAAGTCGTTTCGGTTCGGCGGTCGCGAGTTCGCCGGTCAGGCAGATCAGCTTTGTCCAGCAGAGCAAGTCTTGGGCGATGAGCGAGGTCTCAAGCCAGGTTTGGTTGTGCTCGAAGGCGTGGTGGGGGAGGTTGCGCATGCCGGTGTCCTTGCCGGAGCGGATGCTGTCCTCGACGCGCGCGCGGCCGCGGTGGCGTAACTCAAGCTTGGCGATGTCGTTGCCTTCTTGGTCGGTGAGGAAGCACGTGTATCGGTAGCCGTGATCGTCGAAGATCGTGAATTGCGCGCCGGGGTGCGGACGCTCGCTGCGGCAGATCAACCGGGAGCCCTCAGGCCAAGCGGACAGATCGATCCGGTCGGTCAGCTCCGTCACCCACGCGCCGTCTCGGTTCAGCCCGCCTGCGTTGATCGCCTGCACCCACTGGGTTTCAGTGACCTGGAGGATCGCCGCGCGGACGGTTTCGCTCAGCTCGTAACCGACCGAAAACCGGATCCCAGCGTCGCGACAGTCCGCGGTGAACGCGTGCGTCTGACCACCAATATCCGCGCGGACGAGGATCTCCCGCATGAGATCCTCGGCGGGCAACTGGGCGAGCGCGAGACCGAGCACCGTGAAGTGATCGGCCGCGGTGTTCGACCCGGCATTCCCCGGTCTGAGGATCGCGGCGAGCGCCTCTCCGGTCTCATCCAGCCAGCAGCCAAGCGGGTGGAACCCGTATCCGTGCTTGTAGTTGCCGGCCGCCAGCTCCTTCTCCGAGTGCGCGGTCAACAACGTCGCGTCGATGTTCAACGTGATCGACCCGGGACGAGCGCCTGCGTCCCACACCCGAGCTCGGGCCTCGGCGCGCGCCGAGCGCACCCGCGCGAGCAACCTCTCGTCGATCGCCTTGAGCACCCGGTGAGTCGTCGTCTCCGACGCCCTGGCGCCGAACAGCCGCTCCTGACCCCGATACGCGTCGATGTCGGTCACGCAATCGCCGCCGTCCGCGAGCATCACCGCCACGTCGCGCAGCACCCGCCCGGGATCGTGCGCCGAGCGCCGCTCCCGCGTCCCGGCCAACGCCCCCGACAACGCCGCCGTCAACCCGACCCGGTCCGTCAACTCGACCAGCAACGCGACGCCCGCGTGCGACACGAGTCCCACTCCGTCCGCCGTCACTTCTACCGTTTCGAGACGAGCCTCCGGCTTCACCAACTGGGTGTCCTCCTGGGTCGCGGTCGAGATCTTGAGCAATCCCGATTCTCACGGCCCGGGAGGACGTTCCCGGGATCCGACGTCAGCCCGCTATCGGCGCTTCGAGGCTAG
>DATCPD010000043.1:0-8257 GCA_036564325.1 Solirubrobacteraceae bacterium | reverse complement strand
GCGCTACGGATTCTTCTACGGACCCGGCACCCAGTTCGCGTCCGATGGGTTCTACGCCGAGCTGGCGCGCAAGCGGCGCTTCCCGGTGGTGGGTTCCGGAGTGGGTCGCTGGTCGTTCATTCACGTCGAGGACGCCGCGGTAGCGACCCTCGCTGCGCTCGAGCGCGGATCGCCCGGGGTCTACAACGTCGTCGATGACGATCCCGCGCCGGCGCGGGAGTGGATCCCCGTGTACGCCGCCGCGGTCGGTGCCAAGCCGCCGTTCCGGGTGCCGGCGTGGCTCGGGCGGCTGGCCGGCGGCCGGGCCGCCGTCGCCGGCATGACCACTCAGCGCGCGGCCTCGAACGAGAAGGCCAGGCGCGAGCTCGATTGGACACCCCGGTATTCCAGCTGGCGTGATGGCTTCGGGGCAGCTGAGGCGTAGGGGCAGCCCGCGCGCTCGCCTGCGGGTGGCCGTTGTCGCCTCGGCGGCGATCCTCGTGATCGCCGTGATCGTCGCCGCCACCCGATCCAGCGCACCTGCGCCCCCGCCCCTCCCGGGGACGGGCCAGGTTCCCCGTTCCGGCGACCCGTTCGGCTATTCATCGGCGGCGCAGGCGAGCTTCGTCGAGCGCGCCACCGCCGGCAGCGGACAGGTGCTGTTCACCAAGAGCCCCGGCGGCGCGCTGGCCACCGCAGCCCGGGTCGCCGCCTACCGGGGGACGATCGACGCCGCCACGCGCGGGACCGGCATCGATCCCGCGCTCGTCGAGGCGCTGGTGTTCGTCGAGAGCGCGGGGCGCCCCGACGTGGTCGCCGGCAGCGATCCCTCGGCTGCCGCCGGCTTGACCCAGATCCTGGCCGACACGGGGCGCTCGCTGCTCGGCATGCACATCGACCTCGCCCGCAGCCGCCGGCTGCTCGCGGCGATCGGAAATGCCTCCTCACCGGCTCAGGTGAATCGTCTGCTGGCCCAGCTCGCGAGAGCCGATGACCGTTTCGACCCGCGCAAAGCAGTGGCGGCGACGGTGCGTTACCTCAGGCTGGCCGAGCAGAAGTTCGGGCGAGCGGACCTGGCCGTCGTCTCCTACCACATGGGCATCGGCAACCTCCAGCAGGTGCTGGCCGGCTACGACGGGGGACAGCCGGTTCCCTACGCGCAGCTGTACTTCGACACCTCACCCGGCAACCACGCGGCGACGTTCCGCATGCTGTCCGGCTTCGGCGACCAGTCCTCGCTGTACTTCTGGAGGGTTCTGGGCGCCGCCCAGATCATGCGGCTCTACCGGTCTGATCGAGCCGCCCTGAAGCGGCTGGCCAGGCTCGAGACCGGCTACGACTCGACGGCTTTCGTCCTGCACCCGCCCGACCGGGTCTCGGCCTTCGCGGACCCGGCGGCGTTGTCGGCGGCCTACGCCCAGCGAACCCTGGTTCCGCTGCCCAGGAACGCTGGCCAGCTCGGGCTCTCCTACAGCCGCTCGATGGGCGCCCTCGCGGGCCGCCTCGGCGCACCCGCGGCGCTGTATCGCGGGCTGCGCCCGGTGGCCGTGGACCTGCTGGTAGAGCTCGCCGGTCGCGTCCGCGCGCTGTCAGGTTTTCCCGGACCGCTGATCATTCACAGCACGGTGCTGGACACGCGCTACCAGGGCTTGCTCGGCACGTCTGATCCGCCGGCCGGCACCGGCTACACCTTTACGATCACCCGCCGCTACGGCAGCCCCGCGCAGGCGACCGCCCTCCAGGCCATGCTCGACCGCCTCCAGGCGCTCAACGTGATCGCCTGGGTCCGGCGTCCAGACACGACCGAGGTGACGGTGGCGGGCGACGCCTCGCAGGTGATCGGGCACGGGGTCTGAGCCGCGGCCGTGTAGGTTCCCCGCCTATGACCGACGCGATCCGCACACCCGACGAGCTCCTCCAGGGGCTGCCAGATTTTCCGTTCGAACCGCACTTCCGGGAGTTCGAGGGCCTGCGACTGGCCCATCTCGATGAGGGCGAGGGGAAGCCGGTCGTGTTCTTCCACGGTGAGCCGACGTGGTCGTTCCTGTGGCGCAAGGTGATCCCGCCGGTCCTCGAGGCCGGCTATCGCTGCATCGCTCCGGATCTGCCCGGGTTCGGGCGCTCGGACAAGCCGGTGGACCTCGACTGGTACAGCTACGACCGGCACACGGCGGCGATCGCGCCGCTGCTGGAGCAGCTTGATCTGCGCGACGCGACCGTGGTCGTGCACGACTGGGGCGGACCGGTGGGGCTGAGGCTGGCGGTTGAACACCCTGACCGGATCGCGAGGATCGTCGTTCTCGACACGGGCCTGTTCACCGGGCATCAGAAGATGACCGACGCGTGGCGGGCGTTCCGTGACTTCGTCGAGCGCACGGACGACCTGCCGGTCGGGTTCCTGGTGCGAGGGGCGTGCAAGCGGGACCCAAGCGATGAGGTGATCGCCGCCTACGACGCCCCGTTCCCGAACCAGGAGTCGAAGGCCGGAGCACGCGCCTTTCCGCTGATGCTCCCGACCGCTCCCGACATGCCCGGGGCGCAGGCCGGTCAGCGCGTGCTGGACGCGATGCAGGCTGACGGGCGACCGAAACTGGTGCTGTGGGCCGACTCGGATCCCGTGATCCCGCTCGATGTCGGCCGGCGCTTCGCCCAGGCGCTCGGCACCGAGGTGGAGCATGTGATCGCCGACGCCAGCCACTTCCTCCAGGAAGACGCGGGCGCCGAGATCGGCCGCCTGATCGCGGACTGGCTGAACTCGGGCGCCTAGACCGGTTCCGCCTCCCGCGTGGCGGCGACGGCGACCGCCTCGGCGACAGTGGCCGGCGCACCTGACGGGGCCGACCCGCCGTCCGACTCTGCCTCAGCCGGCGCGATCGTCTCGACCATCCGCGCCTCGTAGGCGGCGCGGGCGTTGTGGTCGGGTGCCATCAGGACCTGATCGCCCTTCATCATGCGGCTGACCGCCTCCATCGCGCGGCGCGGCATCAGCGCGTTGAACCGGACCATGCCGCTCATCGCCTTGGGTACGAAGACCTCGAAGCGGCCCGTCTGAAGCGCCTCGACGATGGCATCAGCCACATCCTCGGGCTGCACGGCCTTGAAGCCGCGTGTCTCCGGAAGGCCCGAGCCGAGCTCGGTGTTGACGACTACCGGCATCACCACGCTGATGTCGATGCCGCTGCCATGGGTTTCGGCGCGAATCGCTTCGCTCAGGCCCACGACGGCGTGCTTGGTGGCGCAGTAGGTCGCACCGCCGGGGAATCCGGCCTTGCCGGCGGCGGAGGCGATCTGGATGAGATGGCCCCGGCCCCGCGGCAGGAAGCGATCAAGCGCCAGCTTGGAGCCGTAGATGACCCCGTGCAGGTTGATGTCGATCATCCGCTTGGCGGTCGCGTCGGTCTCCTCGACGAACGGGCCGATGGGCATGATGCCGGCGTTGTTGATCAGCACGTCGAGCGGCCCTAGCGCGCTTTCCGTCTGCCGCATGAAGGTCTCGAAGCTGGAGCGGTCGGTCACGTCGAGCGGCAGGCCGACGGTACCGGCGCCGAGCTCCTGGGCGGTGCGCTCGGCGAGCGATGCATCGATGTCACCGATCGATATCCGAGCTCCCTGCGCGATCAGCGCGGACGCCGTCGCCCGGCCGATACCGCGGGCGCCGCCCGTGATTGCGACTACCTTGCCGGCGAGCGATCGTGGGGCTTTCGCCATGAAATCTGTCCTCCTGATTGGTACTTCCAGTGGCCGTGGCGGACAGACGGTACCGCGCGGACTCCTCCGGCGCCAAAGCGGCGCCTAGCGACGCGTCGGAGGCTGGCCGTGGGTCGGGCGGGGCTAACCGGCCGCGGCGGGCCCCGCGGGTGCGCCGTGAACGCCACCGGAGGCCGCGGCGGAGGCGTCACTGGACGCCCGGCCGGCCACGTGGCCAGGGGCAGCACCGGAGGCTCCAGCTGCCGGCGTCCCGGACCCGCTCTGGCCGTGGGGGGCCACGCTGGCCGCCGGGATGACCTTGCCCGAGCCACCGGCGGGGACGATGCCGGGGCCACCTCCGCCGTTGTGGCCCGCTTGGACGGGCCCCTCCGACCCACCGGACCCATGCGACGGTGTAGGCGCGACCACAGCTGCCGTTGGCTTGGTTCCCGGCGCGGATGACGCGGGTGGCTCCGGTGCGGTTGACCCCGGCCCGGACGACGGGACGGCCGCGCTCTGCGCCGGTTGGGCCTCCGGAGTCGTTGGACTGACCGGGATCTCCTGGCGCCCGGATCCAGACGGCGCCGCCCCCGGCGTGCTCGTATACGAGACGCTGACCGCGCCCACCTTTGCCAATGAATGCCTCGAGCGGAGGGAGCCGGCGCTCCGGGCAGACGAGCTCGGCATCGAAGTGAAACGAGCCGCGCCTCGAAGCGTGAACACCAATGCGGTTCGCTGAGCAGCGAGGGCCGGTGCTGCGGGCTGGGCGGATGCCGACGGCAGGCCGTGCCTGGCCGGCAGCGGTGAAGAACTCCAGGGCAGGCCGAGATTTCCCGCCGCGGCAATCGTTCCCGCCCCCGCCGCCGCGACGCCGACGCCGAACGCGCCCTTCATCAGCCCGCTCTTGAGCGCGGGGAGCATCGGCAGGAACAGCAACAGCCGGCGGCGGTCACGTTCCACCTCGCGCCGGAAGTCACGGCAACCCGGACACTCGCGGAGATGCCGGCGAAGGTTGCCGCGCCGAAGGGCGCCGCCTCGCTGGGTGGCGAGTTCCGCGCGGATGTCCCGGCAGTCGGTTTCCCGTGCCGCACGGCTGGCCACCAGTGACTCGCGGGCCTGGAAAACGAGCGCCTTGACCTTCTCTCGCGGGACTCCGAGCGCGGCCCCGATCTGCTCGTGAGAGAGCGCGTCGAGCTCAGCGAGGACCAGCGCCGTGCGCTGAGCGTCCGGGAGCCGGCGCATGTCGAACACGAGGTCGCGGAGGTCCTGACGGCGCTGGACCTGAGTCGCCAGTCCCTCGGTGGCAGGCTCGATCAACTCGGTCGCCGGCAGCTCGCGCCGGGCGCGCAGGACCGTGTAGCAGCGGTTGCGAGCGATCGCGAACAGCCAGGCCCGCAGCTGGATCGGCTTGTCCGAGGAGATGAGATCGCTGTAGGCCGCCAGGAAGGTGTGCTGGACCGCGTCCTCGGCTTCCTGTGGATCGCCGAGCACGTAACGGCAGAACGACAGGATGCTGAGGTGATGTCTGTCGTAGGCCACCTCAAAGGCGATCCGCCGCCCCTCTCGGATCATCGCCACCAGCCGGGCGTCCGAAGCCAGCCGCATCAGATGCGGTGACTGCAGTGCTGCCGCCCCTACCGGCGCCGCCCTCGGCGCCGAACTTCGTCCCATGCCGGAATTATGAGCGTTATGTCATCGAAAAGCGAACCGCGGCCGCGGTTGGCTCGCCGGCGGGGGCGCTGGCTGGTTGGCCAGTCAGGCGTCGGCGCGTGGTGTAGGCGGTCCCGGGGGCTCGACGATGTCCCGTCCGGTCGGCCGCAGCGCCTCATCCAGCTCCAGCTGCCAGAAGTAGCGGGTGAACGTGATGCCCGCCCTGAACTCGCCGACGTGCGGCTCGATTTCCTCCCCCCGCGCCATTCGGACGATCAACTCGGGGTAGCTGCGACCGGGCAGCGCCGCGTAGACGGGCGCCGGGAAGGCCCCGCCGAAGCGCGTGTTGACGTCGGTGATGCCCAATCCGATCTCCCGGTCCCGAAACACCTGTACCGTGCAGGGTCCGCGGACTCCCAGGGCCTCCACGACCCGTTGCCCCAGATCGATCAGCTCGGCATCGGCGATCACCTGGCCCTTGATCGACTCACCGCCACGCGACTCGATCATCGTGCGCGGGATCGCGTTCAGACAGCGTCCGCTCAGGTCCGACAGGCAGTCGATCGAGAACTCCGGGCCGTCCATCAGACGCTGAACCATCGTCGGCTCGTCCACGTAGTCGACGAAGAACTCCGCCGCTCGGGCGTCGTCGGCCCGGTGGATCGACCGGGCACCCGAGCCCTGCCGTGGCTTGACCATCACCGGATACGCGGCCACGGACTCCCCCGGCAGCACGGTCGGAGGCGACGGCAGACCGAGGCGTTCGAGCAGCCGATGCGCCTCGTACTTGTCGAACGTCGCCCGGGCGATGTCCGGGTCGGGCACGAAGGCCGGCAACTGCCCCGCGACCCGCGCGTGTGCCAGCACCTCGATGTCGAGGTCGGTCAGGGGGACCACGGCTCCGACGTGGTGGGCATCACACAATTCCCGCAGCGCCGGCACATAGCCGGGATCGTCGATCCGGGGCACAGCGTGGCGGTGATGGGCGGCGTACTGCGCCGGAGCCAGCGGATTGGGGTCCGCTGCCAGCACGGTCGCGTGCTGGGCGAACGCGGACACGATGTCGTAGCGCTTGCCGACCCCGGTGAGCAGGATGCCTACGTCGCGCTCGGTGGATGCCATCCGCCCTGATCTCCTTTGTACAGGCCCTGCCCGGTGAGGACCAGTGCCACCGTCCGGGCCAGGATCTTCAGATCCAGCCACAGCGTTCTGTGTTCGACGTACCAGAGGTCGAGCTCGATTCGCTCCGACCACGGCAATGAGGCCCGACCATTGACCTGAGCCCAGCCGGTGAGGCCGGGCCTCACGGCCAGCCGACCGCGCTGGCGCTCTGTGTACTGCTCCACCTGCACCGGGACGGTCGGGCGGGGGCCCACGATCGACATCTCACCGCGCAGGACGTTCCACAGGTTGGGCAGCTCGTCCAGCGAGTAGCGCCGCAGGAACGCCCCGATCCGCGTGATCCGGTCATCCCCGGCCTGAATCGCCAGCCCGGCTCCGGTGAATTCGGCCCCTCGCACCATCGTCCGCAACTTGTAGATGGAAAAGGCAACCTCGTCCTGGCCGGCGCGCAGCTGACGGTAGATCGGGTGGCCCCGGGACTCGATTCGGATCGCCACCGCCAGCAGCGCGATCAGCGGAGCGGTGAGGATCGTTCCAGTCAGGGCGAGCGCGAGGTCGAGTGCGCGCTTGGTCATCGCGTGCCCTCCGCGGGGTCCCAGCCGGCAGCCGTCCCCCGCGTCAGCCAGTCCCACAGACCGGCGGCCAGCGACGCGGTGGTGAGCACGTAGTACCGGGCCACCAGCAGCGGCCGGGCGGGCGCCACCGGCGCGAGCAGCGCGGCGAGCAGAACTCCCACCTGCAGAACCACCGCCGCGACATAGACCCAGCCGCGTCCCAGCAGGGCGAGGCTCGTGGCCAGCGCGATCACGTGTAGGAACGGCGAGGCATACCGCAGCACCCGATGAGAGAAGACCATCAGCGCATACAGCGGGTCGTAACCGCGCGGCGAGAGCATGCCGCCGCGGAGCACGATCGGCCAGCCGTGGCTCATCATCCGCCGCTTGCGCGCAAATTCGCCTTCGATCGAGGGGACCATCTTCTCGCTGGCGTGCGCATCCGGGGCATAGACCGCGAGCCAGCCGCGCTTGACCATGTTGAAGGGGAACGAGAGATCGTGTCCCATGATCGGATCGACGACGATGTAGGACTCGCGACGCGTCGCGTAGATCGCGCCGTTGCCGCCGGTCACCGACCGCACCCGGGATTCCAGCCGGCGCAGGGCCATCTCGTAACGCCAGTACAGACCCTCCTGGTTGGTGCCGCGCTCGTTGACGAAGCGCACGTCGCCGCACACGTATCCGACGCGCCGATCGGCAAAGCACGCTACGAGACTCCTCAGCGCCCCCGGGTCCCAGAGCGCATTGGCGTCCGAGAAGGCGACGATCTCCCCCCGCGCCCGCGCGACCGCCGCGTCCTGGGCGCGGATCTTCCCGCCCCGCTCGAGCTCGAGCACGATGTCGGCGCCCGCCGCCTTGGCCCGGGCCGCTGTCGCATCGGGGGAGCCATCGCAGGCGACGATCACCTCGACCCGGTCCGCGGGGTAACTGAGCTGGCGGAGGTTCGCGACGCGTCCCGCGATCACCTCCTGCTCGGCGAAGGCTGCCACGATCACCGTCACCGGGGGCAGCCAATCCGCATCCCCGAGCGCAAGCGACGGGCCGCGGCGCAGCCTGGCCAGCAGCGCCAGCAGCGCCGCGTAGCCGGCATGGGCGTAGAGCAGCAGGGCCACGGAAAGCCAGAACACGATCGAAGGAGCGTCCACGGCGGCGGATTGTGAAGTACGGCCTACGCTCCGGCCGCGCGGTAGACCGCCAGCGTCCTTCGCGCCGCCTCGGCCCACGAGTACGGACCCGCCGCCGCCGCCGCGGAAGCCCGTGCG
>DATCPD010000016.1:0-11713 GCA_036564325.1 Solirubrobacteraceae bacterium | reverse complement strand
CTCGAGGCCCGTGGACACCAGCTGATGGTGAACGGCGACTACGGCGGCGCGATTGGCGTGTTGCGCCAGGCGGTCGCGTCCGGCCCCGGGTCGGGACTCACCTACGCCTACGCGCTATACGACCTCGGGCACTCGCTGCGTCTGGCCGGGGATCCGCGCGCGGCCGCGGTGGTCCTCCAGCGGCGGCTGCAGATCCCCAATCAGACCGACGTCGTCCGCCAGGAACTGCAGCTGGCGCTCCGGGCGATCGGAACGCAGGTCAACGCAACGGGTGCCGGCAACGGCCACGCCAAGGGCCACGGCGGCGGCGGCGGCGGCGGTGGCGGCGGCGACTGACGCGCGCCGTTCGCGTCCGCCCGGTCAGGCCGCGAAGCCGGTCCGCCCGCGCCTTGAGATGAGTTCCTGCTTGACCGTCAGCGTCGCGAGGACGGCCTCGACCGCGTGGGCACCGGTGTCGCGCTTGGAGCCGCCGGTGACGCGGTCCAGGGCCTGTTCGATCGTGTCCACGGTCAGCACCCCGAAACCGCAGGGGATGCCGGTCCCGAGCTGTACCTGCTGAATCCCGCGGGCCGCCTCGCCGCAGACGTAGTTGTAGTGGTCGGTCTCACCCCGGATCACCGCCCCGAGGCACACGACCGCGACGTAGCGGCCTGACTCGGCGGCGTACTTGGCCGCCAGCGGCAGCTCGAAGGCGCCGGGCACATCGAAGCGGTCGACCTCGTCGATGCCGGCCTCACTCAGGGCGGCCCTGGCTCCGGCTTCCAGCTTGTCCGCCAGCTCGACATAGAACCGGGCCACGCACAGCGCGACCCGGCCCTCAATGCTCATCGTCGCGGGCCCGGTCGTGCTCCTGCTCCTCGTGGAGCATCTCCTCGTCGAGCGCGAGTCCCTGGTGGTGCAGGGTGTGCCCCATCCGCTCTCGCTTGGCGCGCAGGTAGGCCACGTTGTGGGGGTTGGACACGTGCTCGATCGGGACCTGGTCGGTGACCGACAGCCCGTAACCCGCCAGCCCGGAGATCTTCTTTGGGTTGTTGGTGAGGATGCGGATGCCGGTCAGGCCGAGGTCGACGAGGATCTGGGCGCCGATACCGTAGTCGCGCAGATCGACCGGCAGGCCGAGGCGGAGGTTGGCGTCGACGGTGTCGAGTCCTTCCTCCTGGAGCTTGTAGGCGCGGAGCTTGTTCAGCAGGCCGATGCCTCGCCCCTCCTGGCTGAGATACAGCAGCACCCCGCGACCCTCCTGCTCGATCATCGACAGTGCGGATTCCAGCTGCTCGCCGCAATCGCAGCGCAGCGAATGGAATACGTCCCCGGTCAGGCACTCCGAGTGCACGCGCACGAGCACGTCCTCGGCGCCGTCAACCTCGCCCTTGACCAGCGCAACGTGGTGCTTGTTGTCGACCAGCGACCGGTATCCGACCGCGACGAAAGATCCATATGCGGTTGGGAGCTTCGTGGCGACGACGCGCTCGACGAGCTTGTCGTGGCGGCGGCGGTAGGCCACCAGATCGGCCACGGTGATCATCTTCAGGCCGTGACGCCGGCAGTACGGCTCGAGGTCCGGGACGCGGGCCATCGAGCCGTCGTCGTTCATGATCTCGCAGATCACGCCGGCCGGATTCAGGCCGGCCAGCCGCGCCAGGTCGACCGCGGCCTCGGTCTGCCCGACGCGTTCGAGTACGCCGCCGGCCTTGGCCTTGAGCGGGAACACGTGGCCGGGCTGAACCAGCTCCCGCGGACCCGCGTTGGGATCGATCGCCACCTGGATCGTGCGCGCGCGGTCGGCGGCGGAGATGCCCGTGGTCACGCCGGAGCGTGCCTCGATCGAGACCGTGAACGCTGTCTCGAATGCCGATTCGTTCTTGGCCGCCATCAGGTCGAGGCCGAGCTCATCGCAGCGCTCCGGCGTCAGCGCCAGGCAGACCAGTCCGCGACCCTCCTTGGCCATGAAGTTGATCGCCTCGGGCGTGACGAACTGAGCGGCCATCGTCAGATCGCCCTCGTTCTCGCGATTCTCGTCGTCGCAGACGATGACCATCTTGCCCATCCGGATGTCCTCGATCGCATCCTCGATCGTCGCGAACGGTGTCTTGGTTGCGCTCATCGTCTCACCAACTTTTCCACGTACTTGGCCAACACGTCGACCTCCAGGTTCACTCTGTCGCCAGTCTGCGCCTTGCCGAGATTGGTTCTCTGCAGCGTTTCCGGAATCAAGGAGACGGTAAATGATCGGTCATCGACCGCGGCCACCGTCAGCGAGACGCCGTCCACAGCGATCGATCCCTTCTCCACGACGTAGCGCAGCACCTCGTCCGAGGCGTCGATCTGCACGCGGCGGGCGAAGCCGTCTTGCACCTGCCCAGAGATCGTGCCCGTGCCGTCGACGTGCCCCTGCATGATGTGGCCGCCGAGGCGGTCGGCGGGGCGCAGCGGCAACTCGAGGTTGACCTCCGCGCCGGCATCGATGTTCTGCAGCGAGCTCCGGTGCAGCGTCTCGTTCATCACCTCGGCGGCAAACCCGGTGGAGGTGACGGCGCTCGCGGTGAGGCAGACGCCGTTGACGGCAATCGAGTCGCCTTCGCGCACGTCTCCGATCAGCGAGGACGCGATCTGCAGCCGCAGGCCCTCCTCAGTGCGCTCGCAGGCCAGCACTTCTCCGAGTCCGGCGACGAGCCCCGTGAACACCTACCACTCCTTGATCCGGGCGGAGATCAACAGGTCCTCGCCGTGGCGCTCGCAATCGAGCGTGAGCGCCCGCACGGCGTCGGCGATCGCCTCGACGCCCTCACCTTCGAGGGGGTCCCGCGCAGTGCGGCCGCCCAGCACCAGCGGCGCCAGGAACAACCGGATCTCGTCGACCTCGCCGGCATCGAGAAACACTCCGGCGAGATGCGGTCCGCCCTCGAGCAGAACCGAGGTGACGCCCGCTGCCCCGAGCTGCTCGAGCGCCGAGCGAACGCGAGCGGGTTCGTTCTCGCCCGGGGCGACTATCACCTCGACCCCATGGGTCTCGAGTGCGTCGGTGGCGGCCCGGGGGGCCGCCCGTGACACGACCACGGTGAGCGGGCTGTGGTGTGCGTCCCGGACGAGGTTCGCGTCCAGCGGCAGCCTCGCGAGCGAGTCGAACACGATCCGGCGTGGCTGGCGCGTCACGCCCTGCACGCGCGCGGTCAGCAGCGGGTCGTCGGCCAGCGCTGTCCCGATCCCGACCGCGACGGCGTCGCATTCCGCCCGCCAATGGTGGGCCAGCTCGCGGCTCGCTTCACCAGAGATCCATTTCGAGTCACCGCCGCGGGTGGCGACCTTCCCATCGAGCGACATCGCCGACTTGAACAGCACCCACGGCCGCCCCGTCCGGGCGTGTTTGCGAAACGGCTGATTGAGCAGCCTCGCCTGTGCGGCGATCTCCCCATCCGCCAGCACCACCTCGATTCCCTCGTCTCGGAGGATCCCGAGTCCGCGGCCGGCCGCGTGCTCCGAGGGATCCTCGGAGGCTACGACGACCCGTCCGATGCCGGCGGTCCGGATCGCGTCGGTACAGGGCGGCGTCAGCCCGTGGTGGCAGCACGGCTCGAGCGACACGTACAGCGTCGCGCCGCTGAGGTCTCGATCGGCGTCGCGAATCGCCTCCACCTCCGCGTGGGCACCTCCGATCTCACGGTGGTAGCCCTCGCCGACCGCTTCGTCGTCAAACGCGACGACGGCTCCGACCAGCGGGTTCGGGCTGACGCGGCCACGTCCCCCCTCGGCGATCTTCACCGCGCGGGCGAGCAGCCGGCGATCGATATCGGTCTTCAGCGCCATGGGCTAATCAGAGCATAGGGCGCGCCGATCGTGCCCTGACATCGCCGGAAGCTCGGCGGCGCCGCGACTCAGCTGCTGCCGCATTTACCGCCACGGAGGCGGTACACGCTCATTTCCGGACCGGGCCGGTGATACTGGCGCGGGAAGTAGTCGATCGACCGGTCGAAGCTGAACGGCACCGGGCGCGCGTCGGACGCGAACGGGCTCACGTGGTAGACCAGCTGGGCCCGGTTGGCGAGCTCGGCGTAGTAGGCCACCGCCGCCGGGGCGGCCCGTGGCTGCGCGAAGGCCCGGCCGGCCTGGAGCGAGCCGACGACCAGCCAGCAGTAGCCGCTCGCGACGTACTCGTTCAGCAGCGCCGGGCGCAAGGTCCGTTCGTACTGATCCACGAACACGTAGCGCCGCTGGCCGGCGGGGAGCTGGCGGCCCTGGGTGTCGACGTCGGTGAGCCACGTCGCGTAGCGATACCAGCGGTCGCCGCTCGGCGTCCACGGCAGCGCCACGCCCACATCGGTAGCCCAGTTGTCGGCCACCACCGGCTCGATCACGACCTTCGCGCCGGCGGGAACGTGACCCACCATCCACTGGCGCGCCAGGTTCCTCGTGTCCGGCCGCGAAAGCACCGCGTCGTCGTGGATCACGGCGACGAGGCTCTGGGTCAGCAGCAGCGCCACGACCAGCGCGGCGGCCAGCGCCACCGGGACCCGGCGGGCCCTGATCAACCACCGAGCCAGCTCGATGGCGCCGTAGGCGCCGAGGATCGCCACCAGTGGGAAGATCGGCATCAGCCAGCGGCCGAAGAAGCGCTGCTGGCCGCCCATGAAGATGATGAACGCGATCGGCGCCGGCAGCAGCACCAGGGCCATCGCCAGCCGGCGCCGCGCGAGCAGCAGCACCGCGCCGCCCAGCGCGGCCAGGCTGGGCCCCCAGCCAAAGCCCCAGGTGAAGGTCCACAGGTAGTAGCCGATCCCGCTGCCGGGAACGGTTCCCAGCTTGACTGGGTCCTGGCCCGCGGCCAGCGAGGCCTGAGAGGAGACGCCGTACTGGAACGAAGAGAAGTCGAGGACGGAGTACGGGTTGGCCACGACGAAGGCGGCCAACGCAATCACCAGCGCGACCGCGAACCGGCGTGCCGCGATCCACACGCCGCCCCCGGCGCCGTCGCACACGAAGGCCGCGACGAGACACAGCAAGGTGATCCCGCCGGTGTATTTCGTCGCCGCTGCGAGGCCGATCCCGAGCCCGGCCACGACGTAGTCGCGCCACCGTCCCCGGCGCATCACCCCGGCGATGCCGTAGAGCGACAGCGCGACGGGCGCGAGCGTGGGCACATCGTTGAGCGCGAGGTGGCTGTAGAAGATCGGCAGGAACGAGAAGCCGAAGATCGCCGCGGCCAGCAGCCCGACGGTGCGGTTGAAGAAGCGTGCCCCGGCCAGGTACGTCAGCCCCACCGCCGCGGTGCCGAGCACCGCTGCCACCACTCTGGCCACGACGTAGATCTCGGTCGGGTGGGTGGCGTAGGCCCGGCTGACGGCGTCCGAGCCCCCGAACCACAGCTCGAACACGATGTGCAGGAGGTAGGAATACGCCGGCGGGTTGAGGAAGTAATGCGGGTTCAGGTCGTGCGAGAAGAACGCCACCGCCCGCGGAACGAAATGAGTCGCCTCGTCGACGTTGTAGCTGTACGGCAGCCCCTGCTTGATGCCCCACAGGCGAAGCAGGAACGTGCTCACGAGCAGGATCAGCAGGGCTGGGCGGTGCAGATGACGCGCGCGGGCACGCGCCGCCGCGCCGCCGCGCCGCGCAGAGCGCGACGGCGGCGCCGGACGCGCTGTCAATGGGTGCGCCGGGCCGGGACGCGTGATCGTCGCCGTCTCCATGTTCGCTACGAGTATCCCGCTACCGTGTGGTTGACCGCGCTTGCCGTGGGACGCTCGATCGTGCGGAGCGTTCGTTTACCAGCCGGGCGAGCGGAAGCGATTTCATGAAGCTGATCATCCAGATTCCGTGTTTCAACGAGGAGGCGCAGCTTCCGTTGACGCTGAGTCACCTCCCCAGGAACGTGCCTGGATTCGACGTCGTCGAGTGGCTGATCATCGACGACGGCTCGACCGACCGGACGATCGAGGTCGCGCGCGCGGCCGGCGTCGATCACGTCGTCCGGCTGACCAACCACAAGGGGCTCGCGGCCGGCTTCCAGGCGGGCCTCGACGCCGGCCTGAAGCTCGGGGCTGACGTGATCGTCAACACCGACGCGGACAACCAATATGAGGGCGGAGACGTACCCAAGCTCGTGGCCCCGATTCTCCGTGGTGAGGCGGACATGGTGGTCGGCGACCGGCAGGTGCACAAGATCGAGCATTTCTCCGCTCGCAAGAAGCTGCTGCAACGGCTCGGTTCATGGGTCGTCCGCCAGGCCTCGCAGACCGAGATTCCCGACACCACGTCCGGGTTCCGCGCCTACAACCGGGAGGCCGCCCTGCAGATGCAGGCCGTTTCCAAGTTCACCTACACGCTGGAGACGATCATCCAGGCGGGGAAGCTGCTGGTCGCCCTCGATCACGTTCCGGTTGGCACAAATCCCAAGACGCGAGAGTCCCGGCTGTTCCCGTCGACGGCCAGCTACGTGCGCCGCAATGCCCTGTCGATCTTCCGGATCTACTCCCAATACGAGCCGCTGAAGGTGTTCTGGGCGGGGGCGGCCGTGGTGGGCGTCGCCGCGCTGGCCGTGTTTCTGCGTTTCCTCGTCTACTTCATCGCCGGCCACGGTCGCGGCCACATCCAGTCGCTGATCCTCGGCGCCGTGCTGTTCAACGCGGCCATGCTGCTGGGATCCCTGGGCGTCATCGGTGACCTGCTCGACGCCCAGCGGACGCTCTCGCAGCGAACGCTGGAGCGCGTGCGGCGGATCGAGCTCCAACTCGGCGTGGAGCCCTCGCACTATGAACCCGGTGGCGCTCGCGAGCAGTCGGACCGCGAGGCCCTCGAGGTATGACGTCGGCCGGCGGCGTCGCGGCCGGGCATCCGGAGGTGCCAACCGGGAACACGTTCGACAAGTACGGGTCGAGCAACCCGGTCGTGCGCCGCCTGATGGCCGGGTTCGAGCACACGCTCGACGAGCTGTTCACGCGCTCGGCCCCGACCTCGGTGCTCGACGTCGGCTGCGGCGAAGGGGTGTTGACGGCCCAGTGGGCGGCGCGGCTGGGCGAGCGCCGCGTCGTCGGCCTCGACCTGGAGGATCCGAAGCTGCGAGCGGAATGGGCACGCCACCGGCGGCCCAACCTGGAGTTCGTCACCGTCGCCGCCGCCGAGCGGACGCTTCCGTTCGCAGCCGGGGAGCTGGATCTGGTGGCGGCGATCGAGGCGCTGGAACACATCCCTGACCCTGAGCAGACGGTCGCCGAGATGGCGCGGGTCGCCGCGCGCCACCTCCTCGTCTCGGTCCCCCACGAGCCGTTGTGGCGAATGCTCAACGTCGCCAGAGGCGCGTACGTGCGCCAGCTCGGCAATACCCCCGGCCACGTCAACCACTGGTCCAAGCGCGGGTTCGTCTCGCTGCTCGAGCGCCATGGCGAGGTCGTCGAGGCTCGTTCGCCGTTCCCCTGGACGATGCTGCTGGTGCGAGTGGGCTGATGCGCGGCGTCGGAGGCCGCGGGCCGCAGGCCGCCACGGCGACTGCAACCGTTGACGGAGAGGCCGCCTCACCCAACGGGGGAGCGCCGGCCGGCGGCGGCAATTCCTACGCGTCCGGAGCGCGCGTCCTGTCGATCGGGATCGCCTCGACGGGGATCTTCACCTTCGCCTATCTGGCCACCGCCAGCCACATCCTGGACCAGCGCGCCTACGGACGGGTGTCGCTGTGCTGGTCGCTGATGTTCGTGATCCTGTCGGTCATCTACCGGCCGGTCGAGCAACTGCTCTCCCGCACGATCGCCGACCGCCGCGCGCGCGGGCTGGAAGGCCACCCGCTGCGGGTGCCGGCAATGATCCAGCTCGGTTTCGCCGCCCTGTTCCTCACCGCGGCGCTGATCCTGCGCCGCCGGATCGAGCGCGGGCTGTTCGACGGCAGTAGCTCGCTCTACTGGATTCTCGTGGTCGGCGTCCTGGCCTACGGGGCCAGCTATTTCGCGCGCGGCTGGCTGGCCGGCCACCAGCGTTTCGCGCTCTATGGCGGCCTCGTCTTCCTCGAGGCGACCAGCCGTTTTCTGTTCGCGCTGGCGGTAGCGGTCGGGATCGGCTCCGGTCAGGGCGCCGTCGGCCTCGGAATGGCCGTCGCACCGTTCGTCTCCCTGTCGGTGATCCCGTTTGCCTTCTCACGGGTCAAGCATGTTGCCCCTCCCGGCCTGCCGGCCGCCGACGCGGCGCGTGAGGGGCCGGCCCACGCCGCCGTCGAGGAGGCCTCGTCGGACCTGTCGCTAAGGCACGGCAGCGGATTTGCCGTCGCGGTGGTGGGAATCATGCTGGCCGAGCAGACCCTGATGAACGCCGCGGTGCTGATCGTCAACCAGACCTCGGGCCGAGCGCTGGCGGGCTTCGTGTTCAACGTGCTGCTGATCGTCCGCGCGCCCCTGCAGCTGTTCCAGGCCATCCAGACCTCGATCCTCCCGCATCTCGCCGGCCTCGAGGCGCGCGAGAGCTCGGACGAGTTCAACCGCGCGATCCGCCTCACGGTGCTGGTCATCGCCGGATTCGCCAGTGCGGTGGCGATCGGCCTGCTCGCGGTCGGTCCGTTCGTGATGACCGCGCTGCTCGGCAACAAGGGCTTCCACTACGGCCGCTTCGGGCTGGCCGTGGTGGCCCTCGGAATGGGACTGCACCTGGTCGCCGGCACGCTCAACCAGGCCGCCCTGGCCCGCGGCCGCGCGGGGCTGGCCGCCGCCGGCTGGATGATCGCGGCCGTTCTGTTCGTGATCTTCGTCGCCACGCCCACGATCACGTCCGAGGTCACGCGCGTCGAGGTCGGCTACTTCGTGGCCGCACTGGTCCTGTGTGGCCTGCTGTGGGCGGTGTACCGGCGAGGGCCGGCGCGGGTCGACGATGCAAAGGCAACTGCGGCTTAAGCGCGGTGAGGTGTGGCGTGTACGTGGCGGGGGTGGCTCCGTGGGCGCCTTCCCTGCCCCGCCCCGCGGCGCGTGCGCGGATGACGACCTTTACGTGACAAGCGTCGCCTGTCCCCGGACCGATGGAGCGTTTTGGTCGCTCTACGACCACAACGCGCATCGCACGGGCGAGGGCGGTCGTCATTGTCGCGTTTTGGTCGTTCCCGGCCGGCCAGAGACGTGAACAAGGCGACAATCGCGGCCGCGCGGTTCCGGTCTGCCGAGCTGTTCATCCATCTCATGAACAACGCGTCAGACCACGCCGGGTCTGCACCGATTGTCGTGCTGTTCAGGCTGCGCGGGCCGGAGGAGCTGGGCGCCGCCCGGCGCGAGCGGAACCACGCAGGGCCCGAGCGAAACGCACCCCTCAGATGCGCAGTTCCTTGGGCCCGCAAGAGACGCCCGCGCACCAGACCGACCACCCCGGCCCACCAGGGCGGACCGCGGACACGAACCTAGGCGCCTACGCGCCGAGGTTCTGGCAGGTCGGCTCCTTCTTGGCCGCGCTCTCGAGCGCGGGGCTCTTGAGCCCGCCGAGGCTCGAGCCGATGCCGCTCATCGAGTTGCGGACGTTGGTTCCGAGGGTGTTGGCCGCGGTCTTGAACGCGGTGGGGCTGGTCGTCGGCAGCGAGCCGGCCGAAGTCGCGGCCTGGCCGAGGGCGCTTCGGAGCTGCGTGAAGGCGCTCACGATCGCGGTCGCGATCTGCTTGCCGTTGGTCACGGTCGGCGCTCCGGCACCCTTCAGCTTGTTCACCGCGGTGTCGGTGTCGGCCGCGACGGCGTTGAGGAAGCCCTGGAGGGCCGTCTTGCCCTCCGCCGGGCTCTTGACGGCGGCGAGATTCAGAGAGTTGCTGCGGCTCTGAACGTCCTTCTCGAACGGCCCGACGGCCTGGCAGATGGATTTCACGTAGGCGGCGGGGCTGACCCCGGACGAGCTGCTGGAGCTCCCGCAGGCGGCCAGGGCAACCGAGGTTGCGAGCACGCCGAAGATGGTTGAGGTCCTTCGTCCGAGAAGCATGGCGGGGGACCGTACAGCAAAGCGTAGACGCCTGCGGGAAACCTCGTGCACCCTCAGATCCCGCCACCAGGACCCTCCTGTGACGGCTTCTCAACGCCCGGCTGCGGCCTGCACGATCGCCTCGTAGGCGGCGGCCGGATCGTCCGAGCCGAACACGGCGGAGCCCGCGACGAGCAGGTTGGCGCCCGCGCTGACCACCGACCGGGCGGTCCCTGACGCGATGCCGCCGTCGACCTCCAGGGCGACCCGCTCGGGCAGCGCCGCGCGCATCCGCTCGAGCTTCCCGACCGAGCCGGCGATGAACTTCTGCGCGCCCCAGCCCGGGTTCACGCTCATGCACAGCGCGAGGTCGAGCACCTCGCCGGCCACCTCGGCGAGGCTCTCGGGCGGAGTGCCCGGATTCACGGCCGCCCCCGCCGTGCAGCCTGCTTCGCGGATCTCGGCCAGGGCGTAGTGCAGATGCGGGGTCGCTTCGACGTGGATCGTGATGCTGTCGGCGCCCGCCCGGGCGAACTCGCTGATCTGGCGCTCGGGCCGCTCGATCATCAGGTGCACGTCGATGATCGCGCCGGCGGCGTGGATCCGGTCGGCCAGCGCGCTGACCGCGGGAGGCCCGAAGGTGATCGGCGGCACGAAGTGTCCGTCCATGACGTCCACGTGGATGACCCGCGCGCCGGCCGCCAGCACCTCATCGACCTGGGAGCCCAGACGCGAGAAGTCCGCCGACAGGATCGACGGGGCGACGTGGAGCTCGTGCAACCGGTCAGCCGTCACCGCCTAAACCGCCCGGAGCATGCTGCCCTGGCAGTGATTGCAGGCCACGATCGCGGTGCTCGACATGCGCACGATCGTCGAGTGCTCGCCGCAGTTCGGACATACGGACACCAGCTCGTAGCGCTGCAGGCAGTAGACGCAGCGATAGCGCCCTGGCACCGCGGTCGGGCGGAGCCACGGCTCCCCGCAGCTGGGGCATTCTGGACCGAGCTTGACCGTTTGATCTGTCACGACCGACCCTGAAGGTTAACCAGGCGCGGGCACCTTATCTCCGGCGGAACCTCGCGATGAAGAATCCGTCGGTGCGATCGCGGTGCGGGGTCAGCTGGAGACAGGAGCCGGCGACGGGGTGGCGCCACTGCGGATACTCGGCCTGGAGGTCCTCGAGTCCGAAGTGCGGATGCGAGCCGAGAAACGCCTCGACCACGTCCTCGCTCTCCTCTCGGGAGATCGTGCAGACCGAGTACACGAGCGCGCCACCCGGTGCCGTCGCGTCTCCGGCAACGCCGAGAATCCCGCGCTGAAGGCGGGCGAGCTCGATGATCGCCTCCGGACTGGCCCGCCAGCGACGGTCCGGCCGGGATTGAAGCGTCCCCAGGCCGCTGCATGGAGGATCGACCAGCACGCAGTCGTAGCCGGCCTCGGGTCGCGGCTGCGAGGCATCCGCCACGTCCACGGCCACGCAGCCCGCATGCATCCGCGCGCAGGTCCGCTCGAGCGCCTGCGCCCGCCCGGGATGACGCTCGACCGCGACGATCGTCCCCTGATCGCCCATCAGCGCCGCCAGATGGGTGGTCTTGCCGCCGGGGGCGGCACACAGGTCAAGCACGCGGGAGCCTGGGGCCGGCGCCAGCACCCGCGCCACCAGCATCGACGCGCGGGACTGGGGAGTGACCGCGCCGGCGGCGAACAGCTCGGATCCGTGGACGTCGAAGGCCTCCTGCAGCACCAGCCCCTCCGGCAGCGCGGCCGCGTCGCGCGCGGGCACCGGAAGCTGCGCGCGGACCTCGTCGGCGCT
>DATCPD010000269.1:0-5300 GCA_036564325.1 Solirubrobacteraceae bacterium | reverse complement strand
GGTGGAGCTCGGCTCGGCGTCCGCGCACCAGCTCGAGCTGCGTGCCGATGTGGCCGAGCGCCTGCTCGAGGATCCCGCGCCGCTGCGCCGGGTCGTCGGTCTGCGCGTACTCCCGCCGCAGCTCCGCCCGCGCGACCTCGGCCTCCAGCAGCTTCGAGACCTGTTCCAGGGACAGCCCGAGCAGGTCACGGAGACGGACGATCTCGTTGATCCGCTCGACGTCGCCGGAGGTGTAGCAGCGATGCTGGCCCTGCGGCCGGTCGGCCGCGCCGGGGAGCAACCCGATCTCCTCGTAGTAGCGGATCGTGCGCGGCGTGGTGCCCGTGAGCTCCGCCACCTCACCGATCCGCAGGGGCCGCTGCGCCGTGGTGCTCACGAGACCGCGACCTGCGGCTCGGCCTTGGTCGCACTGGACTTGCTGTCCTTGGGACGCGCCGCGGCCACGAACGCTCCGAGGCCCGAGATGATGGCCAGAGTCCACAGCGCGGTGTGCATGTTCGAGATGAACGGGGTCAGCTGGGTGTTGGAGATGTGATTGGCCAACCCTGAGAACACCTTGAACAGGACGTTCTTGGGCACGGACGAGGTGACGACGGCGAGCACGAAGGCGATCGAGATGACCGCGCCGGTGTTCTGCACCAGCACCCGGGCGCCGGCCGCGATGCCGCGCCGGTGCGCCGCCACCGTGCCCATCATCGCCGCGGTGTTGGGCGAGTTGAACATGCCCGAGCCGATGCCGACGATGAACATGTAGATGCCGCTGGCCACGTACGTGGTCTCACGGCCCAGGGTGGTCATCAGCGCGAGCCCGAGCGCCGTCACGATCATCCCGGCCACGGCCATCGACCGGGAGCCGCGGCGATCGGCCCAGATCCCCGCCAGCGGCGAGGACACGAGCATGCCGAGCGCCAGCGGCGCGAGCTTGATCCCGGCCAGGATCGGCGAATCCCCCTGCACGCCCTGGAAGTAGAAGACGAACACGAACATCAGGGCAAAGCGCGCCAAGCCGTTGATGAAGGCCGCCGCCGCGGCGGCCGAGAACAGCCGGTTGGAGAAGATCGAGAGGTCGAGCATCGGCGCGCGATGGTGGCGCTCGATGACGACGAACGCGGGCAGCAGCACCGCCGCCGCGATCAGCCCCCCGACGACAACCGGAGAGCCCCAGCCGGAGATGCCTCCCTTGGAGATGCCGAGCACGAGCCCGGTCAGCCCGATCAGGAAGGTCACCGTGCCGGCGAAGTCGAATCGCCGATCCTCCGAGCGGCCGCTGATCTCGTGGAGGATCTTCCACGCCCACGCGCATCCGGCCAGCGCGAACGGGACGTTGAACCAGAACACCCAGTGCCACGAGATCGCCACCAGCGCGCCGCCGAGCACCGGACCGATGACCAGCCCGACGGCCGCGACCATCGTGTTCGTGCCCATCGCCAGTCCGAGCTGCTCGCGCGGGAACGAGTCGGTGACGATCGCGCCGGCGTTGGCGAACAGGAACGCGCCGCCGATGCCCTGGAGGATCCGCCACAGGATCAGCTGTGTCCCGTTGGCGGCGAAGCCCGCGCCCAGCGAGGCGAAGGCGAAGATCAGAAAGCCGCCGATATAGGCCTGCTTGCGCCCGAACTGGTCCGACAGCCGGCCTGCGCTCAGCACCAGCACCGTCGAGGCGATCATGTAGACGAGAATCACCCACACGAGCTCCAGCAGGCTGGTGTGGAGGCTCCGCTCGAGATCGGGGAGCGCGATGATCAGCGTCCCCGAGTTGATCGTCGCCAGCAGCATGCCGAGGCTGGTGCACGAGAGGGCCCACCACTTGTAATTGTCGTGGTCCTGGTTGACGCCGAGGCGGCGCCGGGCACCGGGGGGCGTCGCCACACTGCTGCGAGTTGGTGCTTCGGTCGTTGACAGCGGAGGCCCGTCCTCTCGTTCGAAACTGATTCTTACGTAAACGTCAGAATAGCACCTCCGCCCTGGCCTCAGGCTTCGAACGAGGCCACGGTGGCCAGGATCACGAACGTGGCGATGAGGGCCGAGCCCTCGAACACCGTGGCCTCGCCGTCTCCGGTGATCTGCCACACGATTACCGACGTGCCGAGCAGCGCCCCGATGTACACGGGCGCGATCGCGAACGTCAGGTGGGTCGAGGTGAGCAGCGACACGAGTACGAGCGCCGGATACAGGAACGCCGCGATCTGCGCCACCGAGTTCTTGACCACCGCGATCGCCAGCTCCGCCCTCCCCTTGCTGGCCAGGAAGATCCCCGCGACGTTCTCGACCGCGTTCCCGGCGATGGCCACGATCACGAGGCCGGCGAACGCCTGAGAAATGTGCAGGGTGTGAATCGTCGGTTGGAGTGCATGGACGAACCAGTCGGACACGAACGCGGACCCCACTGCCCCGATGGCCAGCAGGGGAACGCTCGTGGCCGTCGGCAGCCGGGCCTTGGCCCCGCCGCGCTCGGGCACGTCCTCGGATCGCAGGTACTGGCGAAGCCAGGTTCCGTAGACGACCAGGATCGCCGCGGCGCCGATGATCGAGATCGTCCTGGTGTGGTGGCTGGCCGCATCCTGGGAGGAATCGGTCAGGCCGACGAGCACGATGATGAACGACGAGACCAGCAGCAGCGTGGCGGTGTCGTTGGGCAGCCGGGGGCTGAAGCGCATGATCCCATCGGGCTCCCGGCGCGCGCCGGCCACTATCACCAGGCCCAGGACGAACAGCGCGTTGACCAGGATCGAACCGAGAATCGCCGTCTCGGCCACGACTTTCTCGCCGGCCTGGAGCGCGAACAGCACGACGAAGAACTCGGGCAGATTGCCGAGCGTCGAGTGCATCACGCCCGTGACGGCGGGGCCCAGTTTGTGCCCGACCTGCTCGGTCGAGAACGAGACGATCCACGCCAGCCCGGCCAGCGCGAGCGTGGCCAGCACGAACGCCGGGATGTGCGGAAAGCCATGTGCGTAGCGCGCCACCCCGGCCAAGGCCGCGACCACTGCGATCACGGCCAGGGCCGCGACCTCGATCCTGGTCAGGCCCTTCAGCTCAGCGTCCCGTCATCACGGTGTCGTCGTCCGAGTACGCCGGCGCGCAGCAGCACAACAGGATGAGCGACTTCTCCCCCGGATTCCACAGCTTGTGCGCAGTACCCGGTGGGATCACCACGCAATCCCCGGCGATCACGTCGCTTTCCTCGGTGCCCAACCGCATCCGGCCGGCGCCGGCGACGAAGTAGTAGAGCTCCTCGGTGCCCGGATGCAGGTGCTCCGCGGTCTCCCCGCCGGGCGGAACGGTGGCCTCGGCGAGGCTCTGACGCTCAGCCGGGGTCCACGCCGGTCCGGCCAGCTCTCGGATCTGCGATCCGTCGAGCGTTGTGAACGAGGGCAGGGCGTCGAGGTTGGCCTTCTCCACCGTGAGCACTATCTCACGCGGTCGAACTCGCCCGTCTCCAGGTCGGTTCGGACCCGCTCGTCGATCTCGTGCTCGGAGGTGTCGGGATCCTCGATCCTCAGCTCCCGCGCCCGCCGCGTCCTGAACTTCACGATCTCCAGCACAAAGACGAGATACACGCTCGCCGCCAGCGCCAGGAGAGCCAGCGCGACCATGACCAGGATCCATCCCAGGTGGTAGTGGTGCGGCGGACCGTGGTCGTGGTAGGGAACGATCCGCAGGGCCACCGCCAGCGCGGCCAGCACCAGCGTCCAGCCGTACATGTAGGCCACCGTCTTGCGCGGGCTGAAACCGAGATTGGCCATTCGATGGTGGAAGTGCGTCGCATCCGCCGACCACGGCTTGCGGCGGTACTTCAACCGCTTGGCGACGACGAAGCCGGTGTCCAGGAACGGCACGGCGAGGATGAACAGCGGCACAACCAGGGCGACCACGACGTTGGTCTTGAGGCTCCCGATGACCGCCGCTACCCCCAGCAGGTAGCCGAGCAGGTTCGCGCCGGAATCGCCCATGAACACCGATGCCGGGGGGAAGTTGTGAAACAGGAAGCCGAGCGCGGCGCCGGCCGTGAGCGCCGCCAGCACCCCGGCCGAGGTCACGCCGAGGTCGAACGCGATGACCGAGAAGGCGATCCCGTCGATCGTGCAGATGCCCGCAGCGAGCCCGTCCACCCCATCGCTGAAGTTCACGACGTTCATCAGTCCGACGAGCCACAGCGCGCTCAGCACCCCACCCGTGTTCGGGAACTGCAGCGCGCCGATGAACGGCAGCGTCACGTCGGTGACCACCGCACCGCCCTCCACCGCAATCACCGCCGCCGCCACCTGCCCGAGCAGCTTCCACTGCGGCCTCAGCTCACGAGCGTCGTCGATCGCGCCCACCAGGGCGATCAGGCACGCGCCGCCGATGATCGCCCAGGTGTCGACGGTTCCGCCGGACCCGGGACGACCTCCCACCGTCCGCGCCAGCCGGATCTCGTCCGGCATCCAGATCACGGCCGCCACCAGCACGCCGGCCAGGATCGCCAGCCCGCCCAACTGCGGAGTCATCCTCGTGGCCAGCCCGCGGTCGCTCGGTATCGAGAGCGCGCCCACGCGCCGCGCGAGCCGAGCGGCCAGAGGCGTCAGCAGCGCCGCGACCGCCATCGCGACGACGAAGGCAAAGACGGCGTCCCAGTACCGCATGTCGTCGGCGTAGCATGGCAGCCGGGGAGGACCATGCCGTTCCGGTGTCGCCGGAGGGGGTTTGTCACGCCGCGCGCGAGGGGCGCCTATGCCGCGCGCGAGGGGCGCCTATGCCACGCGCGAGGGGCGCCTATGCCGCGCGCGTCAGCGCTCGCGTGAGGTCCGCCACCACGCCGAACGGCTCCTCCTGCAGCGCCCGCCAGGTGATCCGGATGACCGAGTATCCCGCAGCGCGCAGCGTCTGGTCCCGTCTGCGGTCGCGCTCGAACGCCGCCCGGTGCCCATGGAATCGGTAGCCGTCGACCTCGACGATCAACCGCTCCGCGCGCCAGAGGAAGTCCCCCACATGCCCGCTCACGCGGACATTCTTCTCAGGCGGCGGCAGGTGGGCGGCGACGATCAGCTTGAGCAGCGCGCGCTCGGCGGCGGAGCGGGTGAAGCCGGCGCCGCGCTGGGATTGAAGGATCGCCCTCATGACCGCTGAGCCGGGACGGTTGCCGTGACGCTCGAGCACCGCTTCGACCTCGCGTTCGGTGGTCAGGCGAGCAACGATTGCCTCCTCGAGTGCCCGCTCTACGTCCTTGCGCGGCTCGGTCGCGGCCAGGTCACAGACCGTGCGGGCCGGCGAGGTCACCAGCAGTCCCTCGCGGGTGCCGAGTTCGGTCGGGTCAAGGA